>SXKQ01000012.1 GCA_005778045.1 Planctomycetia bacterium
AGCCCGGGTTCTCGAGGATGTTGCGCAGGATCACCGGCGGGGTGATGGTCCCGTAGTAACCGAGCCCGATGAAGTTCTTGAAGACCTGATTGCCGCTCGCGAGTTGCTTGAGCTCCGCGAGCAGCTCGTGCTCGCCGCGCTCGCCGCCGAGGGCGAAGGGGCGCCGCATGCGGATGGCGCCCGGCACCGTCTCCTCCATCAGGGCATCGAGGCTGGTGGAGCCGATCGAGGCCAGCATGTCCTGGACGTCCGCATCGCTCGGGCCGATGTGGCGGCGGACGAAGGTGTCGGTCGGGGAGAGGAACGAGGGGATCGACGCCACGGCATGCACTCCTGGGCCACCCGGCCCTCGGGGTTCTCGCGCAGGCTGCCTCGCCGCCCTACCGCGGGTGGAGAGGATCAGCCCCTGAGCTTTGCATTGTAGCGGCGACATGCCTCGGCTGTTCCCGCTCAACGCCTGTCCCGGGCGTTGTCAGGAGGCCGCGCCCGAACCGTCCGTGGCGGCTCCTTCGCCGCGGCAGGCGAGCGCGCGGCGGTAGGCGGCGAGGATGTGCTGGCGCTCGAGCATCCCGATCACCTGGCGCGGATTCCCGCGCGCAACCACCGGCAACTGGCGGAAACCGCGCTCATCGAGGCGCGCGAGGCCCACGGACAGCGACTCGTCGGCAAAGATCGTGACCACGCGGCGCTCGCACAGGTCGGACGCGATCGTCAGCGGTCCGAGCTGGGCTGCCGTGGACTCGTCCATCAGGCGCAAGTCCTGCAGCGAGATCAGTCCGACCATCTCGTCGCGCTCGTCGACGACCACGAAGGCGTTGGCGCGCGAGCGCGAGACGAGTGCCTGCAGGGCGGGCGCGGCGGTCGAGGCCGGCACCCCCTCGAAGCCGGGGTGCATGGCCTCCTCGGCGCTGACGCTGTCGAGGGCCGTGAGATCGCGGCTTTCGCGCAGGCGCACGCCGCGCGAGGCGAGCTCTGCATCGTCGATCGAGTGGCGCTCGAACTTGCGCGCCACGTACAGCGCTGCGGCGACGGCCAAGATCGCGGGCAGCACGGCGGTCGAGGACGAGCCCGTCAGCTCGAACACGAGGAAGATCGAGGTCAAGGGCGCGCGCACGGTGGCCGCGAGCAGCGCCCCCATGCCGATCATCGCGTAGTGGCCCGGGATCGAGGTGCCCTCGTGCCACAGGCGATCCGCCACGCCACCGACAGCTGCGCCGAGGGCTGCCCCGAGCACTAGCGACGGACCAAAGATGCCGCCGGCGCCGCCGGAGCCGATCGTGAGTGATGTCGCCACGGCCTTGGCGACCACCAGCGTGCCCAGCGCGACCAAGATCGCGGCCGTGGTCGAGCGGTCGATCGAGAGCAGGACTTCGATGATCTCCTCGCCCGTGCCGAGCACCCCGGGCGAGAGCAGCGCGATCAGGCCGACGAGCGCGCCGCCGAGGGCCGGACGCCACGGGGCGGGCAGGGTCGTGGCCGCGAAGCGGCGCTTGGTGGCGAAGAACAGCCGCGAGAACAGCGCGCCGACGAGGCCGCAGAGGAGGCCGAGCGCGAGGTAGAAGCCGAGCTCGCCGGCGCTCTGGAGCTCGAACGGTGCCACGTCGTACAGCGGCGCATCCCCGCGGATCGCGCGCGCCACCACGGTGGCCGAGCCCGCCGCGACGACCACGCGCACGAAGTTCTGCAGGTCGTAGTTGCCCGCGAGCACGATCTCCTGCGTGAAGAACACGCCCGCGATCGGCGCGCCGTAGGCCGCCGCGACCGCCGCGCTCGCCCCGCAGGCGACCATCACCCGCAGGCGCTCGCCCGCGAGCTGCCGCGTGCGCCCGATCCAAGCCGCGATGCCGCCGCCCAAGGACGCGATCGGTCCCTCAACCCCGGCGGAGCCGCCCGAGCCCAGAGTGATGGCCGCGGCGAGCGACCGCAGCAGGATCAGGCGCGGGCGCAGCTCATCGACCTTCAGATTCACCTTCTCGAGGAACGAGGGCAGCGCGTAGCCGCCGACCTCGGAGCGCGTGAAGTGTCCGAGCAGGCCAACGGCGAGCCCGCCGAGTGCCGGGGCGAGCACGAAGAGCAGCGGCTTCCAGCCCAGTCCGAGCGGCGTGAAGAGTTCGCTCGTGCCGGAGACGAACACTCTGTGCGAGAGCGAGATCAGCCAGCGCAGCGAGGCGTCGAGCAGCGCTCCCGCGGCGCCCACGGCGGCCGCGATGATCAGGAACTGCGTCTCAGGCGCGAGTTTCAAACGATTCAGCACGGGCCAATCCTAGCCGTGGACCACGGGTGCGCGGGGGAAAGTGACGCGGCGCGCGCCCCGCCTGAGCAGGGCACGCGCCGCGAGCTTTCCGATGACCCGCGCGGGTCACCGGACCGGAGCGTCAGCTCACTTGACCGGGTTCTCGCCCGTCCACCACTCGATCGAGTTGAAAACGATGTAGTCGGCGAACAAGCAAAAGCCGTAGACCGGGATGATGTTCATGCCCAGAAACACCGCTTCGTTGACCCAGCGGTTTTCGGACACCTTCATGTTCCAGTCGTGGACGCCGTTGAAGGTCTTGTTGGGGCCGAGGCAGCTCGCGCCGAACAGGCCGAGGGCCAGTGACGCGGCGATGAAGCTCTTCTTCATGGATTGGTATTGGAGACAGACTGTGTTGGGATGCCAAAAGGGCTCCGCGGTCACTTGCGCGACCGCCTGAGCAGCGACGGAGCCTACGGGGCGGGGGCCGTGACTTCCAGATGCGATTGGGCGCTCAGCGCTGGAGCGATTGGAGCTCGGTGAACTCCTCGAGCCCGTGGCGGCCGAGCTCGCGGCCGAGGCCGGAGCGCTTGAATCCGCCGAAGGGCGCCTGCACGTTCCACTTGCCACCGTTGAGGTCGACCTGCCCTGTGCGGAGCGCGCGCGCGACGCGCTCGGCCCGGGCCGGATCCCCCGACCAGACCGCGCCACCGAGGCCGTAGTCCGAGTCGTTGGCGAGGGCGACGGCGTGCTCATCGCCGTCGTGGGGCAGGATGCACAGCACAGGCCCGAAGACCTCCTCGCGGGCGATTTCCGCCGCCGGATCGGCCCCGACGACCACCGTGGGGGCGACGTAGAAGCCCCGCTCGAGGCCCGCGGGAGTCTCGGGGCCGCCGCAGGCGAAGCGCGCACCGGCCGCCTGCGCCCGGACGAGGAAGCCTCGCACGCGCTCGCGCTGGCTGGCGCTCACCAGCGGGCCGAGGCGAGTCGCCGGGGCGAGCGGATCGCCGACGCGGAACGTCGCGGCGGCCGCCACGGCGAGGTCCGTGGCCTCGTCGAGTCGTGTGCGCGGCACGAGCAGGCGCGTCAGCGCGCTGCAGGTCTGGCCGGAGTTCTGGAACGCCCCCGCGACCGCCGTCGCAATGGCGCGCGCGAAGTCCGCGTCATCGAGCACGAGGCAGGCGCTCTTTCCGCCGAGTTCCAGGGAGCAGCGGCGCAGGTCGCGCGCCGCGAGCTCGGCCACGCGCCGCCCTGCGCGCGACGAGCCGGTGAACGACACCTTGTCGATGCCAGCGTGCGTGGCGAGCGCTTCGCCGACCTCGGGACCCGAGCCCAGAACCAGATTGAACACGCCGCGCGGCAGGCCACTGGCAGCGACGACCTCGGCGAAGAGCAGCGCGGACAGCGGGCAGACCTCGCTCGGTTTCACGACGACCGTGCAGCCCGCCGCGAGCGCGGGCGCGACCTTGGCGACCACCTGGTGCAGCGGGTAGTTCCACGGCGTGATCGCCGCCACGACTCCGGCGCTCGCGCGCAGCACGAGCGAGTTGCCGATCTGCTCCTCGAAGCGATACTCGGCGAGCAGCGCCGCATAGGAGCCGAGCACGGCGACGGGCAGTCCGGCCTGCACGCGCTTGGAGAGTTCGAGCGGCGCACCGAGCTCGGAAGTGATCAGGGCTCCGAGCTCGTCGCGGCGGGCGGCCAGCGCCTTGGAGAGGGCGGTGAGGTGCGCCGCGCGCTCGGCCGGAGGCGTGCGCGACCAGCCGGGCCACGCATCGCGGGCGGCGGCGACCGCCCGGTCGACGTCGGCGCGGGAGCTCGAGCGCACGCGGGCGAGCGGCTCTTCCGTGGCGGGGTTGGTGACGAGGTGCAGGGCCTCGCCGCGGCTCTCGACCCACTGGCCGGCGATGAAGGTGCGTGTTTCCTGGCGCATGGAGGCACGCTAGGACCGCCGTGGCCCCGGGGAAAGCGTCCCGACGGTCAAGGGTGGGCCTTCCGCGGCCCGAAACTCCCGGCGGAGGTTCCGACCACATGTTCTTCTGGCGCAAGCCTGCCGTTCCGCCCACGCCGCCGACTGCTCTCAGCGACCAGCGCGCGACGTACCGCCGTGGAAACGGCGGGGCCCAGCCTCTCGACTTGATCCTGCGGGTCGCTGGCCTCGCCCCATTCCGGGTCGAGCTCGCGGACCTGTCGGCCGAGGGCGCCGGGCTCCGGTTGCCGCGTTTCGACCGAATACTGCAGGTGGGGGAGCGCGTCGAGCTCGCGATTTGCAGCGGCATGCGCGCGGAAGTCGTGATCGCCGCGCGCGTGGTGGGATCGCGCAAGGACGGCCAGAAGCACGTTCGCTACGGCGTCGAGTTCCTCGAAGCCGAGCGCACGCTCGCCGGGCTCGACCCGGCCTATTTTCGGCACTTCAATCGGCGCCGCGAGCGGCGCGTGCCGCCTTCGCTCGACCGGCGTCCGGTGGTCCACATGCGCTGGGGCGAGCGCACCTGCGAGGGCCTCTTATGTGACCTCTCCGAGGGTGGCGTCGCGGTCTCGGGGCCGGCGGACAGGCTGATCGGGTTGGAGGACCTCACCATGGTCCAGCTGCGCTTTGCACTCCCAGGCCTCGCCCGGCCCTTCGAGCTGCGCGCTTGCCTGCGACATCGGACCCGCGGCCGCGTCCGGGTTCAGCTCGGGTTCGAGTTCGACCGGGCGGATCGCGCCTTCGAAGCTCGGGAGGCGGAACTGCGAGAGTTCGTGCAAGCTCGGGTGGCCGAGGCAAGGACCTGGGACTCGCCGGGCGGATCGACGCGCTCGACCTAGCGTTGGGAGGTTGGACGGCACGATGGCGAGCCAGTAATAGTTTTTCGCTATTGAAACATACTTTGGCTGCTTAGTGTAGTCCGTGTGTCTCAAGCAGGCAGCCCCCTGAAGCCTCCCGCACCCTCGGATGAGCGGGAGCGCCTTGCGCGCCTGCGCAGTTACGCCATTCTGGACACGGAGCCGGAGCAGGGCTTCGACGACGTGGTGGAGTTCGCCGCGCACCTGTTCGGTGCGCCGATGGCCTTCCTGAGCCTCGTCGATGCCGAGCGACAGTGGTTTAAGGCGAAGGTGGGGCTCGAAGACTGCGAGACCTCGCGCGACGTCGCGTTCTGCGCCCATGCCATTGTCGAGCGCCGGCCAATGGTCGTGCCCGACGCCCAGCTCGATCCGCGTTTTGCCGCCAACGAGCTCGTGACCGGTGCCCCGCACATCCGCTTCTACGCTGGAGCGCCGCTGATCATCGGCCCGGGCAGTGCCCTCGGCACCCTGTGCGTGATCGACACGGTCCCGCGCACGCCGTCCTCGGACGCGCTGAGCATGCTCCAGAAGCTCGCGGCGATGGTAGTCGACCGGCTGGAGCTGCGCCGGAAGCTCGGGGAGTTGCGCGTCGCTCTCGAGGCTCGCGACGAGGCCGACGCCGCGCGCGAGCGCACGGTCGGGGAACTCAAGACTGCGCTCGACCGCGTGCGCCAGCTCGAAGGACTGCTGCCGATCTGCTCCGGCTGTCGCCAGATCCGCGACGAGCAGGGCTCGTGGCGCGTGCTCGAGCACTACCTCGTCCTACGCGGGGCCGCGCGCTTCACGCACAGCATCTGTCCCACCTGCGTGCAGGTCCTCTACCCCGAACTCAACGGTTCCTAAGCCGTTTCGAACACCTCGCGCGCGGCGCGATAGGTGTTCACATGCGCCTCGAGCGTCGGGTCGATCGGGTCGCTGTAGCCTCCGCCGAGCGTCGCGACCAAGGGGAGCCCGCGCGAGCGCGCCGCGCGGAACACGCGTCGGTCGCGTTCGAGCAGGCCCGCGTGGGAGAGCGCGAGCCGTCCGAGGCGATCCTGCGCGAGTGGGTCGACTCCGCCCTGGTAGATCACGAAGTCGGGCTGAGCGCGCTCGTAGGCGCTCGACATGTGCTCGTCGAGCAGGGCGAGGAACTCCTCGTCGCCGCATTGGTCGCGCAGCGGCACGTCGAGGTCGCTGATCTGCTTGCGCGCGGGAAAGTTGCGCTCACCGTGCATCGAAAACGTGAACACGCGGCTGTCGCGCTCGAAGATTGAGGCCGTGCCGTCGCCCTGATGCACGTCGAGGTCGACGACGAGCACGCGCGTCGCGGCCCCGCGCTCGAGCAGGTCGACGGCGGCGATGGCGATGTCGTTGAACACGCAGAAGCCGGAGCCCTCGCTGCGGTAGGCGTGGTGCGTGCCACCCGCGAGCACCCCGGCGAAGCCGTCCTCGAGCGCGGCCTGCGCGGCGAGCAGCGTGCCGCCGGCGCTGGCGAGGGTGCGCGCGACCATGGCCGGAGACCACGGGAAGCCGATGCGCGCGAGGGCCTTTTGGTCGAGCGTGCCGTCGAGGTAGCCGCGCACGTACTCGGGGTCGTGGACTGCGAGCACGGCCTCGACTGAAGCGGGACGGGCCGGCAAGCACTCCTCGGGCGTGAGCACGCCAGCCCCGAGCAGCCGCTCACGCAGCGCCGCGTACTTGTGCATCGGAAAGCGATGCCCGGGCGGGAGCGGGACCGAAAAGTGATCCGTGTAGAAAACGCGCATGGGACTCGTCCGAGGTTGTACGCGCCGGGAGAGACCGCGGATCCCGCGTTCCCGAGCTTCCCGCGCCCTATGGCGGCTGCTAGGACTGGCGCATGCGACGCATCTGCGTGTTCTGTGGCGCCAATCCGGGCAACTCGTCCCGCTACGTCGAGGTCGCTCGCGAGCTCGGCGGCGAGCTCGCGCGGAGGGAGATCGGGCTCGTCTATGGCGGCGGCAATGTCGGCCTGATGGGTGCGGGGGCGGACGGAGCCCTCGCCGCGGGCGGGCGCGTGACGGGTGTCATCCCGCGCGCGCTGGTCGAGCGCGAACTCGCGCACAAGGGCGCGCACGAAATGCGCGTCGTGGACACGATGCACCAGCGCAAGGCACTGATGGCCGAGCTCTCGGACGCCTTCGTGGCCCTGCCGGGCGGATTCGGGACCTTGGACGAGCTGTGCGAAGTACTCACGTGGTCGCAGCTAGGCTTCCACGCCAAGCCGATCGCGCTGTTCGACGTCGACGGCTACTGGGAGCCGCTGGCGGCGATGTTCGACCGCGCTGTGGAGCGCGGCTTCCTCGACTCCCAAAACCGCCGGCTGGTGCTCGAGGAGCGCTCGCTCCCGCGGCTCTTCGAACGACTCTCCCGCTGGGACCCGCGACAGGGGGAGCGCTGGCTCACGGAAGCGGACCTGTAGCCGAGATCCTGCCCGCAAGCGACGCACCACGGACTGGTGGCCGGGGATAGGATGCGGAGCCCGGAGGTTTCGAACATGCCGCACGCCCCTCGCGAGTCCCGCTCGGCCGCTCCCGCGTTGCTCCCTGTCGCGCTCGCCGCGCTCGCGCTCTCGAGCCTCGCCAGCGCGGGCGAGCGCGCCCCCGCGCGCGTGAGCTACGACCGCGACGTGCGCCCGATCCTCACGGACCGCTGCTTCTCGTGCCACGGCCCGGACGAGGGCAAGCGACAGGCCGGCCTGCGTCTCGATACGTTCGAGGGCGCGAGTGCCGAGCGCGAAGGGCGCGTTGCGCTGCGGCCGGGGCAGGCCGAGGAGAGCGAGCTGTGGCGTCGCATCACGAGCCACGACGAGATCGTGCGCATGCCACCTCCGTCGAGCAAGAAGAAGCCGCTCGACGAGACCGAGCTCGAGCTCGTGCGGCGCTGGATCGAGGACGGGGCGGAGTACGAGCCGCACTGGTCCTTTGTGGCGCCGCGGCGCCCGTCGGTGCCGCAGGTCGGGGACACGGCATGGTCGCGCAACGCGGTCGATCGATTCTTGCGCGCGCGGCTCTTGGAGGAAGGAATCGAGCCGAGTCCGCGCGTGGAGGACGCGACGCTCCTGCGCCGCGTGTTCCTCGACCTCACGGGACTGCCGCCGACTCCGGAGGAACTCGACGCCTTCGCAGCCGATGCGCGCGCGGACAAGCTCGAGCGCTGGATCGACCGCATCTTCTCCGAGGAGCCATGGCGCTCGCGCTACGCGGAGCGCATGGCGACGCCTTGGCTCGACGCCGCGCGCTACGCCGACACGAGCGGCATCCACATGGACGCGGGTCGCCAGATCTGGCCGTGGCGCGACTGGGTCCTGCGCGCCTACCGCGACAACCTGCGCTTCGACCAGTTCGTGCTCGAGCAGCTCGCTGGCGACCTGCTGCCCAACGCGACCTTCGACCAGCAGGTCGCGAGCGGCTTCCACCGCAACCACGTGACGACTGACGAGGGCGGCGCGATCGACGAGGAATACAAGGTCGAGTATGCGGCGGATCGCACGGCGACCACCGGCTCGGTCTTCCTAGGGCTCACCATGGGCTGCGCCCGCTGCCATGACCACAAATTCGACCCGCTCTCGCAGGCCGACTACTACTCGCTCTTCTCGTACTTCAACTCGAACGAGGAACCGGGCCTGTACTCGCAGGTGCCCGACTCGAATCGAGCTTTCGAGCCGTTCATCGAAGTGCCGAGCGAGGCGGACCGCGCCGAGCGTGCGCGTCTGGGAACTGAGCTCGACGCCGAGCGCGCGCGTCTCGAGGAGCGCGGTCCGGGCGAGGCGGACGAGCTTGCGAGCTTTCATGCCGAGCTCGCGTCGACGGGACTCGCATGGTCCACCCCGGCGGTCGTCGCGACGAGCGCGTCGAGCGGAGTGACTTTGACCGCGCAGTCCGACGGCTCCGTGCTGGCGAGCGGCGCGAATCCCGACACGGACACGCATGTACTGCGGCTGAACACGCAGGCTGTGGGGCAGCGCTTTCTGCTGGTCGAGGCGCTCGCACATCCGAGCTTGTCCAATGGACGCGTCGGACGCGCGGAGAACGGAAACGCCGTGCTCAGTGAAGTGCGCGCGGAAATCGTGTCGCTCGCGGATCCGGCCCAGCGTCGCACGCTGCGCCTCGAGTGGGCCTGGGCCGACCACGAGCAGCCCAACGGCGACTTCCGTGCAGTGAACGTGCTCGCCGGCGGCGACAACCTCGGCTGGGCGGTCAACGGCCACCAGCGCGAGGGCTCGCGCGCGCTGCTCTTGCTCGCCAACGAGCCGTTCGGCTTCGAGGGTGGCAGCGAGCTCGTGGTCACGCTCGACTACTCCTCGATCTACGCGCGCCACACGCTCGGCTGCGTGCGCGTGCGCACGTCGGCGGCGAGCGACGCGCTGCTGGCGCGTCTGCCGGTCGCGTCGAGCGGCTGGTATCTGTGCGGGCCCTTCAACGGCGAGCGCGCGAGCCTCTTTCAGCGCGCCGACGGTCCCGAGGGCGCCGCGACGCTCGACCTCGCACAGAAGTTCGACGGCAAGGGCTGGTCCTTCGACGAGCGCCGCCTCGACGACCGCGTGAACGAGCTCCCCGTAGGCGCGAACAACTGCTATGTCGCCAAGCGCCTGTTCGTGCCGACGACGCGCGAGCTCGAGCTCTCGCTCGGCAGTGACGATGGTCTGCGCGTGTTCGTCGATGGCGCGGAAATCTACAAGAACCAGATCGAACGCGCGGCGGCGCCCGATCAGGAGTCCGCGAAGGCGAGCTTCGTGCGCGGCATGCGCAGCGTGGTGTTCAAGGTCGTCAACACGGGTGGTCAGGGCGGCTTCTACTGGCGCGAGAAGAAGCGGGCGGGCGAGCTAGCGGGCGAGCTCGTCGCGGCCGTGCTGCCGCGCGAGGCGCGCTGGCAGGAGCTCGAGGAACGCCTCGAGCGGCGCTGGCTCACGGACTTCTCGCCGACCTATCGGGCGCGCAGCGAGCGCATCGCGGCGCTGGAGGGAGAGCTGCGCACGCTCGAGAGCCGCATCCCGCGCACGATGGTGATGCGCGAGGCGGCGATGCCGCGCGACACGTTCGTGCTGATGCGCGGCGCCTACGACAAGCCGGACCCGAGCCGACCGGTCGCGCGCAACGTGCCCTCGGCGCTCGGCACGTTGCCTCCGGGCTCGCCGGCGAACCGGATCGGCCTCGCGAAGTGGCTGCTCTCGGCGGACAATCCGCTCGTGGCGCGCGTCGCGGTGAACCGCATCTGGGAGCTCGTGTTCGGCAACGGCATCGTTTCCACGACCGAGGACTTCGGTCTGCAGGGCGCCTTCCCGACGCATCCCGAGCTGCTCGACTGGCTCGCGGTGGAGTTCCGCGAGAGTGGCTGGGACGTGCAGCACGTGCTGCGCATCCTGCTCTCGAGCGAGGCCTATGCGCAGGTCTCGCGTCGTCGCGAGGACCTCGTAGAGCGCGACCCCGAGAACACGCTCTTCGCGCGTGGCGCGCGCCGTCGCCTGCACGCGGAGGCGATCCGCGACCTCGCGCTCTACACGTCGGGGTTGATGGTTGAGCGCTTCGGCGGGCCTTCGGTGAAGCCCTACCAGCCCGATGGCCTGTGGCAGGAGGTCGCGATGCCGCAGTCGAATACGCGCCTGTATGAGCGCGGCGAGGGCGAGGCGCTGTGGCGGCGCAGCCTCTACACGTACTGGAAGCGCGCCTGCCCGCCGCCCGCGATGCTGACGCTCGATGCTCCGACGCGCGAGTTCTGCAACATTCGGCGCCTCAACACCAACACCCCGTTGCAGGCACTCGTGCTGTGGAACGACGAGCAGTTCGTCGAGGCCGCGCGTGCGCTCGCCACGCGCACGCTGGTCGAGGCCAAGGACGACGATGCGCGGATCTCGCGCGCCTTCCGGCGCGTGACGGCGCAAGTGCCCGACGCGCAAGAACTCTCGCTGCTGCGCGCGGCCCTCGCGGACTTCCGAGAGCGCTATCGTGCGTCGCCCGAGGATGCTCGCGTGCTCATCGAGGTCGGCGAGTCGCCCGTTCCGATGGAAGTCGACGCGATGGAGCTCGCCGCGTGGACCGTCCTGTGCTCGAGCCTGCTCAATCTCGACATCGCGATCTGCCGGAGCTGACCATGAACCCGATTCATGAACACTACCTCTCCCTCACGCGCCGGCGCTTCTTCGGCCGTGCCGCCACGACGATCGGCGCCGGGCTGGGTGCGCTGTCACTCGGCTCGCTGCTCGGCGGCTCGAAGGCGCTCGGCGCGCAGGACACGGTTCTGCCGCTCGGACCGCACTTCGCGCCCAAGGCGAAGCGCGTCATCTACCTGCACATGGAGGGCGGCCCGAGCCACCTCGATCTCTACGACTACAAGCCCGAGCTGCGCCGGCGCTTCAACCAGGACCTGCCCGACTCGATCCGCAAGGGCCAGCGACTGACGACGATGACGAGTGGCCAGTCGCGCTTCCCCGTCGCTCCGTCGATGTTCCGCTTCCAGCGCGCGGAGAACCGCACGGGCGGCGTGTGGCTCTCGGAAATCCTCCCGCACACCGCGAGCGTCGCCAACGAGATCGCCTTCATTCACTCGATGGAAACCGAGGCGATCAACCACGAGCCGGGTATCACGTTCTTCCAGACCGGCAATCAGCAGCCCGGCCGTCCGAGCTTCGGTTCGTGGATGAGCTACGGCCTCGGGTCCGCCAACGCGAACCTGCCGACCTTCGCGGTGATGATCACGCAGGGGCAGGGCAACATGCAGGCGCTCGCCGCGCGCTTCTGGGGCTCGGGCTTCCTGCCGAGCGAGCACCAGGGCTGCAAGCTGCGCTCGAGCGGCGACCCGGTGCTGTATCTGAAGGACCCGCCGGGCGTGGCACGGCTCGATCGCCGCCGCATGCTCGATCTCGTCGGCGCGCTCAACGAGAAGGAGGCGCGCGAGAGCCTCGACCCTGAGGTCGACGCGCGCATCGCGCAGGCCGAGATGGCTTATCGCATGCAGATGTCGGTGCCCGAGCTCACGGACTTCTCCGATGAGGACGAGTCCACGCTCGCGCTGTACGGCGAGGACGTGCGCAAGCCGGGCACCTTCGCGGCCAACTGCCTGCTCGCGCGGCGCCTCGCGGAGCGCGGCGTGCGCTTCATCCAGCTCTACATGCGCGGCTGGGACCAGCACGGCGGGCTGCCGGGCGAGATCCAACTGCAGACGAGGGCCGTCGACCGCGCGCAGGCGGCGCTGATCAAGGACCTGCGACGTCGCGGCCTGCTCGACGAGACGCTGATCCTGTGGGCGGGCGAGTTCGGACGCACCGTGTACAGCCAGGGCTCGCTGACCGAGACGGACTACGGCCGCGACCACCACCCGCGCGCGTTCACGGTTTGGGCCGCCGGCGGTGGCATCGCGCCCGGCATCAGCTACGGTAAGACTGACGACTACGGCTACAACATCGCCGAGAATCCGGTCACGGTACACGACCTGCACGCAACGCTGCTGCATGTGCTCGGCTTCGACCATGAGCGCCTCGTCTACCGCCATCAGGGCCGCGACTACCGGCTTACGGACGTCTCGGGCCGCGTGATCCCGGAGCTGCTCGCATGAGGCTCGTACCGATTGCTTTTGCACTCTCTCTCGCCGCCGCCTGCCAGTCGGGCGAGACGAACGCAGCCCTCGTTCCGCCGCGGCCGTCCTCCTACGAGTCGGTCATCGCGCCGATCCTGCAGCAGCGCTGCGTGGGGTGCCATGGTGCGGAGCGCGCGAAGGGCGGGCTGCGACTGCATACGCCGGCGGCGCTTCGCGCGGGAGGAGCGAGCGGCGCCAGCATCGTCGCTGGCGACCCGGCGGCGAGCGAGCTCGTGCGTCGCCTGCACCTGCCGCTCGCGGACGACGAGCACATGCCGCCGGACGACAAGCCGCAGCCCGAGACGACGGAGATGGCGGCGCTCGAGCGCTGGATCGCGGCTGGTGCTCCGTTCGAAGGAGAGGTCGAGGGTCTCTCGGTGCCCGTACGCGAGCCGCAGCCCGCGGCGTCCAATGTGCCGCCGGCCGACCCCGCCGCGCTCGCACGCCTGCGAGCGGAGCTGGTGCACGTGCAGCCGATCTCGGCGGCCTCGACGAGCTTGTGGATCGACTTTGCGGCGATCGCGCCGCGCGCGCAGGACGCGCTGGTCGCCGAGCTGCTCGCGCCGCTGCGCCCGCAGGTCGGGGAGCTCGCGCTCGCGCGCAGTTCCGCGGGCGCCGGGACGCTGGCGTTCTGCGCGACGCTGCCGGGCCTCACGCGTCTCGACCTGCGCGACACCCAGGTGGGGGATGCCGAACTCGCGCGGCTTGGCGCGCACCCGCGCGTAGAGGAGCTCGTCCTCGCGCGCACGGCGATCACCGATGCCTCCGTCGAGCAGTTGCTCTCGCTGCCCAAGCTGCGGCACGTCTACCTGTGGGGCTGCGCTCTGTCGCCGGAGTCGATCACGCGTCTGCGCGCGCGTCCCGGCCTTGCCGTGGACTTCGGCGACACACCGGACGCGGCGATCGCTCAGGTGGAGGAACCCCCGAAGTTCACGAGCGACCTGCCGATCCCGGACCTGCCGCCCACGGGGGATCCGAATGCGCCCGTGAATGCGACCTGCCCGGTGACGGGCTCTCCGATCAACCCCAAGTACGCGCGCACCTTCGAGGGCCGCGTGTTCGCCTTCTGCTGCCCAAACTGCCCCGGCGAGTTCGACAGTGACCCCGCCAAGTACGCCGCGAAGTTCCCCGGCTCGCGCTAGCGCGCGTAGGCGCGGCGCGCGAAGAGCAGCGTCAGGAACGGCAGCATGTTTGCCTTGTTCGGGATCAGGCTGAAGATCCGCCACAGGCGCGCCGGATTGAAGTAGAAGCGCCGGTATGCGGACTTCCGCAGGCGCGTGATGGTGCTCTCCGGCACCGTCGAGAGGTTGATCTGCGTCTGGTAGGGCTCGTAGGCCGACCAGTCGTGGGGCAGCTGAAAGCCAGCGTTCTCGACCTGTCGGAAGAGCTCCGTGCCCTTGAAGGGGATCACGCGAAAGAAAGCCGCCGTGTGGAACGACGAGCGCGCGGCCCAGTCGATCGTCGACTGCATCTCCTCTTCCGTCTCCGAGGGGAAGCCGAGCATGAACGCGCCGTGCACCATCACCCCCTGCTCTGCGATGAAGTCGACGATCTTCCCGACCTTGTCGATCTTCAGGTTCTTCTTCATCACCTTCTGGATGCGCGGGCTCGCGGACTCGACCGCGACCATGCAGCGGTACATGCCGGCCTGCTTGAGCAGCACCACGAGTTCCTCGTCGAGGATGTCGCCGCGGAAGCCGTTGGGGAAAGTCAGCGCGAGCTTGTAGCCGCGCTCGAGGATGCCGCGCGCGATCTTCTTCGCGCGCTCCGGCTTGAAGTTGAAGATGTCGTCCATGAAGACGAGCTCCTTCACGCCATACTTCGTGACGAGCAGGTCGATCTCCGCGAGCACGTGCTCCGCCGATCGGTCGCGGAAGGTCTTGCCGTAGCTGTTGTGGCAGTACGTGCAGCGCCACGGGCAAGCGCGCGAGCTGAAGATCGTCGCGAACTCCTTGTGCGCGTAGATCACGCCACCGCGCGGCACCTTGTGGTACTTCGCGTGGTCGATCAGATCCCACGCCGGGAACGGCAGTGCGTCGAGGTCCTTCGGAGCCGCGCGATCGGGCTCGCTCACGACCTCGCCGCCGCGCCGCCACGAGAGTCCGAGGCAGCCCGACCAGTCTGTGCGCCCCGCGGCCACGCCGTCGAGCACCTCGGCGAAGGTGAACTCGCCCTCGCCGCGCACGACGAGGTCGACGTGCGGGTCGCGCAGCACGTCCTCGGCCGCGACGCTGGGGTGCGGGCCACCGGCGACGATCACCGCTCGCGGCAGGCGCTCGCGCACCAGCTTCGCCAGCGCGTGCAGGCAACCGGCCTCGTAGGTCATCGCCGACAGGCCGACGACGTCTGGTGCGAGCTTCACGAGCTCGGCGACGCATTGCTCGGGATCCCAGTCCTCGACCTTCATGTCGAGGATGAGCACATCCGGGTGTCCCGCGGCACGCGCCTGCGCCGCGATCATCATGATCCCGAGCGGGTGCACGTGCGTGAACTGCGTGTAGCGGTGGTAGGTCTGGACGAGCGCGGTGCGAACCATGGGACAGCTGCTCCTATGATAACGAAGGGGCCTGCGAAAGGTGGAGGGTCCGCAGGCGCGAGAGACACGAAGCTCGCTAGCATTTGTCGCATGCGTCCGCTTTCCGACGCCCGCGAGCAGCTCGAATGCGCGCTGCGCACTGCCAACGGCCACTTCGTCTACGAGTCGGGTCACCACGGCGACCTGTGGATCGATCTCCAGAGGCTTCTGGCCCACACGCCTCACATGCGTGCCTGGGCGAGCGAGATCGCTCGGCTCTCGTCTGCGCAGCGCCCTGAAGTGGTCTGTGGACCGCTCGTGGGCGGTGCCTTCGTTTCGCAGTTCGTCGCCTCCGAGCTCGGTCTTCCATGCGTGTTCTCGGAGCGCATCTCCGACGAGGATTCGCGCTTCCGCGTGCCGCCATCCCTGCGCACGCTCGTCGAGGGAGCGCGCGTGTTGCTACTCGACGACGCGATCAACGCCGGCGCCGCGTGTCGCTCGACTGCGCGCGACCTGCGCGAAGCCAGAGCGACGGTCGTGGCCCTCGCAGCGCTCGTCGAGCTCGGCGACGACGGGACAAGGCTCGGGAGCGAGCTCGGGATTCCCCTGCATGTGCTCGCGCGCCGTGAGCGCCAGCTGTGGAGGCCGGACTCGTGCCCGCTGTGCAGGCGCGGCACGCCCCTGTCCTTCGAGCTGGTGCGCGGCTAATCCGGCGGGATTCTTGCGAGGATGGCCGCTAAGCGCGGATCGGAGCGGAAGCTCTCGAGACTGGGCGTCGACTCGAGCTCGGCGCGGACGTGGTAGCCGCGCTCGACGGCCTCGCCGAGCAGCGCGAACATGCGCTCGACCGCAAGTGTCTCGTCGTCGCCCTTGCGCCGCTGGGCGAGCGCCAGCTCGTTCCACAGGTCGGCGGCGTAGCGCAGGCGCTCCGCGCTCGTGCCGACGGTGGCGGCGTGGTTCTCGATGGCACGCAGCGCGTCGTCCAGCTGGCCGGTCCCGAGCCGCGCCAGCGCGTTGCCGTAGCGACCATTGGAGATCAGGTTGCCGACGTCGTTGAGGGCGAGCAGGTCCGAGCTGCAGGTCTCGAGCAGCGTCTCGATGCGCGCGTAGCATGCGAGCGCGGTGTCGAGTTCCTCACCCAGCCCGGTGAGACTTGCGGCCAAGTTGGTGAGCGCCAGCGACGCACGCAAGCGCAGGTCGCAGCGCTCCGGCGCGACCGCCAGCTCGCGCTCGCGCTCCGTGACGAACTCGCGTTGCAGTTCGAGCGCCCCGCGAACATCCCCGCTGCGGGCCGAGTGGACCGCGAGCTTCTCGAGAGCCGTGCTGCGCATGTTGCGATAGCGCACGGAGTCCGGAAAGTCGCGCAGCAACAGGTCCACACGCGCGACCGCGCTGCGCAGGAAGCGCGCGGCGGCTTCGGTCTCGCCGAGCTCGAAGTGTGGATCCGCCGCGTCGACCTCGGCCTCGGCGATGTCGAAGGCGTAGAAGCGCGCGGCGGGGTCGAGCTGTGCCGCGCGCTCGAATGCAACCAGCGCGGCCAGCGCTTGCTCGCGCGCCTCTTCCTGTCGAGACGAGCGCTCCTCGATCGCCGTCAGCCATCCGAGCCCGCGCCCGCGCGACCAGTGCGGCATCGCAGCGGCGGGATCTCGCAGGGCGGCTTCCTCAGCGCAGTCCACGGCCTCGATGGCCGGCCCGCGAGCATCCTCGTTCCGACCCAGGATCACGAGGGTCTCCGCCCAAGCAAGAAGGACCTCTGTGAAGCCAGAGGCGGTCGCCGAGTCCTCCTGCCTGCGCCGGAGCGCGATGCCCCCCTCGATGCTCGTCCGTCGCGGTGTCGTGCAGCACGTGACCGATCGCCGCCGGCGCGGAGCGGAAGTCGCGCTCGGAGCGTTCGTACGCCGTGCGCACCTCGTCGATCGAGCGCCTGCGCGAGAGCTCCCATCCCACGGGGCCGGCGAGCAGCAGCGCTCCCAGCGCCGTCCCGACCGCGGCTGCGGGGTGGCGCTGCGTCCACTTGAGCGCACGGCGCGCGAACGTCGGCGGCCGGGCCTCGATGGGGCGGAGCGCCAGTACGTGACCGAGATCGCGGGCTAGATCTCCCGCGCTCGGATAGCGGCGCGCGGGATCGCGCTCCAGCGCCTTGGCGCAGATGACCTCGATATCTGCGGGCATGCCGCGGTTGCGTGTGCGCAGCGGGGGCGCGTCGGCGTCGAGCACGGCCATGCTCACCGCGTTCTCGCCGAGCTTCACGAACGGGTGGCGCAGCGCGAGCAGCTCGTGGAGCGTGATCCCCAGCGCGTGCACGTCGGTGGCTGGCGTGACCTTGGCACTCTCGCCGCGGAACTGCTCCGGTGCTAAGTAGGCGAGCGTGCCGAGCTGCGCGCCGGAGCCCGTGAGCTTCGCGGAGTCCTCGAGCGTCGCCAGTCCAAAGTCGCACAGCCGCACGCGGCCATCCGGAGACAGCAGCACGTTGGACGGCGTGATGTCCCGGTGCAGCACTCTGCGCTGGTGGGCGTGATGGAGCGCTTCCGCGAGCGACTGCACCATGCGCACGCAGGTTTCTGTCTCGCCGCGCGCCAAGAACTCCTCGTTCCACGGCACGCTCGCGTCGTCGCCACGCAGCCTGCTTGCGAGCAGCGCATGCACGCCGGCCCCCGAGAGCTGCGAGGGCTCGCGCCCCGGCAACGCGCTCACGGTCACGTCGAGCGAGCAGCCCTCGACGTACTCCATGGCGAGGTAGGGCACGCCGCCGTGCTCGCCGGCCGTCAGCACGCGCACGATGCCCGGATGATCGAGACGCGCCACCGCCAGCGCCTCGCACAGGAAGCGTGCGCGCACGTTGCCGAGCACAAGCTGCTCGGCGCGCACAAGCTCGACGCCGCGCTGCCGGACGTCGCCACGCAGGTTCGCTCGCGTATCGGCGAGCGCAACGTGAAGATCGAACTCTCGCTGCGGCGCGTTGAGCACGTCGACACGCTTCCCGAGCTCGCCGCCGCGTGGAAGCTCGACGGCGTCGTGCTCGAGTTCCAGAGCGAGGGCCGCGGCGATCACGAACTCGACGCGCGCGGCCTGGTGCTGACGCACCCGGTCGACGACCACGACGCCGCGAAGTGACGCGGCGCTACTTGCGCGCGCTGTGCTGCGCGACGAGCTTGTCGACGACCTCGGGCTCGGCGAGCGTCGAGGTATCGCCGAGACCCGTGTATTCG
>SXKQ01000114.1 GCA_005778045.1 Planctomycetia bacterium
CGACGGCCTGCTGGTCGCGGCTGGGCGCGGACGCGTCGTGCCGACGCTCGCGACGGCCGAGGCCGCCACGGCGCTGCTCGACGACGTGCGCACGCAGCGCGAGCGCGACGGCGCCTTGGACGAGCGCTCGCGACTTGTCTTGCACGCGCTCGCCCGCTTGCCGCGCTTCGGCGCGCGTGGAGAGGATCTCGCGGAGCTGGTCGAGCAGGCCGAGCTCGGCGCCCGCGACGGCGAGCTGGCGCGGCTCACGGTGCTCGCGGGCCTGGGGCGTGCGTCGGATGCGCTCACGGCGCGCTTGCGCGCAGCGCTCGCGCTCGCCCTGCCCGATGGCGACGAGGATGCGGCGCTCGAGCGGCTCGTCGCCCTGCGCCTGCTCGCGCATGTGGCCCGCGGAGACGAGGTGCCGGTCGCGCTGACGTTCGGCAAGTCGCTGCTTGGGCTCGCGCTGCGCGAGCGTGCCGACCACGAGCTCCTCGCCTGGTCGCTGGCCGCGCGCGCCATCCCGACCGGCGACATGTCCGGCCTGGTGCCGATGCTCGCGGATGCGGAGCTCGCGTTGCTCGTGGAGTGGCTCGTGCTCGACGAGCGCACGCAGGACCTAGCGCTCGTTCTCCTGCAGGGGTGGCTATCCGCGGATCGCGACGACCAGTTGCTCGGAGAGCGCCTGCGCTTGCGAGCTGACCTAGGGGACTCTGCGCGCCTGCGCTCTCTGCTCTCTCTCGCGCGCGTGGGCTTGCGAGCGAACGCCCAGCGCCGACTCGACACGCTCGCGCTGCACGCCGGGCTCGCGGATGCGGAGGCGCGCGCCGCTTGGGTGGCGTCGTTCGACCGCACCTCGCTCTCCGATCGCGACGCGCGCTGGCCGCTGGTCGGGGAGCTCGCCGCGACGGACGAGGGCCTGCCGCTGCGCGAGGTGCTCTCGGGCTGGGCCAAGGGAGCCGCACTGGCCGAGCGCTCGCTCGACGCGCCATGGGTGCGGGCCTATGAGCGTGCCCTGCAGGGCTTGCTCGCGCGCGGCGACGACCGCGCCAGCGCCGAGCTGCGGCGCTCGCTCGCGTCAGCCCTGCGCCGCCCGCCGCCGCGCCATCCGCTCGCCGAAGGCTTGCAGTACGGCACGTGGCCGGCACTGCCGGGTCCGCCCCCGCGCTCGCTCGAGGCGCTCGACCTCGGCCCGTGAGGGAGCTTGGCCGCCACGAAAGACTTTCCCTAAGGGCTTGGATTCGAAGCGGTCGATGTCGCATCCTGACGCGTCCTGCGAGGTCGTCAAGCGATGAGTCCCTCCACACAGCCCGCCGCCCCGCTCCCGATCGGAAACCCCGAAGAGTCCCGGAAGGTGCCGATCACGCGCGAGGAAATCGCCGTGGCCAGCGCTCCGGGTTCGCAGCACGCCGAGCAGTTCCGCGCGCTGCGCAACTCGATCGTGGCGCTCAATCCCGACGGTGCGTCGCGCACGGTGGTGCTGACGAGCGCGCTGCGCGGCGAGGGCAAGAGCGTGGCGACGCTGAACCTCGCGCTCGCGCTGGCGGAGATGCCGGGCGTGCGGGTGCTCGTGATCGACGCCAACATCCGCGCTCCGGGCGTCGAGGATCTCCTCGGGCTGCCTCGCGCTCAGGGACTGACCGAGCTGCTCTCGGGCCGCCTCGCGCCTGACCAAGCCATTCGTCCGACCTCGGTGAACGGCGTGTCCATCGTCGGTCCCGGCTCCGAGCCGCGCAACACGAGCGAGCTGCTGGCCGGCGAGCGCATGCGCACGCTGCTGCGCACGCTCAAGCAGCGCTACAGCTACGTTCTGATCGACACGCCCGAGGCGACGACGACCAGCGACGCCTCGCTGCTCGGCGCCATGGCCGATGGCGTCATCGTCGTGGTGCGACTCGCCTCGACTCCGAAGAGCTACGTCGAGCAGACCTGCCGCCAGCTCGAGTCGCTCGGTGCCAACCTGCTCGGCACCTGCCTCACGGGCGCGCAGGTGCCGGACACCGCGAAGTCGCGCTAGAAGAGCACGCCCTGCACGGCACGATCGGCCGGCGGGCCGTGCGTGGAGCGCTTCGGCTCGTGCTTGGCGTTTCGATGTGGCAGGGCGAGTGGCTTGCCGGCGCGAGCCGCGCGAATCAGGCCACGCACGTGCTCGCGTTCCCATGCGAGCGCACGCTCGAAGTCCGGGTATGCGCGCTCTCGCGCCACGAACTCGGGTCCGTGGATCACGCGCCGGCCCTTGGAACGCTCGGGTCTGTCGAGCACCGAGTGCAACAGCTCGTGGAACAGCACGTAGCGCACGAACCACGTCGGAACGTCGGCGGAGTCGAGAGCCGGATGCAGCCGCACGACGCGATCGACGGGATCGAAGCTGCCGAGGCGCAAGGAGCGTCGTGAGCGCGAGCCAGACTTGCGTCCCCAGCCCACGGGCGGCCACGCTCGCACCTCGTCCTGCGCGAAGTGGTGCGCGATCACGCCCCGCGCGAGCGCCGCGAGATCATGGTGCGTTCCGCGCGGCTCGAGTCGCACGCCCGAGGGCTGCTCGAGGGCCAGTGCGCGCACGCGCTCGTCGACCCAGGCGTCGAGCGTCGCGCAGGCCTTGCGCGCGCGGCGCCCCGAACGCATCCACGTCGCGAGCGCTTGGCGCACCGGCGGTGGCGCATCGCCGAAGAAGCGCGCCAGCGACACGAGATACGTGCCGCGGTGGCGCTGCACGCGCACGACCTGATGGCGGGCGCGTCCGTACCGCACGCGCACCGGCGCCTCGAGCGCACGCTCGAGCAGCGCGCGCCAGTCGTCTTCGCCGAGGGGCGTTCCATGCGCGCTCGTGCCTGCGGGGTCCATGGTGCGAGCCGAGAGTGGAGCGCCTGCGACCCTGTCGCGCAAACGGCGCAGGGGCCGCCCGCGGGCGACCCCTGCCGAACGATCAGGCGCGGGCGCCCGGGCTAGTTGCCGAGCGAGAGGTCGCGGCTCGTGGTCGTGGCTTCGACCACTCGCACCTGCACCTCGGAGCCCTGTTGCTCGACGATCTGGTCGATCGCGTCCGTCGGTGCGCCCGACGAGCGAGCCGCCGCGAGGCGGTAGTCGCCCGGGCGCACATGGGGGATCGAGAAGCGACCTTCGCCGTCGGTGCGGTCCTGGTACTGCTCGTTCGCGGCGACCGAGAACAGACTGACGATGCAGCGCGTGCAGGGCACGCCCGTGGCATCGACG
The DNA here is from genome assembly GCA_005778045.1 of Planctomycetia bacterium. The sequence continues at coordinate 3,190 of SXKQ01000114.1, forward strand.
ACCTTGCCTTCGACCGTGCCGCCGGGCAGGAGCTGCACCGAGCCGACGTCGTTGGGCTGGCCCTGGATCACGACCACGTCGACGACCCAGCCCGCGGTGTAGTCCGGGTGCTCGACCTGCAGGCGGTAGCGACCCGGGTTGAGCAGCTTGGCCTCGAACAGGCCGTCGGCGCCCGAGCGGACCTTACGTTCGGTCGCGCGGGCCGCGATCATGTCCTGCAGGAACGGGTCGGTGGCCATGGCCTCGGGAAGGTCGCCGTCACGCGTGGCGATCGTGGCACCGGCGATCGGCTTGCCCGTGGCGCCATCGACCACGCGACCGCGGATCGAGCCGCCCTTGGTGAGGCCGATCGCGAGCGGGGGGGCGCCGGCACCGTCGACCACGGTGAACGAGTCGGTGACCGTCGAGGCGTACCCCGATGCGGTGACCTTGACCGCGAAGGTGCCCGGGTCGACGCCCACGAGGGTGAACGTGCCATCCTCGGAGCCCTTGACCGTCTCGCGCACTTCCGTGGGCTCGTAAGTCATGGGCGCGCTGCCCTGGATCGGGATGGCGGTGTTGACGTGCAGCAGGTTGACCTTGAAGTCGCGCACCGGCGAGTTGGTGGCGAGGTCGTAGACGCGGCCCGAGAGCGACGACTGGCGCAGCATCGCGAGCTCGACGTTCACGTCGCCCGCCGAGACGCGGTTCTGGCGCGCCATGCGGTAGCCCTTGGCCTGCACCATCAGGATGTAGGAGCTCTGGGCGAGGCCGGTGATCTGGAAGTTGCCCTCCTCGTCGGAGAGCGTGTCGCCGCGCGACTGGACGTTCGAGCCGTAGTTGATCGCGTAGACCTTCGCGCCCACCACCGGCTCGTTGTCCGGGCCGAAAATGCGGCCCACGATCGGCTGGCCGAGATTGAGCGTGAAGTTCATCTCCTGCGCTTCGCCGTCCTCGCCGCTGAAGGTGCGGTCGTGGTGGATTTGGCGCTCGAAGCCGTCGGCCCACGCCGAGACGATGCGCGGGCCGGGCGAGACGTTCTTGAACTCGAAGAAGCCCTGGCCGTCGGTGCGGGCGGTCAACCGATCCGGGCTCGCCATCTCGAAGCTCATCATGTACGCCGAGTCGATGTTGACTTCGGCATCGGCGATCGGAGCGCCCGTCGTGTCGCTGACGTAGCCGCGGAACACCGAGCCGGCGCGCAGGATCAGGTCCGGGGCGCGCACTTCGCCGGTCTTGGGCACGCGCAGGCCCTCTTCCTGCACCGCCGAGTGCTCGGGATGGTTGGCCATCACGTAGTAGTTGCGGCCCGGGTCGACGCCGCGGAACACGTAGCTGCCCTTGGCGTCCGTGGTGGTCGTGAGCAGCTTGCCGGTGGACTCCTTGTTCGCGAACCAGTCCATGGCCAGCGACTCGCCCATCATGGCGTCCATCGAGAGCTTGACCGTGGCGCCCTCGACCGGATTCTGGGCGCTGTTGAGCACGAATCCGACCACGCGGGCGTTGCCCGTGGTGGGTTCCTCGATCTCGCCGGGGATGTCGTCGCCCGGCTCGGCCATGGCGTCCGTGCGCTCGTCACCGACGCGCGGGGCGCTCACGCGCTCGTCGCCGGGGGCGCTCGCGGCCGAGCTGGCGGCGGCGTCGGTGTTCACGGCAGCCACGCCATCGGTCAGCTCCGGGCCCTTGCGGGTGAAGACCACGAAGGCCGTCACGATGAGCGCGACGAGGACGAGCAGGAAGATCGGGAGCTTGGACTTCATGTAGGTAGGTCGAGGAGGTTCGGGGGCGCGCGCCGGGGACAGTTCCCGACCGGCCAAGGCCGGACGAGTCGGCGGGAAAGCCGCCGACGCTGCGCTTGGACGACGGGGTCCGGCCGATCCTTCCCGGCAGCGGGAGGAAAGGGCCCGCTCCGTTGCGGGAATGGGACTAGCTCGGCCCGGGCCCGCTCTGGGGCTTGGGGATGGGGGCGAGGGAGGGGTCCTCGTCCTGCATGGGGCCCGGCCAGAAGGCGTCCCGGCGGACCTGCCAGGCGAGGAAGTAGGCGAACAGGAGCTGCTCGAACTCGAGCTTCTTGTACACGTTGAGGCGCAGCGAGCGCAGCACGAGGCCCCCCTCGAGGCGCGCCAGCTCGCCCGTGCGGGGCGCCTGGATCGTCCAGCCCGTCCGCAGCCCCGACAGCGGCAGCACGCGCAGCGGGCGGGAGCCCGTGTGCAGCACGATCTCGCGCCGCAGGAAGCTCGAGCGCAGCGAGGATCCCAGCCACTCGCGACCTGCCGTCCAGAGGGAAAACTGGGAGCGCAGGATGCCGGGGTCGCGGCGGAAGTGCAGCACTTCCCCCTTCAGAGGGCTCCAGAGGCCTTCGACGATCAGCCCCCAGCGATTGCGGCGCATGGTGAGCACGCCGAGCTCGCCCTCGCTTCCGAGGATCCGGTGGGACGTATGCCACAGGCCGGAGACCTGGGAACGGTAGCTGGCGACGGGATCGGCCATGGGGCGGGGACGGGCGGTGGCCCAATTGTACTTCGGGTACCGGATGGCTCCAGCCTGAGCCGTAGCCCCCGGGAGCCTCAGCGGGAGGCCGGTACGGCCCCGAGCAGCGCTCTCAGCCGGCGAACGGCCTCGGAAAGGACCTCCAGAGCCCGGTCCACATCTTCCGCGGTCGTGTAGCGCGAGAGGGAGAGCCGCACGCTCGAGGACGCCTCGGCGGGGGAGAGCCCCATGGCGAGCAGCACGTGGGAAGGGCGGTGCCGTGAGGCGGAACAGGCTGCGCCTGTCGACACGCACAGGCCCTCGTCGGAGGCGAGCGCCACGAGCGCCTCGCCCGAGATGCCTTCGAAGCGCACGTTGCTCGTGTTGCACACGCGCGGGGCGCCGCGACCGTGCACGTGCGTTCCCGCGATCGTTCGCATGAGCTCGTGCTCGAGCCGGTCGCGCAGCTTCGCCAGCCGCTCGGGACCACCCTGCTCGAGCCACTCGCGCGCCAAGGCCGCTGCCTTGCCGAAGCCGACGATGCCCGGCACGTTCTCGGGGCCGCCGCGGCGCTCGCCCTCCTGAGGACCGCCGCGCAGCAGCGGCTCGAGCTCGACGCCGCGCCGCACGTAGAGGGCGCCGACCCCCTTCGGCCCGTGCAGCTTGTGGGCGCTGAAGGCGACGAAATCTGCGCCGCTGCGCTCGCAGGAAAATGCCAGCTTGCCGCAGGCTTGTACCGCATCGACATGCAGCGCCGCGCCCACGGCGCGCGCGGCCGCCGCGATGGGAGCGAGGTCGTGCACCACTCCGGTCTCGTTGTTGACGGCCATCACGCTGACGAGCGCCGCGCGTTCATCGAGCTCCGCACGCACCTGATCGAGGTCGAGTCGCCCTTCGCGGTCGACGCGGATCTGCACGAACTCGAAGCCGTCGGCCTCCGCGGCGGTGAGCGGCTCGAGCACGGCCGGGTGCTCGACCGCGCTCGCGAGCACGCGTCGCCGGGTGGGATGGGCGCGCAGGGCCGAGCGCAGCGCCGCCACGTTCGACTCGGTCGCTCCCGAGGTGAAGCACAGCCTGGCCGGCGAGCCGGCATCGACGAGGCGCGCCAGCGCCGCGCGCGCAGCGGCCACGACCTGCGCTGCGTCCTCGCCGGCCGAGTGCAGGCTCGACGGGTTGCCGTAGTGCTGCGTGAAGCACGGCCACATCGCGTCCAGCACCTCGGGAGCAGGTGCGGTCGTCGCGTTGTTGTCGAAGTAGAGGAGGTTCGACACGGCGGCGGAGCGCGCGTCGGGCAAGTGGGGACTTAAAATAGTGCGCTGATCTTGATCGGCAGTGCGTCGCCGGTGAGCAAGCAGGGCTCGCAGAAGTTGTTGGCCGGACCCGGCAGGTGCCGGCAGCCCTCGCAGTCGGACAGCTTGCGGCTGGCGACCGCGATGCGCGCGCGCTGGGCCTCGAGGGCGCGACTGCGCTCCAGCAGCAGGCGGTCCTGCTCGGCGAGCACCCTGCGCACGGACTGCAGCAGCGCGGGGCGGCTGCCGACGTGCTCGCGGGTCGCCATGAGCTCGCGGATGCGGTCGAGGTGCAGGCCGAGGTCCTGCAGGTCTCGGATCATGTTGAGCCGGTTGAGGTCGGTCTGGCGGTAGTAGCGGAAGCCGCCCTGGCTGCGGCGGGCAGGCGTCAGCAGCCCGACCTCCTCGTAGTAGCGCAGGGTTCGCAGGTTGGTCCCCGCGACGCGCGCGAAGTCACCGATCTTGAGCAGCTCGGCGCTAGGTTCCTCGGGGGAGCTTTCGATCATGAGCGGTCGCGTCAAGATTCCGGTAAGTGCGGCGGTGGAGGTGTTCGCCCCAGGGCAAAGCCTAACTCAACTCTTCCGTGATGGTACAGTTGGGCCCCGCAATGGGGTGCAAGCGGCCTAAGCCGGCCGATTCGTCCGGACCGCGCATGGTCCCAGGTCCGCAGCCCTTGATTTTGGACCGCGCCTGAACGAATTTTCAGTCGGCCATTCGTCACCCGGCCCGATCTCCAGGAAACTCCCGCCCACGATGTTCTTCGACCCCCTCTATCTGCTCCTGACCGTCCCCGCCCTCATTTTCAGCCTGTGGGCCCAGTGGAAGGTCAAGTCCACCTTCACCAAGTTCCAGCGCGTCGGCGTGACGTCGGGCATGAGCGGTGCCGAAGCGGCTGCCGCGGTGCTGCGTATGAGCGGCGTCCCCGGCCTCAAGATCGAGCGCCATCAGGGCTTCCTCTCGGACCACTACGATCCGACCTCGCGCACCCTGCGTCTGTCACCGGACGTCTACGACGGCGCCTCGGTCTCGTCGATCGCCGTGGCCGCCCACGAGGCGGGGCACGCGCTCCAGCACGCCGCCAACTACGGGCCGCTCACGCTGCGCTCGAAGCTCGTGCCGGTCGTGCAGGTCGGGTCGGTGGGCTGGTACATCCCGTTCCTGCTCGGCTCGATCTTCAATATGACCGGCCTGATGTGGGTCGGCATCATCGCCTTCTCGGCGATCGTGCTGTTTCAGCTCGTCACGCTGCCGACGGAGTTCGACGCCTCGAGTCGCGCGCGTTCGGTGCTGCTCGCCTCGGGCATCGTGACCTCGAAGGCCGAGGAGGACGGCGTCGCGAAGGTGCTCAACGCGGCGGCGATGACCTACGTCGCGGCGCTCGTCGCCTCGCTGATGCAGCTCCTGTACATGATCCTGCGCGCGCAGAGCTCGCGCGACTAGTCGCGCCCTCGGATGCGAACCACACGAGGCCATCGGATGCGTGTCCGGTGGCCTCGCGCGCTTTCCGGCGCCCGTGCGCGGCGCTAGGCTCGCTCTCCTCTCTTGCTCAGGAGCGCCGCGCCATGGGAAGCATCGTCCTCGACTACACGCACGCCCTGTCGGATGTCGTCGGCTCGCGCCACGGCGTCACGCCCGCGGAGCTCGACGGGCTCGCCGCCAGCTCGAAGGCCGCGCTCGCGGCCGTGCAGGCCCGGCGCACGAAGGACCTGCGCTGGCTCGACCTTCCGTACCAGTCGGCCGTGCACGAGCAGGTGCTCGACTACGCGAGCCGCATGGCGGGACGCTTCCAGAACATCGTCGTGTGCGGCATCGGCGGCTCGGCGCTCGGCACCATCGCGCTGCAGCAGGCGCTGAACTCGCCCTACCACAACCTGTGCGCACGCGGGACGCTGCCGCGGCTGTTCGTGCTCGACAACATCGACCCGGACCTGGTCGGCGAGTTCCTCGACCAGTTCGACCCGTCCGAGTGCCTGTTCAACGTGATCTCGAAGTCGGGCACGACCGCCGAGACCACGGCCCAGTTCCTGATCTTCCAGCGCGCGCTGGTCGAGCGCCTCGGTCGCGAGCAGCACGTCGAGCACCTGTGCATCACGACCGACGAATCGAAGGGGGTGATGCGCGAGATCGTGCGCCGCGAGGGCTACGAGTCGTTCGTGGTGCCCGAGGGTGTCGGTGGCCGCTTCAGCGTGCTGAGCCCCGTCGGGCTCGTGCCGCTCGCGCTGGCGGGCATCGACGTCAAGGGCGTGCTCAAGGGCGCGGCGGATATGGACGAGCGCTGCCGTGCCGAGGACTTCCGCGCGAATCCCGCGCAGGTCTACGCTGCCCTGCAGTGGCTGATGCAGTCGAAGAAGCACAAGCCCATGAGCGTGACCTTCTCCTACAGCCAGCGCCTCGCGCTGCTCGCGGACTGGTATGCGCAGCTGCTCGCCGAGTCGATCGGCAAGCGCACGAGTCGCAAGGGCGTCGAGGTGTTCGCGGGTCCGACGCCGATCCGCGCGCTCGGCGTCACCGACCAGCACAGCCAGATGCAGCTCTACACCGAGGGCCCGCACGACAAGTGGTTCACGCTGCTCTCGGTCGAGAAGAGCGACCACTCCGTGCCGATCCCCGCGGCCTACGCGGACCTCGAGGCGATCAGCTACCTCGGTGAGCGCTCGCTGAACGAGCTCTTCGCCGCCGAGCGCGATGGCGCGCGCGTCGCCCTCACCGCCGCGCAGCGGCCCAGCGTGACCCTGCGCTTCCCCAAGGTCGATCCGCACGCCGTGGGCCAGTACATCCAGCTGATGGAGATCGCGGTCGCCCTGTGCGGTGAGCACTACGACGTCGACGCCTTCGACCAGCCCGGCGTCGAGGCTGGCAAGATCGCCGCCTACGCACTCATGGGCCGCGCCGGCTTCGAGGCCCGCAAGGCCGAGATCGAGTCCGCCGCGCCGCGCGAGCAGCGCAGCGTCTAGACGCTGCTCGTCCGCAACGCACGACCGCCGCGCCAGCTGCGAGCTGACACGGCGGTCGGTGGTGGAGACCTGCGGGAGCGATGGGCTCCCGCGGCCGGGGAGCAGCGCGGATCAGGGCTGCATCACGGGGATCAGGCCCTGCGTCAGGCCCGTGGTCTTGCAGGCCGGCGGATCGCGGAAGAACGCCTGAGCGTAGAACGTGTCACGCGGCAGGACCGGAAGGCCGAGCGCCGTGGGCGTCGCTTTGAAGAACGCCGTGAGGTCGAACTCCATGGACGCGCCGCAGCCCGGCCCACCGGCCGAGAGCTCGGTGGGCAGTCGCTGCGAGGGAGACTTCACGCACAGGAAGTTGGTGCCGTTGGCGCACCGAGGGATCTGCTGCGGCTCGACTCCGTAGAACAGGATGCCCGCCCGGTCGCGCTCGCGGTTGGTGACGCTGATCGCGACCGGCGGGGTGCCCGAGATGCTGGGCGCCAAGTTGCTTTTGCACTCGGGCAGGCAGCCGTCCGAGGTCGTCGTGGTCGTGCAGTACACGGCGGGGCGCGCCATGGAGCCGGCCGTGCCGCGCACCGTGATCTCATCCACGCTGCCGAAGTTGCCCGTGGCCCAGTCGTAGATGCGCAGGCGATAAGAGCCGCCCGGCACGATCGGGATGTTGGACAGGTCGGTGTTGAAGATCCCGCTGGTGCCATCCGGCCAGAGGCCCGGCGACTGGTTGAAGGTGCCGCCGCCGATGTTGCCGATGGTCGGGGAGCCGATGCCACCTCGCTCGACCACGGTCACGCTGGCGCTGACGAAGTCTCCCGTGCTGCCCGCGTTCGTGCCGTTGAAGCCGATGCGAAAGAACAGGTTGTTACCGTTGCCGAAGGGGTCGACGATCACGGCCTGCAGCTGGCCGAGCGTGGTGTGGGAGAGGCCGTCGAACTCGACGCGGTCGATGTTGCGGGCCGCCGTCGGCAGCACGAAGGGGATGTCGAGCGGTGTCGCGGGCAGCGTGGGCAAGTTGCCCGGGTTGCCGAGCCCGATGGCCCCGCCGTTGAACGTCGTCGTGTGGCAGCCGTCGATCCACAGGTTGTCGATCGCGGGGCCACCGCTGCCCGCGGGGAACGTCAGCCGCACGCGGTCGAAGACCGAGTTGTCGGACACGCTGATGTAGACGGACGGGATCGGGAAGGCTCGCGAACCATAGATGAAGTTGCGGATCGCGAGGCCGAGATCGCCGTTGAGAAGCGAGATGGTGCAGCCCACGCCGCTCTGGTCGACGAGCGAGAATCCGAAGGCGCGCGCCGGCACGTTCAGACGGAAATACAGCCCCACTTCGGCAGCGGGGGATCCCGCGGGACTGCCCACGCCGGCCACCGCCAGCGCTCCGGCGGCACCGGCCACCGTGAGGCAGCGTCCCGTGGCGTTGTTCGCGGCTCCGATCGTGTCGCCCGTCAGGCTCCAGGTGCCGAGCACGTCGATGCTCGCGATGTGCCGCCCGCGAGGATCGCGGGTGCGCTCTTGGCCAGCGTCCCGGGAGGAGTCGGGGGGACGTCGAAGGACAGGCTGCTGCTCTGGCAGTCTGGCGTGCCGTTCGAGAGCACGGTGGTGAAGTCGCGGAATCCGAAGGCGTCGAAGCGCGCCGCGGAGCCCGAGGCGAGCAGGGCGACGCCGCTGCCGAAGTTGGCCGAGATGGAGAACACGTTCGTACGCGAGGCGAGCAGCTCGGAGAGTCCGTCGAGGTCGGTGTCGACCTGCAGCAGCGCCGTGTCAGCGTTGACGCACTGACCGCGGAGCCGCAGCTTCGGCACCGGAGTCGCGAAGGAATCCGACGAGGCGCCCGTGCCGCCCGCCCAAGGCCCCCACGTGTTGGGCGCGAGGTCCTCGACGCGGAAGAGCAGCGCGTCGGTCCCGCCGACGCCGAGCACGATTCCGATGGCCTCGTTGGCGGAGCCGTTGGCGATGGCGGTGACGTCGATGGAGGTGAGCGTGAGCTCCGTCATGCTGACGGCATGGCGCAGGATCTCGTCCGCGCCACCGCTGGTGTGAGCGCCTTGACCGCCGATCACTTGCCAGATGCCGTTGGCGGGCGTCCAGAGGCCAACGAGGGGGCCGTCCGGTTGCAGGAAGTCGTCGTACCTGCCTAGGAAGTCCGAGGATCCCGACAGCGGCGGGCCCACATCGTCTTCCTCATCGAAGGCCGCGGCGGGGAGGGCAAGGCATGCAAGGAGAAGCCAGCGAGACAAGGTGCGAAGCATGGGGGCTCCGGGGCACGAAGTCGTTGCAAGCGCCTGCCGGGACGCGCGAGACAGCGTCGGGATCCGGCGGCGTCAGGGCATCGCAAGCTCGAAAAGAGAGGTGAGATCGCTGGATTCGCCAGCCCTGTCGCGGCGCGATTCCGGCCGCAATTGGAGACCTTGCGCGACGACCGAATCGGCGCCGAGCCCCGTGGGCTCGCCAGGCGGTCGGATTCGACCCAGCGCTGGCCCTACCGCGGGCGGCGACCTTGGCCCTACCGCGGGCGGCGACCTTGGCCCTACCGCGGGCAGCGACCTTGGCCCTACCGCGGGCGGCGGGGCGCGCAGTTGTTCTCGAGCGTGTTGAGGCCCTTGAGGCCGAGCATCTCGCGCGTCGCGAGGAGCTTTCGGACGTACTCGGGGCTCAGGGGCTTGGCCTGGCCGACGGAGTGCGCGAGGTAGAGGATGCGCGCGGTGTGCTCGACCATGTCGAGCTTCTTGTAGGCGTCGAGCAGGTTCGTGCCGAGTGTCACCGAGCCGTGGTGGGTCATCACCAGCGTGTCGGAGCAGCGCACGATGTTGCGGATCGAGGCGGCGAGCTCTGGCGTGCCGGGCGTGCCGAAGTCCGCGGTGGGAATTCCGCCGATCGTGACCACGATCTCGGGGATGAACGGCGCCTGCATGTCGATGCCGGCGATCGTCATCGCTACGGCGTGCGGCGGGTGCGCGTGCACCACGGCCTTGATCTCGGGGCGTTCCTCGTAGCAGGCGATGTGGATGCCGCGCTCGCTCGACGCGCCCGGTCCGCCGTCGACGACCTTTCCTTGCATGTCGATGTGCGCGACCTGCTGCGGCTCCAGAAAGCCCTTCATCGCGCCGGCGGGCGTGATCAGGATCGTGCCATCCGCCATGCGCGTGGAGATGTTGCCGTCGGCTCCGACGATGTAGTTGCGCGAGTAGCACAGCTTGCCGATCTCGCAGATCGAGCGGCGCAGGCGCGCCTCTTCCTCGCTCCAGCCGCGCTGGCGGGCGAGCAGTTCGAGCGTGTCGCTCACGGCTTCGTTCCTCGCGCGCGATGGTCGTAGGCGAGTCCCTTCTCGGACTCGACGTAGTCGACGACGCCGACGACGAGCGTCTTCACGGGCGCCTTGGGGTCGCCGAGAATCTGGCGTCCGCCGTTGCCCTCGTCGAGCACGAGCACGCGGTCGCCGACGCCGGCTTGCACCGTGTCGACCGCGATGCGTGTCTTGGACGTGGGGTAGCCATCGGGCTTGACTGGCCGCACGATCAGGAGCTTGCGCCCGTTCAGCGCGGAAATCTGCACCGGCGACACCACCGTGCCCACGACCTCGGCAAGGAACATCAGCGCGTCTCCCCGATGCGCACGCCGTTGGCGACGGCCTGCTCGACGAAGCCGATGATCGCGGCATCGACCGGCACGAAGCTCTTGGGGCACGCCAGCGCGGCCTCGCGGCCGTCGACGAAGTGCACGAGGTCGCCGGGACCTGTGCTCACGACCGCACACGCGACCAGTTGGCCACCCATGGCCTTGCCGTGCTCGTCGAGCGGCTGGATGAGCTGCAAAGGCACGCCCTCGAGCCCCTCGTATTTGTGGGTCGCGACGAGGCGACCGGTCACGCGCGCGAGGTACATCGCTAGCGTCCGCGCCACTTCTCGTAGACGTTCGCGCCGCCCAAGTCCCACGAGTCGATCACGGCCATCACGACCGCGTCGACCGGACGGTTCTCCGTCGCGTGAGTCTGGCGCGCGCTCGAGCCCGTGGCGTAGAGCACCATGTCGCCGATGCCGGCCTGCACGCTGTCGGCGGCGACCACGTACTGCTCGGTGGGCTTGTTCTCGTGGTTGTGCACCTGCACCACGAGCAGCTTGCGCCCCTCGAGCTTCTCGTCCTTGCGCGTGGCGACCACGCTGCCCACGACCTTGCCGATCAACATGTTTCGCTTGGCTCCGTCATTCGCGGTCGAGATAGGTGACCACGTCCGTTGGCTTGAGGCACTCGTCGAGGAAGCGACGGCGCAACTCGTTGTACACGCGGCCGCGCATCTCATCCCAGCCGGGCGAGGGACGCACGGCGCCGACCCACACCAGCGCCGCGCCGCTCGGGCTCGCGAGTCGCACGGGGCCGACGCAGTGCTCGGCTTCGTTCGTCGGGCCGGAGAAGACCGCCGTGCGCAGCTCGCTCGGTACCGCCGTCTCGCCGGGGTTCACGAAGCCGAGCAGTCCGCCGCGCTCGCGGGTTCCGCCGTCCTCGGAGCGCAGCTTGGCGAGGCGCTCGAAGTCGGCGGCATTCTTCACCTGCGCGCGCAGGCGCGCGAGCTCCTTCTCCGCGTCCTCGAAGGTGCGCGGATTGAGCTCGTTGCGGGCGAGACTGCCGCGCAGGAACAGCACGCGCAGCTCGCGGGCCTCGCCGAAGCGCGCATCGAACCACGCGCGTTCCGCTGCGTAAGTGCGCCGCAGCCCTTCCTCGCCGAACTGGCGCTCGACCCACAGGTCAGAGAGCGCCGCGATGGCCACGGCCGGGTCGCGGCGCAGAACCTCGAGCGTCAGCCCCTGCGACGCGAGCACCTGCTCGAACTTTGCGCCCTGCAGGCCCGGGTCGCGCTCCGTCGTCACGCGGCGGCGCTCGACTTCGAGGTCGAGGGCGCGCGCGAGCGCCTCATCCGACAGGTCCGGCATGCGCATCCGGGCACGGCGTGCGAGCAAGGCCTGGAAGCAGTCTTCCCGCAGGTCCTCGTCCGCGACCTGCTGCTTCAGGTGCTCGAGGAACTCGGGCACGCGCACTTCGAGGTCGCCGCAGCGCGCCGCGACGCCACCATCGAAGGGCGTCGGAAGGAACTGCGTCCCGCGTTGCTGAACGATCTGGTCGAGCCACATCTCCTGCTGCTCGCCGTTCACGGGGCGATTCGCGGGCACGCCGAGCGCGGCTCGCGCAAGCGTCTCCTGCACGATGCCCAGACGCAGGAACTCGCGAAAGCGCGCCTCGGTCACGCGGTTCGCCCTCAGGTACTCCGGCAGGCTCGCCGCCTGACCCGAGCGCCGCAGTTCGCCCTCGAGCTCGGTCCACTTCTTCTGGACGGGCTCCGGCCCGATCGCGAGCTTCGAGTCCGCCGCCAGCCGATCGAGCAGCTTGGCGCGCAGCAGGTGGTTGAGCGCCTGCCGGCCGACCTCGCTCGCGCCGTGCCGATCGAGCACCAGAGCATCGAGATCCTTCCACGACAGCGCTACGTCCTGCGCGCTCGCCGCCACATCCGCCGGCAGGGTCGTCGCGGGCGCCTGAGGGGGCCGTGCGACCGCCAAGGGCGCGAGCACAAGCCAGCCGAGAATCGCTGCAAGCCTCATGGTCAGGAGTCTAGCAATTGGCGGCGGTCGCCCATCCCCCCGTAGGCCGCTCGTGGCCGGACGAAACGGCCACGGCGCGACCGGGACGGGCCCGGTCGCGCCGCGGGAGCTTGGCGCAGAGGTCGCTCGCGCCCTAGTTCCTCACGCCGGTGATCACGACGTCGTCGAGGTCGGCCCACTCGGTGTTCGCATTGGCGTTCGTGCGGAAGCGGACGCGCAGGGCCGTGAGTCCGTTCGCGCCGACGGGCAGCGTGAAGGTCGGGATCGCCCAGGCCGTGGACGGGGTTGTTTCGATCGCGGTCCACGTGGTGCCGTTCGCCGACCACTCGACGTACAGGTTCTCGCCCGCGTCCATGCCGGCCGTACGGCGCGCATACTTCACCGCGATGGTGTTGTAGTTGACCGTCGAGAGCTGTTTCTGGATCCACGACGAGCGCGCGATGCGGGTGCCGTAGTTGGGCGTGTAATCGGCGGCTGTCGAGATGGTCGAGTTGGTGTTCTGGCGCGTCCAGCCGCCCGCGGTGAACGAGTTGGACTCGAAGCCGTCGCTGAACAGCGTGACGAGGGTGCCCGAGGGAATGCCGGTCGTGAATGTCCACACTGGACCGACCGTGGTGCCGCCGGTGCCGACCGAGTCGATGCGCCACCAGTACTGGATACTGCCGAGCAGCGTGCCCGGGTTGAACGTCGTCGCGGCCTGCGTCCCGCGGAACTCGGTCGAGTCCGGCGTCGAGTCGGTGCCGAAGTACACGCTGTAGCTCGTCGCGTTCGCGGCGGCGGTCCAGGCGAGCGTCGCGGTCGCGGCCACGTTGGTCGCGGCGTTCGCGGGGGTCGGGTTCGTCACCGATCCCGGGGGCAGCGGACCGCCCGCGGGCTCGGCGAGCTGCACGCGCCACGACTCGAGGGTGCAGCGCATGCGACGCGCCTGCTGGGGCGTGAAGTTCGTCATGCACAGGTCCTCGGAGTAGTCCATGTAGTTCGTGACCGGATCCGGGTCGCCGCAGGTGACCTGCGCGCAGGCGTAGTTGGGCACGCTCTCCGGCAGCGTGTCGCAGATCAGGTCGCCGTTGGCGTTGCAGCCCGTGAGCGCCGAGCAGCCGCCCTGGAACGTGTGGTAGAGACCGAGGTAGTGGCCGACCTCGTGGGTCGCCGTGCGGCCCCGGTTGTAGGGGGCACCGATCGGCGCGTTGAGGCCGAAGGCGTTCCACAGGATCACCACGCGGTCGAAGGTGTTGCCGACCACGCCGCCGCCGTTCGGAACGTAGGCGTAGCCGAGGTTGCCGCCGGCGGTGTTGGTGTAGATATTGAGGTAGTTGTTCGTGTCCCAGGCGAGCGTCGTGTAGTACGTGCCCGTGTCGTTGAACCAGCTGTTGTTGGTCGTGCGCGTCACACCGGCGAGGTAGAACTCGAGCGCGGTGTTGGTGCCGGGCGCGCCCGGGGTGCCGGCGAGCGCCTTGAAGTCCTCGTTCAGGATGTTGATCTGGCTCTGGATCAGCGGGTCGCTGATCGCGCCCTGGCCGCTCGTGTTCATCAGCACGTGCACGACGACCGGGATGCGGTAGGCGGCGACGGTCGGCGCGTAGGCGGCCGAAGGGTTGGTGAAGGTGCTCGTGCAATCGGCCTGCAGCGCGATCGGGGCGGTACCGGTCGAGTAGAGCTGGGGCATCACGCGGTCCGTGCCACAGCGCTTGCCCTTGGAGATGAAGTAGCTCGACTGGGCGTACTCGGTCCACGAACCGAAGGTCAGCACGTTGGCGCCGTCGCGGGCGTAGATCACGCCCGTAGCGCTCTCGAACACGTCCGGGCGCGCGGCTGGGTTCTGAAACGTGTCGAAGTCCTGCGCGCGTGCGGGAGCGAGGAGTGCCGAGGCCAGCAGGGCGGAAGCGAGCAGGTGTGTTTTCATAGGGGACGTAGTCTCCATCGGGGGGACAAGACGCGTGGCGAGCACGACTGCCCTCATGCATCGTAGACGACGGGCTCGGTTTTCGGAGTGTTTGTTCGCCTGCACAAATCCGGGCCGGGCCTCGCGCCGCGTCGGCTAGCCTCCCGCGCATGGCTACTTCGGTGCGCATCGTGGGTGTGGGGGCGACGCCCGTGGGTCGGCTCGGACGGAGCGCGGAGGAACTGGCCGAAGCGGCCCTCGAGCGCGCTCTGGCGGACGCGGGGATGGGGCGCGGGGACCTGCAGGGGCTGATCGCGGTCCCGTCGCTCTCGAACCCCACCTTCATGCAGGCGCACCAGCTCGCCACGCGGATGGCGCTCCTGCCGCGCCGCAAGATGATTGTGCGCACGATCGACACCGGCGGCGCAGGTCCGATCACCGCGCTCGGAACGGCCCGCAACATGATCCTCTCGGGCTGGACGGACACGGTCGCGGTGGTGGCGAGCGATGCGGTGCTCTCGATGGATCGCGAGCTGTTCCGGGCGCGCGCCGATGAAGCAGTGCGCGGCAGCGGCTTGCCAAGCCCTTCGATCCCGCACGGCTACGATCGCATCGCGCAGTGGCACATGCGGCGCCACGGCGTCACGCGCGAGCAGCTCGCCATGGTGCCCGCGATCTTCTCGCACTTCTCCGCGCGCCACCCCGACGCGATGTGTCGCAAGCCGTTCACCGTCGACGAGGTGCTCGCCTCGCCGCGCGTCGCCCCGGTGACGAACGTGCTCGAGTGCGCGCGCCGCGCGGACGGCGCCGCGGCGCTCGTGATCTCGTCCTCGTCGCACTTCCGGCGCCACTTCCCCAAGTCGCTCGAACTCTGCCCCGCCATCGTCTCGACCGGCGAGGCCTCGGGGCCGCTCTATCCGCCCGCGGAGATCGACGAGGAACTCTTCTCGTGCGAGCGCGCGGCGCGCATCGCCTTCGATTCGGCGCAGCTCAGCGTGCGCGACATCGACTTCTTCGCGCTCTACGACTGCTTTCCGATCTGCTTTCTGCGCGCGCTCGAGGCCGTCGGTTGCTGTCCGAGCGGTGGCGCGGGCGAGTTCGTCGAGCGCGCGTGGCGGCAACTCGCGACGCACGGCACGCTCGCGCCGTCGGAGTTCCCCTTCAACCTGCACGGCGGCCTCGCCTGCTTCGGGGCGCCCTGGGAGGTGCCGGCCATGTACGGGGTGCTCGAGGCCGTGGCCCAGCTCAATGGCCGTGCCGCCGGGCGCCAAGTGAAGCCCAAGCCGCGCCGCGCGCTCGTGTACGGCAACGGCGGCATCTTCTCGGCCTCTGCGGTCGCCGTGCTCGGCGATGGCGTGTACTGAACGCGAGCCGGGAGGCGCGCTATCGTCTGGCGATGGTCTCGCGCGAAGACACCGAGTTCCTGGCACTGCTCGTTCACCGCGGCCTGATCCTGCGCGAGGTGGCGGAGCAGGTCTTCCCGGCGCTGCAGAAGGGTGGCGAGCTCGACGCGTTGCTCGTGCACCACACCGGGCTCGCGCCCGAGACGATCGCCAAGTGGCGGCGCACGCGGGGCGGGGAGATTCCCGAGATCCCCGGCTACGAGATCCTCGGGCACGCCGGGCGCGGAGGCACGGCGGACGTGTTCCGTGCGCGCGAGCAGAAGACGGCGCGCGTCATGGCGCTCAAGGTGCTCAACGTCGATTCCGCGCGCAATCCGAAGGTCCGCGACGCGTTCGTGCGCGAGGCGAAGCTGCTCGAGCGGCTGCGCCACAGGGGCCTCGTCGAGGGCTACGGCGTGTTCAAGAGTGGCTCGACGATCTACTCGAAGATGGAGTTCGTCGAGGGGCACACGTTGCTCGAGTTGCTCGACCGCGGGCAGCCCTTCGACGAGACGGCCGCCCTGCGCGTAGTGCTCGGCGCCGCAGAGGTGCTCGAGTACCTCGCCGGCGAGGGCGTGATCCACCGCGACATCAAGCCGGGCAACCTCATGCTGACCCCGGCGGGCGCGCTGAAGCTGATCGACCTCGGATTCGCGGGCAGCGCGGGCGAGGGCGGGCCAGCGAGCGACACCACGGTCGGCACGAAGGAGTACCTCTCGCCCGAGCAGGCCCAAGGCGCGAGCGGGGCGGACGCGCGCAGCGACATCTACAGCCTCGGCGTGACGCTCTTCCACCTCGTCGTCGGACGCCTGCCGTTCCAGTCGAGCGACGACCGCGAACTCTTGCGCATGCAGGTCATGGCGAGCCTCAAGAGTCCCGAGCTCAAGTCGCGCGGGCTCAGCCACCACCTGCACTACTTCATCGAGAAGATGATGGCCAAGGACATCGAGGCCCGGTACCAGAGCTGGGCCGAGCTCGTGGGCGACTTTCGCGAGCAGATCGCCGGGCGCGAGTCCCTCGACTTCGAGAAGCAGGTGCGCGACCGCGCCCAGCGGCGGCGCTAGGGGCTTCGGCGTTCCTGCTAACGTAGGTTACGTCATGAAGCCGGCCGGCACGCTCGGGTTGCTCGTCACCGTCGCGTTGGGCGCGGTGGCCGCCGGTGTCTGGTGGGGTCGCCGTGACGAGCCGCGGCTGCAGCCCGAGCGGCGCGACGAACCGGCTCCGCTCGCCTCGGTGCGGCGCGAGGCTCCGCCGGGCGAGCCCGCGACCGCTCCGGAGCCCGAGCTTGCGCGCACGACGGCGCCGGGCTCGCGCCTCGGGGCAGTGACCGACGAGGCGATCGCCGCGCTCGAGCGCCGCGAGTTCGACCGCGCCATCGAGCTGTTCGAGCAGTGCCACGCCGGCGCGCCCGCGGAGCAGGTCTTCCGCGGAAACCTGGCCGAGGCGCTGGTGCGGCGCGCGCTCGATTTGCACGACCGCCTGCGGCCCTGCGAGCGCTGCGTGGAGGAGCTCGCGCGCGCGGTCGAGCTAGTTCCCGGTCGCGAGGGACTCGCGCGCCTGCTCGAGCGCTGGCGCGCGGAGCTCGAGACCGAGCAGGAATTCTTGCGCGATCGCTCGGTGCACTTCGAGCTCTCCTACGACGGCTGGCGCCAGAGCCTGCTCGACGCCGCGCCCGATGTGCTCGCCGAACTCGAGCTGCACTGCGCGGACCTGTCCTTGGTGTTTGCGCTCTGGCCGGGCGAGAACGGCGCCCGGCGCATTCCGGTCGTGCTCTATCGCCGGGAAGAGTTCGCCCGCATAACGGGCCTCTCCGAGTGGGCCGGAGGCTCGTTCGACGGGACGATCCGCGTTCCGATCGCGGAAGGCCGCTCGCTCGATCCGGCGCTGTCCGCGCTGCTGCGCCACGAGCTCGTGCACGGCTTCGTGCGCGAGGCGTCGGGTGGCGACAAGGTGCCGGCGTGGCTGAACGAGGGGCTCGCCCAGTGGCTCGCCCGCGACCCCTCGAGGGAGCTCGACGCGGCGCGGCGGCGCATGGCGGGCCGCGCGCTGGTGCCGCTGGAGAAGCTCGAGCGGCCCTTCGCGGCTCTCCCCGAGCCCGAGATTCCGTTCGCCTACGCGCAGTCGCTGCTCTTTACGGCCTTCCTCGAACACCAGTATGGGCGCGAGAGCCTGCTGGCGATGGTGCGGGGAATCCGGGGGGGCGAGCGTGCGGCCAGTGCCTTTGAGAGCTGGACGCGCGTCCAGCTCGCGCTCGCCTTCGAGGACTTCGGCGCAGAGGCCAGACGCTAGGGCCGGCCTGCAGCAAAGGTGCGGGCGGCACTGGCTCCCAGCCAGCACCGCCCGCAGGTCTCTTCGGGGCTCAGGATCCCCTCGGAGTATCAGGAACATGCGACCAAGCTCAGCTCCCAGCCCCCCCTTGGTCTCGCAGCTGGAACTCGTCCGTGGCCAATGCGGGTCGGCCACGTCGCTCGGCCCGCAGAGTGATCCACATGAAGGTCACCTCTGCGAGCCAGAGCGCTCCCAGCGCTGCACTTCCGATTGCGAACCACGTCCCCATAGCTCAAAACCCTCTTCCCAACGCAGGAGGCTTGAACACATACCCCCCCCCCTAAGGGGTTGGATCGGCCCGGTTCGAGGCGCGCTTGTCCGAAAACTCGAAACTCTTAACGACTCTTATTGTCTTCTTGCGAACTTGAAAGCGGGCCCGCTCAACCGACCGTCGGTCGATTCAACAACCAAAATCCCCCGTTCAGCAGGGCCGCGAAGCTGACCCAGAGGCCGTAAGGGAGGAGCAGCCAAGCCGCGGCTCGATCGTGGCGGTGGAAGCGCCGGGCGAGCAGCAGGATCACCACGTCGAGGGCGAGGATTTCGGCCAAAGCCAGATCTGGGCGGTGAAGACCAAAAAAGAGGTAGCTCCAAAGGAAGTTGAGGGCCCAGTGGAGCCCAAAGAGCAGGCTCGCTGCGGGGTCACTTCGCAGGGCGCCACGGCGCAATACGCGCCACAAGCTGACTCCGATCAACACATAGAGCGTGGTCCAGACCGGGCCGAAGAGCCAGTTGGGCGGGGCGAACGAGGGACGGACCAGTCCCATATACCAGCTATCTACCCTCCAAAATAGTCCTGCTGAGGCCCCAGCGAGCGAAAGGAGGATGCACCCGGCGAGCCACAGGCCCGAGCGCGCCGGGGTGGGCACGTTCCCGGACACGTTCGGCGCTTGAATGGCGGACATCGCAGCGCTGCTTACGCCGGCCGCTCGCGGGCGGATGCCGGGTCCCCGTACGGTCGAAAAAAGCGGGCCAGCGGCGACCAGTGGACTCGCCGAGCGACAAGTCGGGCATGGCGGTCATGGCTAAAGGGGCGGTTTCGAGAGCGGTCGAGGACTCCGACCCCACGCGCGCCAGGCACGGACTCGCGCGCCCGGGGGCGGAGGGTGGGGGCTGCGCGGGGCCGTCTGCGGGGCGCGACGCGCACTGCGGGCTGGGGAGCGACGCGGGTTCTGACATGGTGCGAGTTGCGGGCGCGCTGCTCCGCGAGGGTTCACGCGCGGCCCCCGCGGCAAGTGACGCGGGGCCGACCGATGCACACGCCCCGGGCGCTGCGGCGCTGCGCGTTCTGCGGGCGCTGCGCTCGCGTCGTGCGCGCCGCAGGGCCCGCGTGCTCGGCCCCGAGGCGCTGGAGGTCGAGGACCTGTTCGGCCTGCTGGGCTTGGGGGCGGCCGAGCGACCGGGTTGGGACGGGGGACTGGCGTCGCTCGTGCGGCTCGCGCCGGACGAGCTGGGCGAGCGCCTTCAGACCCGGACCCCGCAGGCATGGCGGCTGGCTGCGGCTTTCGAGCTGGGGCGGCGCGCGGCCGTGGAGCGTTCGCTCGAACGGCCGCTGGTGCGCGGACCCGCCGACGTGCAGCGTCTGCTCGCCGAGGTCGTGCGCGGTGAGGAGCGCGAACAATTCCACGTCCTGCTGCTCGACGGCAAGCACCGCCTCAAGGCCCGCCACACGGTGTCGATTGGAAGCCTGTCGACCTCGATCGTGCATCCGCGCGAGGTCTTCCGGCCCGCCGTTCGGGCTGCGGCAGCGGCGGTGCTGTGTGCCCACAACCATCCGAGTGGCGACCCTGAGCCCAGCCCCGAGGATGTGGCCGTCACCCAGCGGCTGGATCAGGCCGGCAAGCTGCTCGGCATCCCGCTGCTCGACCACGTGGTGCTCGGCGACGGGCAGTGGATCTCCATGCGCCAGAGGCTGGCGCTCGGATGAAGGACCCGCTCAGCCACGGCGCCACGCCGCATGGAGCGCGATCGCCGCCGCGGCTTCGGCTGCCGTCTCGACTCGCAGGACATGGGGGACGAGGGCCGCCGCGCAAACTTCGGCGCCCCGGAAGAGCTCTTCCTCGGCGGGGCTCCAGCCGCCCTCGGGGCCGATCCACAGGCGCAAGGGTGCGCAGCGCGTGCCCGCGCTGGGTTCGGTCAAGAGCGCGGCCAGCGGCGTCGCCGCCCGCGGATCGAGCCAAAACTGGGCGCTCGCGGGGTGCGACCGCAGGTGCAGGGCGGGGTCCACGGGCCCCGCCAGCTCCGGGAGCCACAGGCGGCGGCACTGCTTGCACTGCTCGCGCGCCAGCCGCCCCCAGCGCTCGAGGCGCTCGCCCACTTGCTCGCGGGCGAAGCTTTGGGTCCGCTCGGCGCTCAGCAGGACAACCGAGGCGACGCCGAGCTGGACCAGACGCTCGACGAGCTCGTCGGCGCGGGCGCCCTTGGGCGGTGCAACGGCCACCTCCAGCCAAGGCAGGGCCGAGTTTGGGGCACCCGGTTCCGGCTCGGTCGCGAGCTCCCCTTGCAGTCGCCAGAGCGCTTCCCCGCGTCGGACATCGGCCAGCTCGAGGTCGAAGGCCGTCCCTTCGCCATCGAGCGCGACCACGCGGGAGCCGGGCTCGAGGCGCAGGACCTTGAGCGCGTGACGTTCGTCGTCGGGTAGCAATCGAGGCGCGCCCTCGGGGGCCGCCGGGTCGAGGAAGAACCAGCGCTCGCCGCCCTCGTGCCGTTCCCGTGCCATCGCCGCCGGATTGTCGAGCCCCGACCGCCTCCCGGCAAGGCGCTCGACCTTCTCCGGATCGGTTTCGCCCGCTATCCTCCGTCTCACGCAGAGCGAAGTCGCACGCTGGGCGAGTTACCCCCGCTGCCGGGCACGGTAGGTCGGTAGGCAACCCTCGCGGACGGCTCCTCTGCGGACGCTTCTACCGAGGTTTCCTCGGCACGCTCTGCCTGCTTTGGGGTTGTGCGGGGCCGACATCCTCGCCTCCCGCTCCCTCGGCGCACGGTCCCGGCCTCCGCGGGGCGTGCACCCCGAACCTCCCCGAACCGTCCCCTGAGAGACTCGCGCGCCATGCAACCTCGCTACTCCTTGCGCTTCGAGAACGGCGAGCGGCAAGGCGAGACCCTCCCGATCAGCGGCAGCTCGTTCAGCATCGGTCGGCGGCCGGGCAACAGCGCCCAAGTCTCCGACGCGTCTGTGTCGGGTCGCCATGCCGAGTTCGTGGCCCAGTCCGACGGCGTGCTCGTGCGCGATCTTGGCTCGACCAACGGCACCAAGGTCGGCTCCGAGCGCATCGAGGAACACAAGCTCGTGCACGGCGACGTGGTCGTGCTCGGCAACGTCAAGCTCACCTTGCTCGACCTCGAGCGCGGTGGAGCCTCCGCGGCCTCGGGTGGCGGCGACTCCGACGAGCTCGAGCTCGAGTTCGACGAGCCCGTGCGGCCCGCGAGCACCCCGCCGCTGGCGCGCGAGGTGCCCCGTTCCGAGCCTGCCTCCGCTCCTGCTACGACCGCAGCGGCGGCGCGCCCCGCCACGGAGCCGAGCACGGCCGCGGGCGATCAGGTGCGGACGATCAGCGCCGACAAGGTCGCGGCCTCCGGCAAGCGCTCCGCTCTCGGCCTCGTCGCGCTGCTCGTGCTCGTGGTCGGCGGCGGCGGCGCGGCGTGGTACTTCCTCCAGCCCGCGGCCGAAGGCGAGACCCGCACCGTGCGCGCGGTTGAGGCCGTGACGGGCAACTTGCTCGAGCGCGGCTTCTCGTTCGAGGGCGAGGGCGCAGAGTGGGAGGCCGATCCGGCTGGCCCCGAGGCGTTCGGAATCGAGCGCGGCTCGCGCTACAGCGGCGAGGCGGGCTTGGGAGTGTTCGTCGATGCCGAGCAGTGGGCGCTGGCGCGCTCGAGCGCCGCGAAGGGCAGCGGCACGCGTGTGCTCACGCTCGGCGGCATGGCCCGGGTGCGCGACAGTGCGCGCGCGCGCGTAGGACTTGAACTGTCGAGCACCGCGGGAGCTTCCGCGACCACACTCGCCTTCGGCCCGGCGCTCGAAGCCAGCGGCGAGTTCACGCGCTTCGAGTTCCGCGCCACCATTCCCGGCGCGTTCGACACCGTGAAGGCCGTGCTGCTCGCGGAGTCGACGGCCGCGAGCGGCGGCGGGGTGGACTTCGATGACGTGGCCCTGGTTGCAGGCGGCGACGCGCAGCTCGTGGCCATCGACGAGTTCCAGTTCGTGCAGCACGGCTCGACCTCGGCTGCGCTGTTCAAGATCGATCGCACGCTGTTCTCCGACTTCCACGTGCGCGCGGACGGCGGCGGACTCGGAGCGCGCGACACGACGACCGTCACCAAGGGTGACTCCGGCTTCGCGCTCGCGCTCGCGGGCTCGGGACGTCGCACGCTCTCGCTGCGCGTGGACGAGCCGTTGCTCAAGGGCGGGCTCGCGACCACGGGCAGCGGTGGCTATCGAGCGCACGCCACCGAGTTCACGCGCGAGGGCGTGACGGCTGTGATCGCCGGCAGCGGCAAGGACCAGGTGCGGCTTGCGTTCGACGGGCCGCTCACGCTGCGCGGACGTCCCGAGGGCGGTGGCATGCGCCTCGAGGGCGAGCTCGCCGGCGCGACGCTGCGACTGCAGACTTCCTTCCTCGCCGAGCGCGACGAGGCGGCCAAGCTGGCGCGCGCGGCGCGCGAGGCGGAGCAGAAGGGCGAGCTCGGGCTCGCGGCCCAGAACTGGCTCGCGCTGCGCGACGACTATCCCTTCGACGCCAAGGTGCTCGAGGAGGCCGATGCGGCGCGCACGCGCATCGCCGAGGGCGGGCTCGCGGAACTCCGGCGCCTGCGAGGCGAGGTGGAGCGCGCGCGTTTCTTCCGGCTCGGCGAGCTCTATCGCCAGTGTCGGCGCGACGCGCTCGCGGTCGCCGCGCGCTACGCGGGCAGCGAGATCGAGAACTACGCGCGCCTGCTCGCGCTCGAGATCGACAAGGACTCGGGCGCGCTCGAAGCGGAGCTCGCCCGCACGGAGCGCTCGCGGCTCGAGGGCATCGCGAGCGCGCTCGAGGTGGGCGCGAGCCCCAAGCTCGCGCAGCGCGTGCGCGACTACCTGCAGGGCATGGCCGGTGCGACGGCGCCGCGCGAGGAGAAGTAGCACATGGCTCGCACGGTCACTGGCATCGACATCGGCTCGCGCACGAACAAGTTCGTCCGCGGCCAGTACAAAGGCAACACCTTCGCGCTGGCGCGCTTCGGCGTCGTCGCGCACGGCGAGTCGGAAGTCGCGGACGCCTGGGGCGCCGGTGCCGCTCCGTTCAAGCTCGGTGAGTCGCGCATCGGCCTCACCGGCCGCGACGTCAACATTCGCTACACGCGCGTGCCGCGCGTGCCCGACTGGCAGCTGCGCAAGCTGATGCGCTTCGAGGTCGAGGACGTCGGCGACACGTCGGGCGCGACGGTCGCGAGCGACTTCAACCTGCTGCCGGCGCTGCCGGAGATCGAGGACGAGGACGTCGTGCTGCTCGCGCTCGCGCGCGAGAGCCTGCTCGAGGAGCACATGGCGGGCCTCGCGGGGCTCGGCGGCTCGATCGACGCCTTCAGCCCGTGCGCGCTCGCGCTGTACAACGCGTGGACGCACTTCGGGGTGATCGAGGACGAGACCGTGCTGCTCGCCAACATCGGGCACGACAACCTCGACGTGATCCTCGTGCGCGGTCCGGACCTCCTGTTCGCGCGCAACCTGACCGGCGGCTCGAAGCTGATCGACAGCGCCATCGCCGAGCGCTTCGCCGTGTCGCTCGAGAAGGCCGAGCAGCTCAAGATCGAGCTTGCCACGCTCGAGCCCGGCGCGCGCTACCGCGACGCGAACCAGGAGAAGGCGAGCCGCGCGGCCGCCGCCGCCGGCGGCCAGCTCCTGTCGCTGCTCCAGTCGACGGTGATGTTCTGCAAGAGCCAGGTGAAGGTCTCGAATCTGCGCGTCGACAAGGTGCTCCTGTGCGGCGGCGGCGCAGCGCTCGCGGGTCTTCCGCGCTACCTGTCGGCCGGCCTCGGCGTGCCAGTCGAACTGTTCGACCCGTTCCGCACCGCGGACACGAGCGGACTCTCGGCCGAGGACGCGGCCAAGCTCCAAGAATACAAGCTCGAGGCGGTGGTCGCGCTCGGACTGGCCACGATGGCGGCGGATCCGGCGGCCTACTCGATCGAGATCCTGCCCGAGAAGGTCAAGCGTCGGCGCGAGTTCGCCGGCGGGACCGTGTGGGCGATCGCGGCGGCCGTGCTCGCGGCCAGCTTCCTCGGCCTGCAGTACGCGCAGGCGTCCGGCGAGCTCTCGAAGCTGCGCTCGGAAGTCGCGACGCTCGACGGCAAGCTGCGGCGCGCCAAGGAAGCGGACCGTCGGACGCGCGAGGTGAGCGCAGAGAACGCCGCGCTCGCGGTCGCCGCTGGCGAGCTGCACGGTCTCGCGGGCTCGGGCGAGCAGCTCGCGCGCGTGCTCGAGCAACTTGAGTCGGACTTGCCCGACGGCTTCTGGATCGAAGGCCTGTCGACGGACTTCCGGGTGCACGAGGGCCTGCGCGTCGCGCGCGGCTCCGAGAAGCCGGTGATCAAGGTCGCCGGTCGCGCACGCGAGGGCACGGAGTCGATCGCGGCGCTGCTCGACTTGTACGTCGGTAAGCTGCGCGCGCGCTTTCCCGCAGCGGAGATCATCTACGCGCCCAGTCCCTCGGGCGAGAAGTTCACGCTCGATCTGACGCTCCACGCGCCCGCGCGCACGAGCGAAACTGAAAGCGAGGCCGCGAAGTAGCGCCATGGATCTCTCCAACTACTGGCAGGAAAACAAGCGCTTCCTCGTGTCGGTCGGCATCGGGGTGGTGGCGTTCATCGGCGGCTGGATGGCGATCGACGGCTACGTCGGCGCCGAGCTGCGCGCCCAACGCGCGCGCAAGTCGCGCGTCGAGGGCGAGCTGCGGGCGCCGCTCTTCACCGCACAGAATCTCGAGCGCGCAAGCGCCGAGAACGAGGCGCTCCGCAAGGCCTGCGACGAGCTGCGCAAGGACCTCGAGTTCGTGCCGCGCCCGGAGTTCCGCATGGACAAGGGCACGACCGCGACGAGCCGCTACTTCACGGCTCTCGAGCGCACGCGCGAAGACCTCAAGCGCCGCGCGGGTCGCGCCGGACTCGCGCTGCCGCCCGACATCGGCATGCCCGCGGTCGCTCCGACCAAGGAGGCCGCGCTCGCCCGCTACCTCGAGGCGCTCGATGCGATCGAGCAGGTCGTCACCGCCGCGATCGCGGCGGGTTGCCAGCGCATCGACAAGCTCGCGGTGCGCCTCGACCCGGCGCTGCTGTCGGGCAAGCCCATCGCCGGCGTCGAGCGCACGAGCGTCGAGATCCAGCTCACCGGGGCCGCGTTGCCGCTCGCCCGTGTCGCGTGCGCGCTGCAGGACCGCTCCGGTGGTCGCGTGCTGCCCGTCGAGCGTGCCGACTTCGCGCCGTCGCGCACGCGCGGCAGCGACGAGGTGCGGCTCGAGCTCGTGCTGCTCCTGCCGCATCTCGGCGCGCTCGGCCTGCCCGCGTCCGCGGAGGTGACCCAATGAACTTGCGCAAGGAACACGTCGTCCTCGCCAGCACGCTGGTCGTGCTCGGCGCGCTGCATTTCACCGGTGGCAGCGCGCCCGTCGCGTCGCGCAGTGGCTCCAAGGGTGGTTCGGCCCCGGAGCTCGAGCGGCACGCCGTGCCCGACACCGCCTTGTCGTTGCCCGCCGCGCGCGCACTCGCGCAGCTGGACCGCGACATCTTCGCGCCGCCGCGCGACACGCGCCCGCTGCCGCCGCTCGAGCTCGAGGAGCCGCCGCTCTTCGCGCTCGCCGCGCTGCGCCCGCCGTGCGTGCCGGCGCTCGACAGCAAGCTGTTCGGTCGTGCGCTGCGCACGGAGCTCGCTCCGCGTTCGGTGCCGGGTCTGTTCGCGAGCGCGGACGATGCGGACGCGGGCGACAGCTTCGAGGCGATCGAGGGCGGCGTCGCGCCCGACATGGCCGAGGCTCCGGACATCCCCGCCAGCTCGCTCACGCCCGACCAGCGTGCAGCGCTCGTCGCGGGCTACAAGCGCCTGCACGACTGGATCCGACTCGACGACGGCGAGCCGCTGTTCGGCCAGATCCGCAACGCGGATCGCTACGGCCTGCGCTCGCGCTCCCAGGAGGATGTGCTGTTCGTCGAGGTGAAGCCCGAGACCGGTGCCGAGCGCTTCCCTGGCCAGAGGCCCGCGCCGTACAAGCGCGCACGTGTCACCGAGTTCGGTTTCGCGGATACGCCCTCGAACCGCATCCAGCTGCGTCGCCGTGACTTTGCCGGCGACGTCGGCCCGAGCCAGTACGCGAGCCTGCTCGCGTTCGCCGACGAGTGTGTCGCCCAGCGGCTCGCCGCGCGCGAGGCGCTCTCCGTCGCGGAGGAGCTGTACGCCCGCGCGGCCCTCGTCGACGCGCAGGATCCCACTCCGCAGCTTGGTCTCGCGCGCTGCTATGAGGCCGGATTCCAGCTCGAGAAGGCCTACGAGGTCTACCAGCGCCTGCTCGCGACCTATGGGCATCGGCCCGAAGTGCACGTCGGCATCGGCGAGCTCGAGGCTCGCCTACGGCTCTTCGAGAGCGCGGAGTCGCACCTGCGCGAGGCGGAGCGCACTGGACGCGCGCAGTGGCGCGTGCAGTTTGCGCTCGGCCGCTTTCTGTTCGAGCGCGGTCGCTTCGCGGACGCGCTTGCGCACCTGCGCGAGGCCTACAAGTTCGAGCCCAGCGAGCCCGCGGCGGCACCGACCCGCGCGCGCGTTCGCACCGCGCTCGGCCGTGCCCTGCTCGCCACGGGAGCCTACGACGAGGCGCTCTCGGTGTTCGAGAAGGCGCAGCAGGCCGATGCCGGCGATCCCGACGCCTTCGCCGGTCGCCTGTCCGCGCTGCGCATGGGAGCCAAGGGCAGCGCACCGACGGGCTCGCCCTCGGGCGCGAGCTTCGAGCTCTCGCTCGCCCGCGCGCTGGCCGACCTCGACGCCGGCAACTACGCCGCCGCGCGCGACGGTCTCGCGCTCGCGGCGTCCAGCGATCCGCTGCGCGCTCCCGAGGCTTGGCGTGCGCTGTCGTGGCTGGCGGAGTCCACCGGCTATCCCGAGGAGGCCGCGCGTTGGATCGAGGCCGCCCTCGAGGGCGATCCGACCGATACGTGGTCGCTCTACCAGCAGGGTCGCCTGCTCGCGGGCCGCGACGACGTGCAGGGCGCGCGCGAGGCGCTCGTGCGCGCGCTCGATCGCGAGATCGACTTCGGCGACGCGCTCGTCGCGCTCGGCTACCTCGCGTACCGCACCGGCGACCACGCCGCGGCGGAGCGCTACCTCGAGCGCGCAATCTCGATCGAGCCGCGCCGTCCGGAAGTGCTCGCGCTGCGCGGGCTCAACTTCATTCGGCAGGGTGACTACGCGCTCGCGCGCGAGAGCTTCGACGCCGCGCTCGGCCTCGAGCCGCTGCAGCCGATCGCGCGCGTCGGACAGGCGTGGACGACCTATCGCGGCGGCGACGCCGAGAAGGCGCGCACGCAGTTCGCCGAGCTCAACGACGTGCGGCGCACGCTGCCCGAGAGCGATCCGTTCCGTGTGCATGCGATGGGGCAGATGGCGCGCATCGAGGAGCACACTTCCAAAGTCGTGTGGAGCGACTCGTTCGAGCGCCTGCAGCTCAAGAACGACTGGGATGTCGAGGAGGCCGCGGGCCCCGTGGTCTCGCTGGTCGACGGCTCGGCGCGCATCGACGGTACCTTCGCCACGAACGGCTCGGCGCGGCTCTATCGCGCCTACGCGGCTGCGGAGTTCGTCGCGGTCGAGCTCTCGCTGACGGTACCCGCCGACAGCAACGCGAAGGTCGGCCTGTTCGTCTCCAAGGAGCGGCGCGTCGGCTCGGGGCAGTCGCAGGTGCAGTCGAAGTTCGGCATCGCGCGCCGTCGCGACGGCGGGCTTGTGGTGCTTCTGATGGACGCCGCCACTGCCGAGGAAGCGTGGCAGGACATTCCCGCCGTCGGCGGCAAGTCGTGGTGGCCGGTCGACAAGCCCGTGCGCGTGCGCATCGAGCGCGTGGGCGAGGGCAACGACGCCACCGGCCGCATCTCGATCGACGGCATCGCCGTGCGCGAGGGCTTCAAGCTGCCCCGTCTCGCGGCGTCCACGCAGGACGTGCGCGTCGGCGTGTTCGTCGAGGGCCAGAGCGGTCTCAAGGGACGCGCGATCGTCGACGACGTCGAGGTCACGCGGCGGATTCGCAAGTGAGGCGCGCGGCTGCGCGGGAGGAAGCGATGTCGAGGAACCAAACAGTGCGCGCGCGCTCGAGCGGCTTCACGCTGGTCGAGATGCTCGCCGTAGTCGTGATCATCGGCATCCTCGCGGCGTACCTCGTGCCGCGACTAGCGGAAGTGGTCCGTGCGGTCGACGTGTCCGTCACGAAGGTGACGGCGCAGAAGATCGGTGCCGCGCTCGCCGAGCTCTCCGACGACACGGGTGACTTCGCCTCGTCGAGCCTGCCCGCTGACCTCGGCCTGCCGCCCAACGACACCAACCGCGGCGCGGAGGCGCTGCAGGTCGCGCTGATGGCCGAGGGCAAGCCGGGCTTCGGCGTGCTCGAGGAGCACCTCTCGAACATCGACGAGGATTCCTTCGGCAAGCGCCCGCCGGGCTTCAACGTGACCACGGCCCTCGAGCTGTGCGACCAGTGGGGCAACCCGTTCGCGTACTTCCACTGGCGCGACTACGGGCGCGAGGACACGTACGTGACCCTCAGTCCCAAGACCGGCGAGCGCATCGACAGCATCGCGCGAGCTCTCAAGGACGACGCCACGCAGCGCTACCACCAGCCGCGCGGCTTCCAGCTCATCTCGGCTGGCCTCGATGGCGAGTTCGGCACTGAGGACGACGTGCCGGGTTTCCGGGCGCGCAAGGACTAGGGCGCCAGCGATGGGAACGAGCACGAGTGGGCGTGGTGCGAGCGAGCGCGGCTTCCGGGCGGCGCGGCGCGGCATGACGCTGCTCGAGCTTCTGCTCGTGATGGGCCTGATCGGCGTGCTGCTCGGTGCTGGCGTCGGACTCGTCGCGTCGGTCGATGTCGGCCATCGCGCAGCGAAGGGCCTCGTGCAGAGCGTGATCCGCTCGGCGCGCAACTCGGCCGTGGCGCGCGGCGCGCCGGCGCGCGTCGTGATCGATCGCGAGCAGCGCACGATTCGCGCGGACGCTTTCGAGGTCGTCGGTACGTGGCACTTCGAGGGCGGGACGGAGGTCGTGCGCGGCGCCTTTGAGATCGACGGCACCAACCAGGGCGCACTGATGGTCGATGACGGCTTCACGGGCCGCGCGCTCGCGTTCCAGCCGGGCACCCGCGGCCGCGCGGAGATTCCCGTTCACCTGTACTCGGCCTACGATCTGACCGAGGGCTTCCGGCTCGAGTTCGCGCTGCGCCTCGACGGCCAGTCCGGCGGGCGCGTGCTGCGCATCGGCGAGAGCGTCGGCGTCGACGTGAGTGCCGCGGGCGCGATGCGCGTGTGGCTCGTCCCGCGCGCGCAGGACGGCACCGGGGGAGAACTCAAGGGCGGCAAAGCGACGCTCGAGGCGGCCGCTGGCACGTTCCCGCCGGGCCGCTGGCGGCGCGTGTCGTTTCACTACGATCGCCGCGGGCTCGCGCTCGAGGTCGACGGCGTGAGCATCGAGCCGCCGAAGGACTTCGAGCCGGAGACGGGCCCCGTCTGGCGCATCGATGGTCCGTTGGTAATCGGTGATGCGCAGGGCGGATTCACGGGCTCGATCGACGCGCTCGTGCTGTCCGCGATCGGCGCGAGCGAGAGCGCGAAGCTCCCCGATGGCGTCGAGTTCTCGACGTCGGCTCCGGCGCAGATCGTGTTCGATGGCGGCGGCAACCTCGATCGCTCCGTGCACCGCGAGCCCGCGCGCTTCGCGCTCGAGCAGGTCGAAGGGCGCAGCTACGGAATTGTCGTCGGTCTCTACGGGACGGTGGAGTGATGCATTTTCTGAGTGAGCGACGGTCCGCAGCGCGGCGCGGCTTCGCGCTGGTGACGGTGTTGCTCGTGCTCATGGCGTTGCTCGTCCTGTGCGCGCCGTTCCTGATGACGGCCCGCAACGCCTCCCGCGCGAGCACGCAGCTCTCGGATCGTGCGCAGGCGCGACTCGCGCTCGACGCCGCGGTGCGCCATGCGCGTGCCTCACTCGGGGACTCGCACCCCGCGATCGACCTCACGCCCTACTGGGACGATGCCGCGGAGGTCACGCGCCTGCCCGAGCTCGAGCCGACGTTCTTCGATGCCGCCAACGACTTCGGCCTGATGTGGCGCGCCGAGGTCACGGATCTCGCGTCGAAGGCGGATCTCAACAGCGCTCCGCCGCAGCTCCTTGCGAACCTGCTCGGGTCGTCGAGCCGCCTCGTCGAGCCCATGAAGGAAGGCGACACCGAGCTCTCGGTCTCCTCGACCGCGGGCTTCCCCGCGCAAGGGTTCGTGTGGATCGAGCGCGAGCTCGTGCGCTACAGCGAGGTCGAGGGCTCGAAGCTCAAGAAGCTCTCGCGCGGCATGATGGCGGCGAGCGGCGGCAATGGCGCGGCGGCCGAGGCCGGTGCGACGCCGGCGGTTCCGCACGCGATCGGGGCGCCGGTGATCGACCAGCGCGCATTCGCACCCGCGCTGTGGCGCGTGGCGACGCCGGATGCGGCGCTGCGCGAACTCGATGCTCCCGAGCAGCTGCGGGACACAGCCCAGCTAGCGCTGGGCATCGCGACGCGCCCGCCGGATGACGCCGAGGAGGGCGTCGTCGAGTCGTACACGCAGGCGGTGGAGGCCCTAGTCGCCCCGCTCGCGGCGTACGGCACGACGTACGGCTCGCTGCGCGCCGGCCACGCTTGGCAGAGGCCCGTGCGCGTCTACAACCCGATCATCGCGGGCCAGACAGGAATCCTGCGCGTCGACGAGCTGCGTTGGTTCGCTCCGGGCACGACGGTCGAGATCACCGACGGCACCAAGCGCGAGCTCGGCATCGTGCACGAGCTCGTCGATGGCGGCATCCGGCTCATGGAAACCGCGAAGAACGACTACTTCGCGTACCGTGCCGAAGTGCGTGCGCAGGTGCGACGCGCGGTCAACGTCAATCTCGCGGAGCCCGAGCTGCTCGAGTCTCTGTTCTCGAACTTGCAGCTGCGCCAGAAGAACGAGCGCATCACGCGCGACGAGGCGCGCACGCTAGCGGCGATCGTCGTCGAGTCGCGGCCCTTCGACGGGATGGAGGACTTCCTGCGACGCGTCGTGCTGCCGGCCGCGGGGCTCGAGAAGATTCCGGCGAGCGCGCGCGTCGTCCCGGGCGCGCTCGCGGGCGGTGGCGCCGTGATCGACGCCCTCGACGCCGAGGCGCTGCTGCGCAATGCGCTCAACGCCAACGACAGCTACCTGCTTTTTTCGACGCTGCCGTTCTGCTTCACGTCGCGCGACACGTACCAGCTCGACCTGCGCGCGGTCGTCAATGCGCAGAGCGGCGTCGAGCGGGTCGCGATGGTGCGCGAGCAGGTCGAGCTCGTCGTGCCGCAGCGCGAGCTGATGCAGGTTTGGTCGCGGCAAGAGGACTTCGACGACGCGTTCCGGCTCGACCGCGACGCGCCGTTCTGGGCCACGGGTCCCAACGCGCTGCAGCGCTGGGACAACGGCGCGACGCCGCCCTCCAACTTCGTGCCTCACTTTGGCACGCTCGGGGGCCAGCCGTTCCTGTCGACGACCCAGACGGTGCAGGGAACGAGCGGGGGAAGCCAGGAAGCGCCGGTGCCCCAGCACGTATTCGCCTCGCGCGAGGATACGGGCTGGGCGCAGCTGTGGACCGCGCGCGAGCCGGACGCGATCGCCGGACTCTCCAATCGCTTCGTCTCGCACTTCGACCATGAGACGTCGGACTCGGAAGGCCGCTCGGTCGCGTCCGAGCCGCTGCAGCGCTCGACGGCCGAGCTCAACTGGACGAGCGCGCAGAGCCCGCTCCTGCGCGCGTTCCACTCGCAGATGTGGCTCAAGCCGCGCGCGCTCACGCCGTCGACGGTGCTCGATGTCGGGCGCTCGTCGCTCGAGACCGACCGCGTGCAGATGTTCGTCGATGGCACGGACCTCGTGGTGCGCGTGTTCGACGGAGCTGGCGATCATCCGGGTACCGTGGGGTACACCGAGACCGGCGAGGCGCGCTTCGCGCTCGCTCCCGATCGCGGTCCGGGCCTGCAGGCCGGAACGTGGTCGCACGTGGCGCTCGACGTGCGCGGCAATCGCCCGAGCCAGATCTCCATGCTCGTCGACGGTCGCGCCTTCGGCGTGCGCTATCCGGGACTGACGCGCCTCGCGGCCAGCCTGTCGCAGTCGAGCACGCAGATCGCGGTGCAGAGCCTCGAGGGCTTCCCGGATCCGTGCGTCGTGCGCATCGGTGACGAGCTGATCGAGTGCACGCGCGGCACGGGCAGTTCGCTCAACGCGGCGCCGGTGCTGACGGGCGTGAACGCTGGCTTCGGCGGCCGCCTCGCGCGCGTGCCCTACATCGGCGGCGAGCTCGGCGTTCCGTCGACCACGAACGTGGACATGGACCACCCGACCGGAACGCCGGTCGAGCTCTACGGCTACACGTCGATGCTCGCGTCGAACGTGCCCTCGGGCGCCGCGCGACTGCCGGGCAACATCGGTGCGTGGACGATCGGCCGCGCGACGGGCGTGGTCGGTGGCCAGAGTTCCCTCGGCGATCCGATCATCCTGAGCGGCATCCTCGCGCCGCTCGGCTACGGCATCGAGGGCAGCAGCTCGGTGACAGGCGTCAAGCTCGCGGCCTGCGACCAGGGCCAGACGGTGCAGGATGTGATGTCGGCCTTCAGCCAGCAGGGTGGCTACGCGCTGCTCGTGCAGGTCACGCCCGGCGCCGTGAACTACCAGCCCAACGGCCAGCCTGCGCAGAACTCGTCGCAGAACGTCACGGTCAACAACACGCCGATCTTCGGCTTCGAGATCGTGCGCTACTCGGGTTGGTCGGGAGACACGCTCAACATCGCCGCGCGCGCCGCGCTCCCCACGGGTGATCCGCAGCAATCGGCGCACGCCTTCGTCGTCAACTGGGATCCGAACTGGCAGGACCAGCAGGCGGGCGTGCCGATCGCGAACATCCTGTACTGGCAGACGTTCGTCGTGCCGATCTCGATTCCCGCGCCGGGCGCGAACTCGCTGACGGGCTTCCTGCAGCCGGTGGCGAACGCCGGTTCCGAGTTCGCGCAGATCACGGAGCTCGCCACGTCCGAACTCACCGAATGGGTGCGCTACGACACGATCACGCCGGACGGCCACCTCGTGCGCACTGATCGCACGGCGCTGATCGACCTGCGCGCCACGCTGACGCTCAACAACGATGGCCGCACCCTGCAGGGTGGCATCCCCGGTGGCGGCGGCGGTGGCGGTGGTGGTGGGGGTGGCGGTGGCGGTGGTGCTCCGAGCTTCCTCGTGGCTGTTTCGCAGCCGCAGCCTGCGTCGCAGGGCAGCTCTTCGGGCGCGTCGCTCTGGCAGGCGTGGTGGGGCACCAACGAGGACACCAACTTGCCGCTGACTCGATCGGCGCGCTCGGTGTTCCAGTTCCGCGGCGTGTGCGGGACGCACAGCCACGATCACGCTGCGGGCGTCGAGATCCTGCCGGTCTGGCGCGTGCAGCGCGCGGGCGCCGAGGGCGGTGAGCCGGGGCGCTTCGACTCCGTGTTCTTGATGGACCAGTCCGCGAACTCGCTCGGCTGGCCGGTGCGCGTGCATCGCACCTATCGGCCCGCGGATCGCACCGTGGCCACTTGGACCTTCGACGCGGCGAATCCGATGGTGCCCACGGCCGATCAGGTCGGTACCGCTCCCGAAGATGCGCTGATCCTCGCGCGCAACGCGGTGATGGTCGCGCTCGACTCGCAGGCGCAGGCGCCCGTGCCGATGACGGTGCAGTCGGGCACTTCGACTCCGAACTACGAGTCGCGCACCATGGCACGCGTGATCAAGCACCCCAGCGGCGAGCGGCCGCGCGAGGTCGATCGCGTCGTGGTCGGGCGCGACCTGCGCGGCGGCGCCGCGGCGGACATGATCGTGGACGAGGTCGTGTTCCACACCACGAGCTTTGGCGACGGCGACAACTCGCCGGCGCAGGGTGGGCAGCTCGTCCTCAACCAGGATCTCTCGGAAGGTGGGCTGCAGTTCACGGTGCGCCCGCAGGGCCTGCGCATCGCGGCGGGCAACTGGAACCAGAACACGAACTGGCTCGAGGGCTTGCCGCCGGACGCTGGCCTGCTGCAGCTTGGCGAGGAAATCGTGTGCTACACGTCCTACGACGCGACCAGCGGCACGGTCAACGTGACGTCGGGCGGGCGCGGGCTGCTCGGCACGCAGGACCAGACGCACGAGATCGGCGCGACCGCGAGCTACCTCGAGCACATGGTCGTGAGCATCCTCACGGCGAATATCGGCGCCGGTGATGCCACGCTGCCGCTCGTCGACGTCGCGGGCTTCCCGCCGAGCGGCACCGTGCTCGTGGGCACGGAACTGGTGCACTACACGCGCATCGCGGGCTCGGGCCTCGACATGCCGCGGCGCTCGAGCGAGGCGGGCGCGAAGAATGGCCAAGGCGACGGCATGTTCCGTGGTCGCTTCGGCACGGCCCCGACCGGTCACAGCGCGGGCACGCCCGTGATCCTGTTTCCGCTCCGTTACCACGATCGCTGGACGGAGAAGGCCGACGCGCCGGAGCTCGGCTACTTCGGTCTCGCGCTCGACCAGCCCAACGCCTACTGGCGCACGAGCTTCTTCGCGGCCGAGGAGCCCGGCAGCGGACAGGTGAAGGTCGAGGTGCTGCAGCGCCTCTCGAGCCGCGGTCAGCCGCAGCCACCGTGGGATGGGGAGCCGGGCGTCACGCGCGGACTCAAGCTCCTGCGCGAAGGCATGCCTCGCGGCGAAGGCCATCCGATTCGCGCGCAGGCCGATCTCATCGAGTGGCGCGTGCACGCGCGCTACCTCAACGGCGCCTTTGACGAGCAGGGCGGACTCGCGCACGGCTGGAAGCAGTCGCCGCGCCTGCGCACCTTCGGTGCGGAGTCCACCGCCCCGAGTCTCGTGCTGCGGAGGGTCGACGAATGAGCCCGCGCTTCCATCGCGCCGCGCACTCGCGCCGCGGACTGACGCTGGTAGAGCTCGTGCTCTCGGCCGGCTTGCTCTCGATCCTGCTCGCCGCGGTGTTCCAGCTCGTGCGCCAATTCATGGGCGTGTGGGAGAAGAGCGAGGTGCGCCGCATGCAGGTCGAGGAAGCGACCGGCGTGTCCGAGCTGCTCGCCGCGGACCTCGTCGCGCTCGAGCCCGGCCCGCGCGGCGACCTCCTCGCGGAGTGGGTGTTCTTCGACCACGATCTCAATGGCACCGCGGAAACCAAGTGGCCGCGCGTGCGCATGGTGCGCCACGCCTCGCCGGCCGAGCTCGCGCGCCTGCAGGCCGGCGAGCAGGCCGACGCGCGCCTCGCGGGCGAGGGCCTGATCGAGGTCGTGTGGGCCGTGCTGCCGACCCAGCCCGGGACGCGCGACGAGGGGCGGCGCGCGATCGGCACGCTGTGGCGCGGCGAGCGCGTCTTTGGGCCCGCGCGCGGCGCGGACGTGCCGATGTTCTCCGGGGAGTACCTCAGCCGTGGCGGAGTGCCGCGCCCCGGATCGACCCAGGAAGTGACGGGCGGCGTACTCTGGCTCGGCATGCACTTCGCGACGCAGACCACGATTCTCCGCGACGGCTGGCGCGTGGGGCGCGAGGCCGGGGACGCGGTCGCGTCGTGGGATGGGTGGAATCGCAAGCGCCCGGTCGCCGAGCGACACGTCTGGAACGACACCAGCGACTTCCTGCCCAAGGTGTCCGACGCCCCGCTCCTGCCCCGTCGCGTGCGCCTCGAACTCGAGCTCGAGCAGGCCTCGGACCTCAAGCGCCGCACCCGGCTGTCGGCCTTCATCAGCCAGCAGGACGGCTCGTTCGAGGTCGACGATCCCGCGCGCCTGCCGGCGGTCGGTGGGCACGTGCTCGTCGATGCGGAGTGGATGCTCCTGACGAGCGTCAGCGGGCGCTGGGTCTCGGTGAAGCGTGGGGCCCGCGGCACGGCTCCCGCGGCTCACGACAACGGCGCGCTGGTGCACTTCGGTCGCACCATGCTGCGCGAGGTTCCGATCGCCACGCACCGGGAGGACTGGGACCTGTGAGGCGCTCCCTTCGCACGCGCCGCACGAGCGGCTTCACGATCCTCGAGGTGCTCGTCGCCATGGGCATCCTGCTCGTCGGCATGAGCGCGATCCTCGGGTTGCTCTCTTTCGGGGCCTCGATGACGCGCAACGCCGCGCTGAAGAGCGCGGGCGCGAGCGCGGTCGAGGCCGTCGTCGCGGATCTCGAGGAGAGCTTCTTCCCGCTCGTGCGCGACGAAGTCACCGGCGAGGTGCAGGTCGGTGCGCCCGTTCCGATCGAGAACCGACCCGTGCCCGGTCACGAGGGCCTGCACTACTGGGCGCGCGGCAGCGGCGATCCGCGCGACCGCGTCACGCCCGGCGGGCCGCTGCGTTGGCGCGTCGAGGTCGAGATCCGCTGGACCACCGCCGGTCGCGTCAAGACGCGCACCTTCACGACCCTGTTGCTGCGCCAGGTGCCCTTCGGGGAACGCCTGCGGCGCGATCTGATCGAGGGCGCGAGCCCTGCGAGCGAGAACCAGAAGCCATGATCAACCTCCTTTTTCTGTCGCTCTTCCTGACCGCTCCCGCGCAGTCCGCGCTGACCGCCGCCGAGAAGCCCGCGGCCGCGGCCGAGCTCACGATGCTGCGCCTGTACGACGGTGGACTCTTGTGGGGCTCCATCGCCGGACACGACGCCCAGACCGTGCACGTGCAGCGGCTCGACAACGGCGGTTTCGTCAAGCTGCCGTGGACGCGGCTCGATCCCGCCCTGTCGGAAGAGCTGCTCGCCAAGTTCGGTTACGTCGATCGCTCCGGCGAGGAAGTCTTCGTCGAGGCGGACCGCCTGCTGCTCAACGACGGCACCGACGTCATCGGTCTGATCGTCAACCGCACGGGCACCGAGCTGTGGGTCAAGACGGCGCAGCGCACGTTCCCGGTGCCGGTGCGCTCGCTCTCCGGCGCGGCCACGCGCGTGCAGGCGCCGGCGCTCGACGTGTACACGCGCGAGGAGCTCTATCAGGCCGAGCGCGCGCGCGTCGATCTCGCGTCCGCCGCCGCGCTGTGGGACTTCGCCGTCTACTGCGAGCGCATCTACGACTTCGTGCACTGCGTCGAGCACCTCGACGTGCTCGCCAAGCTCGATCCTGGATTCAAGTCCAGCGAAGTCACCAACGGGCTCGCGCGCAACCGCGGCAAGGCGCAGAACCAGGCCCAGCTCGAGGCGCTGCGCGAGATCGACCAGGACCGCGCGCGCGGCTACTTTGATCGAGCGCTCTCCAAGATCGAGGCGTTTGTCGCCGCCAACGGGACGAGTGGCTTCGCGCAGGACGCACTCAAGAAGAAGGCCACCGTCGAGAGGGCCCGCGAGCAGAAGCTGCGCGAGCGCGCCTCGGACGCATGGCACGCGTGGGTCTCGCGCCTCGTCTCGGCCAAGGCGCGCGAGCCGCAGCTGACCCACGAGGCTGCCGTCGAGTGGCTCGAGGAAGGCATGGAGAAGCCGCTCGTCGAGGCGGTCACCGCCGAGCTCGTGCGCTCGGTGTCGGCGACGGTCACGCCGGAGCAGGTCACGCGCTACTGGAAGGAGCGCGCCGGCGGTCGCTGGCGCCGCGCGAGCTACGGTCAGGGCACGTTCCTGCTCGGCGACGCCGAGGCGCGCAAGGGCCTCACGCCGGAGGACTCGAAGTCCGGGCCGACGAGCGAGACCGACAGCGCGCGCAGCGAGCTCGAGGAGCGCCTGCAGCGCTACCTCGCCGCACAGGAGACCGTGCGCGCGGCGCGCGCCGCTTCCGCGGAAGGGGCGGAGAGCGAGACCGAGACCTTCTGGAAGGACTACGGCTCGACCAACCGCGCCCAGTGGATGCTCGCGTACTTCGCCGAGCACTCCGGTGACTTCCAGCTGCGCGACCCGCAGTTCTCCAACTGCCCCGACTGCGGCGGCAGCGGCCGGCGCGAGATTCTCAACGTCGTCGGGCAGCAGAATCGCGCCAGTCAGGGTGGCTCTCAGGGCGGCGCCACGGGCGGCACGACGCAGATGGTCGAGTGCCCAGCCTGCTACGGCATCGGCGTGATCCGCCGCGTGAACTATCGCTGATGCGCGCGCCGCTCCTGCTCGTCGTCCTGCTCTGCGCCTGCGCGGCCACGCGCAACCCGGAGCGTGCCAAGCTCCAGCCCGCGCCGGTCCCGGCGCCCGCATCGGTGCCCGCCGAGTCGGCACCGAGCAGCGCTCTCGCCCCGACCGCGACAGCGACGCCACCGGTGCCCGCGCCGGTCGCTCCGGTCGAGGCCACCGTCGCCCCCGCGCGCGAGTCCGACTTCGAGCTCGGCCGCGTCGGCGATGAGCCGCTCACCTCGCGCGACTTCCTGCGCAAGCTCTGGATCGCAGATAATCGCCTCGCGCGGCGCGTCGTCGAGCAGCTCGTCTTCTCGCGCCTCACCCAGCTCGAGTCCACGCGCCTCGGCATCCGTCTCGCCGAGCCGGCCGTCGATGCGGAGGTCCTGCGCGCGATGGGGGAGCTCGAGCGCAAGCTCGTCGATCGCCAATCGAAGCTCACCCTGCGCGAGCACATCGACCAGGTGATCGGTATCGAGCCCGAGCTGTACCTCGCCGACCTGCGTGACGAGGCCATCCTGCAGATGCTGGCCGAGCGCTGCGTGCGCGCCTGGGTGCTCGAAAACGACCGCTGCGACGTTCGGGTGACCGAGCTGCGTTCCCCCGAGGCCCTCGCGGCCGCCCAAGT
This sequence comes from Planctomycetia bacterium, assembly GCA_005778045.1. The sequence continues at coordinate 41,996 of SXKQ01000114.1, forward strand.
CGATCTCAATGCCGGGAAGACCTTCGCCGAGGTCGCCAAGGCCCACGGCAGCGGCGACGACGAGCTCAGCGGGACCACCGTCCTGCGCATCACGCGCGCCGAGTCTCAGGACCTCGCCCGGGCGGTGTTCGCCACGGCCGTGGGGACCGTGGGCGGACCGCTGGAGCAGGGCGGGCGCTGGCTGTTGTTCGTCCCGGAGGCCCGCCACGAGGGTCGCGAGGGCACCTGGGTCGAGCTCCGCGAGGGGGTCGAGCGCAGCCTCGCCACCGAGCCGGTGGGGGAGCTGGAGTTCGTCCAGTGGCGGGCCGCCATGGTGCGCCGCTACCGGGTCGACCTGCAGCCCTTCTTCCGGGAAGTGGAGCGCAAGGCCCCCTCGGGCCGATGACTGGCGGCCGGGTCGCCCCCCCGATCCTTGACCCAAGGGGGGCGGCTCGACGAATCTGTGGCCCCCATGACCCAGCCCGACGAATCCACGCCGGGGGCACTCCCGTCGGCCGAGGCCTCCGCCCTATCCGAGCCCGCGCTCGGCACGCAGGTGCCCCCTGCCGCCCCCTCCGCGGACGCCGCTGCACACGGCGAGACGAGCCAATCGAGCGAGCTCTCTGAGTCGGAGCTCGAGCGCGACCTCGCGGCTTTGCTGTTCGTCTCGACCGAGCCGCTCTCCAAGGGTCGACTCGCGACGCTCGTCGGCGGCGCCAGCGAGAAGCGCGTGCTCGAGGCCCTCGAGCGCCTCAATGCGCGCCTCGCCTCCGCGGGCCTGCCGTGGGAGCTGCGCGAGATCGCCGGCGGTTGGCAGGTCTTCACCACGCCCGACGTGGCCGAGACCGTGGCGCTGCTCGGCAAGGCCAAGAAGGACGAGAAGCTCTCCGGGGCCGGTCTCGAGACGCTCGCCATCGTGGCCTACCGCCAGCCGGTGACGAAGGGCGAGATCGAGGCCATCCGCGGCGTGCAGGTCGGACCGATCCTGCGCACCCTCGTCGACCGCGGCATGGTCAAGGTTGGCGGCCGTTCGGACGATCCCGGTCATCCCTTGCTGTACGTCACCACTCGCAAGTTCCTCGACACCTTCGCGCTCGCGTCACTCGACGACCTGCCGCGCGACGGAGAGCTGCTCCGCGACTAGCGGCGCGGCCATGGCCGGCCCCCGCGCCCGGTCGCCGCGCTCCCACGAACCAACGCGCTTCCCACACCTCAACGCACGTACTCATGTCCAAGCACGAAGACGCACCGCATCAGGAACCGACCCCGGAACAGCTCGCCGCCGCCGACGAGCCGGTCCACGTTCCCAAGGGCCAGAGCCGCGGCAAGTTCCTGCTGATCCTCGCCCTGATGATCTTCACGCTGGTGATCTACGTCGTTCCGGCGGAGTTCACGCAGATGTTCCGCTCGGGCGACCCGTCGGAGGAGTCCTACTTTTCGTGGAACCACCCGCGCGACGGCCGGCAGGACGTCGAAGCGCGCGCGTTCATGCTCGAGTCGCAGCGCATGAGCAACCTGCTGTACTTCCTCGGCGTGATCAGCTCGGACTTCCAGCCGTACGCCGACGCGCTCGCCGACGCCCGCGACTCGATGCTCGAGGAAGAGCAGATCGGCCGGACGATCATCCTCGACCGACTCGCGCAGGACGCAGGCATCGAGATCACGGACAACGAGCTGCGCAAGGTGATCATGGAGGGCGCGATCCTCCAGCTCTCGCGGCCCTCGCGGGACACCAAGAACGCCCAGTACCCGCTGGTCACGATCCCGATCCGCCCGCTCTCCGACGGCGCGCTGCTCAAGCAGGTACTCGCCTCGGCGAACCTCTCGCCCCTCGACTACGAGAGCAGCCTGCGCCAGATCCTGCGCATCGAGCGCTACGAGTCGCTCGTCGGCATCATGGCCCAGCCCAAGCCGGAGGCGATCGAGGCCGCGTGGAAGAAGCAGCACCAGGAATACGGACTCGACTTCGTCGCGTTCGATGTCGACGCCGCCCGCGCCGAGGCCGAAAGCGCGACTGCCGACGAGGCGACGCTGCGCGCGTGGTACGACGGTCTCGACTCGATGACCAAGCGCCAGAAGTTCAACGCCGAGTGGGTGGCCGAGCGCGCTGGCGCCGAGCTCCTGATGTGGAACCTCGCCGACACGACCGAGCCCACCAAGCTGCTCGAGCGCTTCCCGAGTCCGCAGGGCGTCGACCCCGAGAAGGTCGCGCAGGACTTCTACAACCAGTTCGCGAACGTGCGCTTCCGTCGCGCGGAGGAGAAGGCGGACGGCGCCACGGCGGCCGAGCGTCTCTACCGGCCCTTTGAGGAAGTGGCGGACCAAGCTCGGCGCGAGTCGCGCATCCACGCGGCGCTCGTGGCCTACTCACTCGACGTCCAGAACCGCATCCGCACCGCCCTCGCCGGCGACTTGCTGGCGGTGGAAGCGGCCGAGCTCGGCCTCTCCTACATCCGCGACGACTCGCAGCGCACGCAGGCCGACTGGAGCAGCTACCCCGGCGTCGGTGACGCGACCTTCGCGGCCTCGATCCTGCGTGCGGCTCGCGGCGACAAGTTCATTCCGCTCTACGTCGGCCCGGCGAACATCGCTTTCGGCCGTGCAGGCGCGATCAGCGAGGCCGGCGCGCCCAACTTCGAGGACGTCGCCACGCGCGCGCTCGAGGAATGGCGCAAGGACCAGGCCCTTACGATCGCCAACCGCAAGGCGAGCGACTTCTACAACGCCGTGCGCGCCAAGTCGGGCATCACCGAGGCCGCCGCGCCGCTCAAGGTCGACGAGGCCATGTTCCTCGACGTCGCGACGTCGCAGAACTACACGGTCAACTCCGCGGGCTGGGTCGACGAAGCGAAGCTCACCGGCGAGACGCTCGACAACCCGACCGAGATCGAGCGCTTCAAGACCGCGCTGGCCTTCACCGGACGCACTGCGATGAACGTCGAGGACAGCGTCGTCGCGCTGCCCTTCACGACCATGACCCGCGATCGCGTCTACGTCCTGCGCAAGCTCGGCAAGCGCGACTCGCCCGAGCTCAAGCTCGAGCCGCGCGACTACAAGTCGCTGCGCGACAAAGCCGCATCCGAGCGCTCGAACGAGGTCATGGACGAGCTCTTCGGCTCGGCCGCGCTCAAGGCACGCTTCGGCTTCAGCTTCCCGGCGCGCGAGGCGGCCGAGAGGGAAAAGGCCGTCCAAGAGCCCGCGAAGTCCTAGGACTTCCTCGCGACCCAGAACTCGCGGCCCGTCGCGCTCCTCGCGGAGCACGGCGGGCCGCGACGCTGGGCGCGGCCTGCGCTCGAGCGCTGCGGCCACGACGAGTTCGAAGTGCAGCGCCTGCAAGCGCCAAGCAACCGGGAGCATCCCGAGGCGCGTGCCTCGTGGGGCACCCCTTGGAGGAGCGGGCCGAGACATAGGTGCTCTCGGCCTGCGGCGCAGCGCGCTCGAGCTGCGTTCAGCTCGCCGGCGTCGGTGCGTAGGGGAACAGCACGCGGAAGAGCGCGCCGCCACCGGGGCGCTCCTCGACGCTCGCGCGACCTCCGACGTTGCTCGCGTGCAGCGCGACGAGGTGCAGTCCGAGTCCCGTGCCGCGCACGCTGCGCGTGGACTCGTTGCCGGTGCGGTAGAAGGCCTCGAACACGCGCGCGCGTTCGGTCGCCGGAACGCCGGGTCCGCGGTCGGCGACCTCGAGCGCGAGCTCGTGTCGCTCGCGACGCACTGCGACGAGAATCGGCTCGTGTCCCGCGCGTGAAGTATCGACGGGCGCATACTTGCGCGCATTCTCGACGAGATTGACGAGGACCGAGGCCACGGCCTCGGACGTCAGCATCACCGGCGGAAGTTGCTCGGGCAGCTCGAAGGTGAGGTCGGGCTCCTTGCTCGTGCGCCAGCCGTGGAGCCTGTCCATGTGGCGAGTGACCTCGGCGCACAGGTCGCCGGGCCGCGGATGGGCTGGGCCCGCCGAGAGTCGCGCCTTTTCGAGCACGCGCTCGACGAGCGTCGAAAGCCGCGCGGTCTCGCGCACGATGCGGCGGTGGAACTCGTCGCGCTGTTCGCCGTCCTTCACCCAGCCGTCCTGCAGCATCTCGGCGTGCAGCTGGATCGTCGACAGCGGGGTACGCAGCTCGTGGGTGACCGCGGCCACGAAGTTCTCCGTACGCCGTGCCTGCTCGATGTCCTTGCGCACGCCGTGCAGGAGCAGGACGAAGCCCGTGCCGAGCGAGAGCGCGAGCATCAGGGCGACGCCGAGGAAGCGGCGCTCGCGCTCGCCGTAGCGGGCCTCGATGCCGGCCGCGTCGATCGCGACGTTGAGCTCGCCGAGCAGCCCGTCCGCGTCCGACTCGGACTCGAAGCCCGTGTCCGCTACGGGGCGCACGCGCGCGAGGTACTCGCGCTCCTCGTCGACGGCGGCGGTCCCGACGGGCAAGAAGCGCTCGCGCTTGGTGAGCACGCGCGCGGCGAGTGCGTACGGCAGCTCGTCGAGCCACCAGCGCGGGTCGAGGAAGAAGCCCTGCACGATGCGCCGGCCCTGCGCGAGGCGCTGCAGGCACTCGCCGCGGCCGAGGAGCTCCGGCAGCGGCTCAATCAGCACCGTGCGGTGGGCCACGAGGCGCGGCGTGCCATCCTCTTCGCGGTAGGCGAGTAGGCCTAAGTCGCCGACCACGGAGTTGACGGGATCGAAGATCGACATCTGCTCCGCGCCGAGGCAGTCCGCGTCGTCGGCTCCGGCGGCACTGGCCGCGAGCGCGCGCACGGAGAGCGCCAGCTCCTCGGAACTCGCGCCGAGCGACATCGAGGTACGCAGCCACAGGCTGTCGAAGTGGCGCGAAGAGAGTCTCGCGGTGGCGACCTCGAGCGCAGCGCGCGCCGCCGGCGTGTCGTCGGCGCCGAGATAGACCTCAACTTGCGCGGCCTCCGGATCGGACAGGTCCAGCTTGTACCAGCCGAGCACGCCGACCGGCAGCTCGCTGCGCGTAAGCGGCGAGTCGAGCAGCGCGAACTCGCCGTCGGGAGTGTCGGGGCTGTAGTAGCGCGCGTAGTGCTCGAAGGGCCGCATCGCTTCGCTAGCCACGAGCTGGTCGAGCTCTTCCTGAAGCGCCCGCCGCAGGCGCGAGGCCGCGTCCTCGGCATCGCGCGGGACCTCGCCGAGTTCGCGCTCCGCTTCCGTCCGGATGTGATGCCATTGCAGGAACCCGAGCACGAGCGTCGGCAGCACGAGCAGCACGCCGTAGAGCGCGAGCGCGCCGCCGTGGGTTCGCAGGCCGATCTGGGGCTTCACGATTCGGGCGGCTGTGAGGGCCGCGCCGGGCTCAACTGTACCAGCGGTAGCCCTTGCCCCTCACGGTCTGCACGACCTGCGGAGTCTCGGGCACGAGCTCGATCTTGCGCCGCAGGCCGACGATGTGGATGTCGACCGTACGCGTCTCGACGTTGGCGCTCTTGTAGTGCCACACGTCGACCAGCAGGTCGTCGCGCGTGACGACGCGCGTACGGTGGCGGATCAGGTACTCGATGATGTCGCCCTCGCGCGGCGTGAGCGGGATCAGCTTGCCGTCGCGGTGCACCTCGAGGCGCGCGAGGTCGACCGAGATGCCGCCGGGGAGCTCGATGCGCGTCGGCGGCGCCGAGTCGAGCGCACGCCGCCGGAAGCGGGCCTCGACGCGCGCCACCAGCTCGCGCGGCGAGCACGGCTTCGAGAGGTAGTCGTCAGCCCCAGCCTCGATGGCGCGGATGACCGCGTCCTCGCCACCGGCCAGCGCCGTCAGGATCAGTACGCAGGTGTCGCTGCGGAACGTGCGCAGCTCCTTGAGCACGTCGATGCCGTTGAGCTGAGGCAACATCATGTCGAGCAGCACCAGCTCGTAGGGCCGCTGGCGCAGGGCCTCGAGTGCCTTGCGACCGTCGTGCACCACGTCCGCGCGATAGCCCGCATGCGCGAGCGCATCGCGGAAGCCGAGCGCGAGATCGACCTCGTCCTCGACGATCAGGATGTCGTGCTGCGCCGGCGGCGGGGTGGTCTCGCTCGCGGCAGCGGGGCGGGCGGAGGACTGGGACGCGGGAGTGCCGTGCATGGGTTAGGACCTCAAGGAGCGGGAGAGGCTAGCAGCGCGCGCGGGAACCGTGCCCGCTGCCGTTCCTGCTAGCACAGTGCACCCCCCTTGGTTACGCCCCCTCGCGTTGCCTGTGAGCGACTTTCCGCCCCAATTTCATGCACCCTACAGCCCGTCGCGCGCGGGGGGGCAGCTCGACTGCGCCTCTGCTCTTGCCGCCAGCGACCCGGGACGAGCCCTCGGCCAGATCCAGGCCCGTCACCGTCTCCCGCAACGCCGACCGCGATCAGCGCCGGATCCCCGCAGGGGCCCCGAATCGGCGACAGCGATTCCGCTTCCCACCGATTCTCGGAAGGGGCGAGGCGAGCTTGGGAATGTACGTCGATGCGAACAGGAGCGCCGGGACACACTCCGCGCGCGCTCTGGATGTGGGAGTCGACTAGCGCCGAGCCGCCGGCAGCGGCTCGAGCTTGGTGAGCGTCAACGCCTCGATGCGTCCGGCCAACTCCGAGTCGATGCTCGGCAAGTTGCTCAAGCCGGTCTCAGCGTGAGATCTGCTGAAATGCTCGAGCAACTCCCAGTGTTCGGTGAACTCAGCCTTCTGGAACCGGTGGGAGCGATGGCCGAATCGAGACGATGTTCGGATCTCGGGGACTTGTTCACTGATCCGAATCGGAACCGCGACTCCAGCCTCGACCACCTCGTAGCGCCCCTCGACCGTGAGCCACGCGAGAATGCTGTCACTGCCGAGCTCCTGAACCGCATCCAAGTTGTTGGGCTTGGATCCGACTTCGGCCAGCTTCGGTTTCAGCAGATCCACCCAGAACGCACGCTCCTCTTCCGGCAAGGAGGACGAAGACTGCGCTGCGTTGCGGGCGGCTTGGTTCGTACCTTTCGCCCTCGCCAGCTCCGCGTCGAGCGAACCCGGCGCCGCGTCGCGCCTCCGAGGGAGGCGAGAGTTCCGACGAGGACGCATTCGTCGACAGAGGTCTCGAGGCGCCATCGGTCTGCGCGGCTTGCCCGACCCACCGTCCCGCGGGGGGCTGCGCCCAACGCCACATCGACCACGCTGCCGGCGCGGCCAACACGGAGACGGCTTCAACGAGCGTCCGAACGCGGCCGGTCGGAGCAGGACTCATTGTTCACAGGGGCAGGCGAGGTTGTACGCGTGCGGCAATCCAGTCACGGAAACCCCGAACTCAGCGGTAGATCCGTTGCAGCTCGTGGGGACGACTTGCCGTACCGAGCCCGATCCGCTCCCGCTACCCGCCTGATAGGGCAGTCCAGCGCCAGACGTGTCGCAGCTTTGGTGCTCCCAGACCCAGACGCAGCCGTTCGAGCGGTTTGCACAGTCCCACGTGATCTTCACGGTAGCCTTGCAGGACAAGCAGGCCGTCGAACACACGGGGTCAGCCGAGCCGTCGAGTTGCGTCCAGACTTGATGGACCACCGGCGCACAGGAACTCCCCGACTGCGAGGAACTCCCCTCGCTGCTGCACGTGTCCGGGCAATACTCGCCTTCTGCAACTGCTCGCGTCGCAACAAATCCGTACGAGAGCACAAGGCTGGCGCGGATACAGAACAACACCACACGCATGGCTGACTCCCGCTGACTCCCGCTGACTCGGGCCTTACCCTTGCCCGTGGCTCACGATCGCTTTGGCAACCTCTTGCCTTGCGGGGCAGCGCGGAGTCGGTCAGAGGGTTGGCCCCGCTCCATCGGAGGCGCGACGCGCAGCCCGGTTTGTTCTCCTCGACCCAGACCAACCCCACCGGAGGTCGACCGATGCTGCACGAGACCCGGCTGCATGCGGCTCGTGTTCAGCGGAGCCTCAGGGGCCCCGAGGGCGACCTGCTGAGGTGCTTGATGGAGAAGATGCTTACGGAAGTCATGGAGGGCGAAGTGGACGCAGCTAGAGACCGCGGCGCCACTCGGGGCGGAAGGGGGCGTGCTCGGGGTGGGCGAGGACGCCGTCGAGGGCGGCGAGGAGGTCGGGCTTGTGCCGGGGAAGGGTGCCGTTGAGGGCGAGGTAGTTGCTGGCGTGGTTGGAGCGAAAGACGGCGCCGGAGAGCTCGAGGCCGGCAACGAACTCCCGCAGCTCGCGGGCGAGTTCGAGCGGCGAGAGTTCGTCCACTTCTCCGCGCTGGCTCTGCTCGTACAGCGGCGTGCCCTCCACCGGCGTCATCACCAGCGTGCTCACGAAGCGCGGGTCGATGCTGCTCACGACCCGCGCGCTCAAGCGGGCATGCTCGAGGCTGCGAGCGCGACCGGCCGCGCCGAGCAGGATCATCGTGGAGAGCCGCACGCCGGCCGCGTGCGCCTTGAGCGCCACGCGCACCATCTCGGTCGAGTCGACGCCCTTCGCGAGTCGTGCCAGCGTGGCATCGTCGCCGCTCTCGATTCCAAGGTAGTAGAGCGTGAGGCCGCGCTCGCGCAGCAGCGCCATCTCCTCGACGGAGCGCACGGCGAGGGCCTGCGGACTCGCATAGCAGCTGACGCGCTTGAGCGGTCCGAATGCGGCGCGCAGTAGCTCGAGCAGGCTCGCGAGGAAAGCGCTCTTCGCCATCAGCGCATCGCCGTCGGCGAGAAACACCTTGCTCACGGCGCCGACGTTCGTGCGCGCCCACTCGATCTCGCGCTCAAGCTCCTCGAGCTTGCGCACGCGGAAGCGCTTGTCGCGGTACATGGCGCAAAACGTGCACTCGTTGTAGGAGCACCCGATCGTCGCCTGCAGGATCAGGCTGTCGGCTTCCGACGGCGGCCGGTAGAGCGTGCCTGCGTAGCGGATCATCGCCCGAGCAGTCCGTTCTCGAACAGCGCCTGTCCGGCCCACTCGGGCACGCGCGCGAGTTCCGTGGCGGAGAGCTCGCGCTCGCCGAGCTCCTTGCGTGCCTCGTCCACCCGCCCGAGCGCAGCGAGCGAGCCGGCGAGCTCGAGTGCGAGCGCCGGCTGCAGCTCGGAGCCGTTGCGGGGCGCGAGGCAGCGCTTGGCCTGACGGTAACTGCGCAGCGCATCTTCGAAGCGGCGCGCCTTGCCATGCTCGCGTGCCCACAGGAGGTGCGCGGTGCCCTCGAGCGCGAGTTGTCCCGCCTCGTCGAGCCCGCTGTCGCCGGAGCGTGAGAGTGCATGGGCACCGTCCGCTCCAAGGTTCGCAAAGCTTGCATCGGCGAGCGTGAGCAGCTCGAAGCCACGCGCGACGCGCAGCTCCTGCAGCGCGATCACGCCGAGCGAACTCCATGTCCCCGCGGTATCGCTGCCGAGCTCGGCAGCGAGCGAGCGTGCTTGCGCCACGTCACCGAACAGCGCATGCATGCGCACGAGGTTACGGCGCGCGATTCTGTGCTGGGGGTCGAGCGCGCGCACGCGCTCGAGCGTTTCCAGCGCGCGTGCCTCGCGCCCCGTACGCGCCAGCGCGGTTGCGAACTGGATCAGCACCTCGACACTGTGTGGGTACAGGTCGAGCACGGCCTGCCATGCGGCGACGCATTGCTCGGACGGTTTTCCGGCGGCCTTTTGGTCCGCGCGCCGCGCCGCGATCGCGCGTGCGACGGGCGAGTTCTCGCATACTTCGAGCGCCAGTTGGGCGAAGGCCGGGTTGCCGGAGCTCACGAACTGCGCGACCGCGCGGCCGTGCCACGCCATCGACCAGGCGCGTGCAAGCTGCGATGCGACGAGGCCGATCGCGAGCAGCACAAATGCGCCGCGCAGCCAGCGCGAGCGCGTGGTAGCCGGCGGCTCGTCGATCGCGAGCAGCGCGCCGAACAGCGCAAAGGCCGCGCTCGCGCTGGCCGGATTCCAGAGCAGCGGCTCGCACCAGAGCGCGTTGCCGAGCACGGCGAGCGCCGCGGCCGCGAGCGGTGCGCGCAGGCCATCGTGGCCGTCGCGCAGTCGCTGCCAGCTCGCGCGTGCCACGAAGGCGAGGAAGGCGAGCCACAGCGCTCCGCCGATCCAGCCGGCATCGACGCAGGCTTGCAGCAGGTCGGAATGCGCGTGCTCGACCTCGGTCTCGACCTCGGGCAGCGTGCGCTCGTGGGTCGAGAGCTCGATCTCGCGCGGGTCACGGAAGGGCGGGTAGGCCGCTTGGAACTGCCCCGGGCCCGCGCCCAAGAGCCCGTGGGCCTGCACCATCGCCGGCACGGATGACCACAGCAGCTTGCGCACCGCGATACCCCCAGTGTCGCCGGGCGCATTTTCCGCGGGGCGCGTGGAGGCAGGGAGCTGGGGATGGGGGACGACGCGTCCGCCGACGAAGAGCAGCGCGCAGGCGGCGCCGACGAGCAGCGTGAGCCGCCGCACATCGGGCAGCGCGGCGAAGAGCAGCGCGAGCACGAGCGCGAAGCTCGCGGCACCCGCGAGCACCGGTGCGACGCCGACGTAGAACGCGTAGAGGCCCGCGGCGAGGGCTCCGATCCAGCGCCAGAAGCTCTCGTCGCGCAGCGCGAGCCACACGCCGACGGCGGCGCCGAGCAGCGCGACTTCGGAGGTCGAGCCGCTGTTGCCGAGGCGGCCAGCGAACTGGTGTTCGCCGTCGAACAGCGCCGGAACGACCGTGAGCATCGAGAGCAGCACGAGGCCGCGCGCGAGCGCCGTGAGTCCCGTTCGACCGAGACTCGCTCCGCCGGCGAGGGCCGTCACTCCGACCGCGGCGAGCATCAGCGCGCGGCTCGAGCCGAACGTGTCGCTCGGCGGATTCAGGCTGAGCGACAGGCTGCCGAGCGCGAGGAATGCCAGGTAGGCCCAGGCTCCGCGCAAGCCTGGCTTGGCGCGGCGCGCGATCAGGAGGGCGATGGCGAGTGTGCTCGCGACGGCCGCGACGCCGGTGCCGGTTGGGATCGGGAACGGGTCGCCGATGATGGGCGAGAGCTCCCCGGGCCAGACGAGGAACAGCGCGGGGATGAGCAGCACGAGGGCGTGCAGGGTCTCGAGCAGCGAGCGCTGGAAATGCTGCGGATCGACGGCGGGCTTGGGTGCCATTGCAGGCAGGGTACGACGGAGCGGGCTCCGGCTTCCACGCACGGCGAAAATCGTGCTCCCGCGCTGTCCTCCCTAAGGTCCCCGAGCGCATGTCTCCCTTCGACCGCGACTTCGGGCGCTTTTGCGAGCAGTCCGACCTGCGTGCCCTGTCGCGCGTGTTCGACGCCGCCGCGCCGCGGCTGCTCGCGGTCGCGCGGTACCCAGCGCCCTCCCGCAGCGAGGCCGAGGATCTGGTGCCGTCGATCTTCGTCGTGGCGATCGAGCGCTCGGCGAGCCGGGACCGCGCGCGGCCGATTCTGCCGTGGCTGCTCGGACTCCTCGCGTTGGAGTCACGCAAGGCACGGGCGCGCGCTGGCCGCGAACCCAACCCGCGGCGACTCGAGCCTCGGGAGACGCCGAAGCCGAGTGCGGAGCTTGTCCGGCGCAAGGTGCGCGTCGCCACCTGCTCGACGGCACCTCGCCGTCGGAGCTCGCGGCCGAGCTCGGCCTCACGCCGGTCAACGCGCGCACTCGACTGCACCACGGCCTGCGGCTCCTGCGCGAGGTCATGTCGCAGCGCTTCTGCTGGCCCCGGAATCTCGTTCTGGTGTCACTGGGGCGGTCCACGCGCCGCGCGCGGGCCGGTGCTCGAGCGCGCCTCGCAGCCCGTCGGTCGCCTCATTCCGCTCGCGTATGTACAGTTCATGCTCGTCGCCGCTCTGGCCGCAGCGCCGCTCATGCTCTCCCCGCCCAAGCTCTCCGACCACACGCCTTCCGTGGAGGTGAGGAGCGCCGCACCGCTGCAAGGGGGATTCCGCGCACCGCGCACGGCTGCGCAGGAAGGTACGGGCCGGCGGCTGGAGCCCGACTCGCTCCCTGCCGCGCGCATGCGCCCGGCCGAGCTCCGCGATCGCCTCCGTGGTCGATTGCTGCGAGCGGACGGTGCGCCTGCGGTCGGCGTGAAGTTCACCCTCTACCGCTGGGCCAGGGCGAGCGAGGAAGGCGCGCCGGTCGAGAGCGATGGGACAAGCGACGCGACCGGGGCGTTCGAGTTCGAGCTGGTGACGCAGCCCGACAAGTCGCTGCGAGCAGTGGCGGAACTGGAGGGGCATGCCATGGCGCGCTGGTGGTTCGCGCCGCGCGAGCCGGGCTCGCTCTACGATCTCGGCGAAGTTCGGCTCGAACGTGCCGCGGAGCTCGCGCTGCGCATCGTCGACGGCGCGGGCACTCGGCTCGGAGCGGGCGGCAGGGCCTCGTGGAGGTCGGCCCGCTGGCGCCTGGCGCCGGGCTGGAGAGCTACTTTGTCGAGGAGGCCTGCGATCGGAGCACCGTCATCGCGCGCTTTCGCCACCTGCCATCGCGCGCCGTGCGCGTGGCCGCGCGCCATTCGAGCGGACATGTGCTCGCGTTCAAGACGGTCGATCCCCGTCAGATCGAAGGGTCGCTCGACCTCCGCTGCGACGGTTCGCGGCTCGAGGATCGCGTGACCGTCGATCTGCAGCTGCCACGCGGCGTGACTCACGGGCCCGCTCCCGAGGTCGTGCGGCTGCGCTGTGCGTCGGGCGGAGCTCACGCTCCGAGCCTTGAGGCCAGGCGCCGGACCACGCTGGTGTTCGATGGCGTCGAGGAAGGGCCCCACGAGCTCTCGGTGGAGGATCCGCTCTTTGCGCCGGTCGTGCGCGCGGGACTTCACGCGGGCTCCGAGGCCGAGCGGATCGAGCTCGAAGGCAGCGCGACGCTCGTGCTGACCGTGCTCGACGCGCAGGGACAGCCTCCCGCGGGCCGCTGGATCCTGCGTGCGTTCGGCGATTCGCACGATCCTAGCCCCGCATCGGCGTCGATCGTCTGGGCGGAGGGTGCACGCTGGCCAACCGAGGGAGTGCGCCTGCGCCTCGTTCCGCGGGATGCGGGCAGGCTACTGGAGCCCGAAGGTACTCTCGAGCGCTACGTGCAGACCGAGGACGTCGAGCCCGGAGAGACGCGCGAGGTCCGGATCGATCTCGCGCAGGCTGGGTCGAGCCTGAGCGGACACGTGCTCGGGCCCCGGGGGGCAGCGGTGGCGGACCAGACGGTGCGATGGGTGCGGGGCGGGCAGCCGGCTCACGCGCGCGGCGCTCAGGCGCATGTGCAAGTCGGCGGCGAGGTCGTGCCGGCCGCGGGCGCTTCGGTGCAGGTCGACGCCGAGGGCCGCTTCCGCTTCGATGGTCTCGAGCCGGGGCGCTGGAACGTGTCGACGGAGTGGGGCGGTATACTCGGGACTTTCGTGCAGTGCGACGTCCCCCAGCTCGAGCCGCTGCGTCTTGCGCCGTCCACCTACGGATCCGTCGCGGGGCGGCTGCTCTTTTCGGAGGGCGCGCGCACCGAGCTCGTCGGCCTGTTGGTCCGCGAGGTTGGTGGGCCGCGGGCCGGCGCGATCTACGGCAGTCTCGACCCGGGACGAGCGCTCGACGACGATGGGCGCTCCGTGCTCGACACCGTGCCGACGGCCGAGATCGAGCTCTTGCTCGCAGTCACTGACCGCGAGCGCGGCAGTCCGCGCGCGCTGTCCTCGCCACTCGCGAGGCTGCAGGTCGAAGAGGGGCTGCAGGGGCCTTTCGAGATCGATGCGCGCGCGGCGTTCCCCGCCAGCCTCACGGTCGAGGTCGTCGTCGATGGACTCGCGCAGGCCGGCGGCTCCGTGAAGATCCTGCCCCGGGTTCCTCGAGGCATGCAGACCGACGGATCCGCGCGCGTGATGCAGTCGAGACGAGCGCGCGTCGATTGGCTTGGACCGGAATCGACTCTCGAGCTCGAGTTCATCTCCGCGGAGCGCTGGCGCGCCTTGGTGACCGGGCTGCCAGGCCTGCGCCCCTCCGAGGAACGGCTCGAAGTGCTCGCCATCTCCACTCACGAGCGCGAGGTGGTCCTGCTCGACGCTGGGACTGGGGGCGCCCTCGTCAGCACCGACGTGCATTGGCTCACCGGGGCCCTCGTCTACCGCGAGCCCAGCCGCGAGGAGTCGCGCGGATGTCCCAGCCTGCGCTCGGATGCCTCGGGGCGCGGACGCCTGCGGCTCCCCGTGGGCCTCGTTCGCGCGCGTGCCTTGCAAGGGCTGCGCTGCGAGCCCGAGCTCGTCGATTGGGGTGCGAGCGCGAAGCCGCTCGTGCTGCGAGTCCACCGGGAGACTTCACGTTGAGTTCGCGCATCGTGTCCCTGTGCCCGAGCCTGACGGAGCTCGTGTTCGATCTCGGTTCCGGCGACGACCTCGTCGGCATCACCGAGTGGTGCGTGCATCCTGCGGCGCGCGTGGGCGCGATCGAGAAGATCGGCGGCACGAAGAACCCGCGCATCGAGCGCATCGTCACGCTCGCGCCGGAGCTCGTGCTGATGAACGAGGAGGAGAATCGCGTCGAGGACGCGCGTGCGCTCGAGGCGGCGGGCCTGCGCGTGCACTCGAGCTTTCCGAAGGACACGTCTGGCACGGCGGAGATGGTGCGTTCGATCGGCGCGGCCCTCGGACGCGCGAGCGAGGCCGGGGAGATCGCGCGGGACATCGAGCGGCGCGCGGAGCGTGTGCGAGGTGCCGCGGCGGGGAAGCGGGAGGTCACCTGGGCGTACCTGATCTGGCGCAAGCCGTGGATGAGCGTCAATCGCGATACGTTCGTCGACGCGCTGCTGGCGCTCGCCGGCGGTCGCAACGTGTTCGGTGCCCGCGCCGAGCGCTACCCCGAGGTCACGCCCGAGGAACTCGCACGGCTCGCCCCAGAGCGCGTGCTCCTCTGCACGGAGCCGTTCTCCTTCAAGCCCGAGCACGCCGACGAGCTCGCGCAGGCCACCGGTCTCGCGCGCGAACACTTCGTGATCGCCGACGGTGAATACCTCTCGTGGCACGGCTCCCGCACTCCGGACGGGATCGACTACGCCGAGGGGCTTATCGCGGCGGCGCGCGGAGATTCCAGGTAACTTCGGCGTGGGCTCCCTGCAGCAAATCCGCGCATGACGAAGTGGCTCAAGTGGTGCTGTGGCGGCTGCCTCGTGGCGCTCGTGCTGTCGGCCGTCGCGGCGATCTTCGCGTGGATCTGGGTACAGGACCTGCCGCGCGAGTGGACCAGCGAGGCGCAGGTCGAGATTGCGGCGGCGGGATCGGAGGTGCTGCCGCTCGTCGAGGACCTGCATCGCTGGAAGGAGTGGTCGACGTGGAACCGCGATGCACACGCCGATGTCGAGCGCACGTTCGCAGGGCCGGAGCGCGGCGTCGGCGCGCGACTCGAATGGAACTCCGCGGACAGCGCGGGCAGCGGGCAACTCGAGATCCGCGCCGCGAATCCGGACTCCATCGAGTACGAGTCGCTCCACCTCGGTGGCCTCGTCCTCGCCGGCCGAGAGGACAAGAGGAACCTCAAGCGCACCGTTTCCGTGATCTTGCGAGACTTCGATTACGTCGTGCCGGGCTCGCTCACCATCGAGCCCACCGAGCGCGGCTCGCGCGTCACTTGGCGCGAGACGATCGACCTAGGCGACTCGGCACTCGCGAAGGTCTACTCCATGACCGTCGGGCCGCTGGCGCGCCAGACACACCAGCGCCTGCTCGAGGCTTCGCTCGCAAACCTCCAAGACCGCGTCGAGCTGCGCTGAAGTCGCTCAGCCCGCTCCCGCGGCTCTCGCATGCGCGTCCTGAGCCAGGGCTAGCGCACCGACGATGCCGGCATCGTCACCGAGCGCGGGTGGAACGAGGAACCCGTCGAGCCGTGGAGCGCACAGGTGTGGGCTCGAGATGTAGCCACCGAGAGCCATGGCGAGCTCGGCACGCATGCGGCGGAAGAACTCGTCCTCGCCGAGCGCTCCCGCCTTGCGCACGCTGCCACCGAGCACGATGCGCCGCGGCGACAGCACGCAGGTGAGCGTGGCGAGGGCGTACCCCATGTAGCGCGCGAGGCGGTCCCACTCCGGATGGTCGGGCGCGAGCTGCTCCGCTGCCACGCCTGTGCGCTGCGCGAGCGCGGGGCCCGAGCACAGGCCCTCCCAGCAGCGGCCATGGAACGGGCAGGCGCCTTGGAATGTGTCACCGTCGATGCGCGGCATCGCGATGTGGCCCATTTCGGGGTGCACGAGCCCGTGCAACAGCGCGCCGCGCGCCGCGCCCCCGCCACCGATGCCAGTGCCGACCGTGACGTAGACGAAGTCCTCGAGCCCGCGCGCCGCGCCGAACCGGCCCTCGCCCAGCGCGGCTCCATTCACGTCCGTGTCGAAGCCGATCGGCCTTCCGGGAAAGGCGCGGCGCAGCGGCCCGAGCAGGTCGCAGTGGCCCCAGCCGCGCTTGGGAGTCGTCGTGATGTGGCCGTAGTTCGTGGAGCGTTCGTCCAGATCGAGCGGGCCGAACGAGGCGACTCCCAGCGCGGCGAGTGGACGGTGGCTGCGCTCGAAAGCGGCGAACCAAGCGCACACCTGCGCCAGCAGCAGCGCCGGATCATCGCCGGTGGAAAACTGCTGGCGCGCGAGCAGGCCCCGGCTGGGATCGGCGGAGACGCCGCACACGAACTTGGTCCCGCCGGCCTCGATCGCCCCGAAGAGCGGAGCGGCGTTCTCCAGTCCGAATTCCGTGCCCATCGCGCCCAGAGTCTAGCGCGGGGCTAGGTCTCGACGATCGCCGCGCGGCCTCTTCCGCGCTCGGCCGTCTGCTGGTATCCAAGGGGCCCCGATTCGTCCTCGATCCGGAGCATCCCATGAGCGCATCGCGTCGTCAGTTCCTCGCCACCTCCGCCGGCCTCGCCGGTCTTGCCGCCATGGGCTGCAGCACGACTCCGTCGCAGAAGGGCCTGCCGTTTCGCATCTCGCTCGCGGAGTGGTCGCTGCACCGCACGCTCGGCAGCGGCAAGATGACCAACCTCGACTTCCCGCGCGTCGCGCGCGCGGACTTCGGCATCGAGGCCATCGAGTACGTCAATTCGTTCTTCAAGGACAAGGCGCGCGACAAGGCCTACCTCGACGAGCTGATCACGCGCTGTGACGGCGAAGGCGTGAAGAGCCTCTTGATCATGGTCGACGGCGAGGGCGAGCTCGCGCACGAGGACGAGAGCGAGCGCAAGAAGGCGATCGTCAACCACCACCGCTGGCTCGACTGCGCCGCGTACTTGGGTTGCCACTCGATCCGCGTCAACGCGGGTGGTGGGGGCGACGAGGCGGAGAAGCAGAAGCGCGCGGCCGACTCGCTCGTGCAACTCGCGCGCTACGCCGACTCGACGGGACTCAACGTGATCGTCGAGAACCATGGCGGCAGCTCGTCGAAGGGCGACTGGCTCGCGGGCGTTATGAAGCTCGCCGCGCACCCGCGCGTCGGCACCCTGCCGGACTTTGGCAACTTCAACCTCGGCAACGGACAGAGCTACGACCGCTACAAGGGCGTGGAGGAGCTCATGCCCTATGCCAAGGCCGTCAGCGCGAAGAGCCACGAGTTCGACGCCAAGGCCAACGAGGTGCACACGGATTACCCGCGCATGCTGCGCATCGTGCTCGCGGCGGGCTACTCGGGCTTCGTCGGCATCGAGTACGAAGGCAGCGTGCACGAGGAATACGAGGGCGTCCGCCTGACCAAGCAGATCCTCGAGCGCATGCAGCGCGAACTCGCGTCGTGAGCGCCGCCCTGCTTGCCGCGTGGTTGCTCGCGAGCGCCGCGCAGGAGTCGTACCAGCCCTACCAGCCGTATGTGGCTCCCGCGTCGGGCGACGGAGCCGAGGCGATCGCGCGCATGAAGGCGCCCGAAGGCTTCGCCGTGAAGCTGTGGGCCTCGGAGCCGCTGCTCGCGAATCCCGTCGCGATGTACGTGTCGAACAAGGGCGAGGTGTACGTCGCCGAGACGTATCGCCTCAAGAGCGGCGTCGACGACATCCGCGACCACATGGACTGGCTCGACGACGACCTCGCATGCCGCACGGTCGAAGATCGCGTCGCGTACTTGGCAAAGCATCTCGGGGACAAGTTCGAGAACGCGTACACGAAGGATCGTGAGCGCGTGAAGTGGGTGGGAGACACGGACGGCGACGGGCTCGCGGACGCGAGTGCCGTGTACGCCGACGACTTCGGCACCACGGCGGACGGCATCATCGCGGGCGTGCTCGAGCACAAGGGCAAGGTTTACGCGGCCTGCATGCCGAGCCTGTGGGAGCTCGCGGACTCGAATGGCGATCACGTGGCGGACGCCAAGCGCTTGCTGAGCACGGGCTACGGCATCCGCTTCGCGCTCATCGGGCATGACCTGCACGGCCTGCGCATCGGCCCCGACGGCAAGCTCTACTTCTCCTGCGGCGACCGTGGTTTCAGCGTGCCTCAACCCGACGGTTCACGGCTGCGCAACGAGTTCAACGGAGCGGTGTTGCGCTGTGACCTCGACGGCTCGAACCTCGAGATCTTCGCGACTGGCCTGCGCAATCCGCAGGAACTCGCGTTCGACGAGTTCGGTGAATTGTGGACCGTCGACAACAACTCCGATGGCGGCGATAAAGCGCGCCTCGTGCACGTGGTCGAGGGCATGGACGCCGGCTGGCGGCAGGCGTACCAGTGGATCACCGAGCCCAACCTGCGCGGGCCGTGGAACGACGAGGGCTTGTGGAAGCCCCACTTCGACGGACAGGCGGCCTACATCGTGCCGCCGCTCGCCAACATCTGCGACGGGCCGAGCGGACTCGCGTACCACCCCGGTACGGCGCTCGGCGGAGCGCACCCGAACACGTTCTTCATCTGCGACTTCCGCGGCGACGCGAGCTACTCGGGCGTGCACACCTTCACGGTGAAGCCGAAGGGCTCTGGCTTCGAGCTCGACACGTTCGAGAAGTTCTTGTGGGGCACGCTCGTCACCGACTGCGACTTCGGGCCCGACGGCGCGCTTTGGTTCTCGGATTGGGTCGAGGGCTGGAACAAGACCGGCAAGGGCCGCATGTATCGGCTGGAGGCCGCGCAAGCGCACGCGGAAGCGGCGGACGTGCAGCGCCTGCTCGCGGCGGACTGGTCGAAGCTCGCGGACGCCGAGGTGCGCAGCTGGCTCGTGAGTAGCGACTCGCGCGTGCGCTTCCTTGCGCAATTCGAGCTCGTGGCGCGTGGCAAGAAGCAAGTGCTCGCGCGGCTCGTGGAGGACGCGACAGCGACGCGCCACGCTCGCATCCATGCGATCTGGGGGTTGATGCAGGCAGGTTTCGAGGAGCCGGGGCGGCTCGCGCTGGTGCGCGTCTGCGAGGACGAAGATCCGATGCTGCGCGCGCAGGCCGTGCGTGCACTGGGCGCCCACGACGCGGGGAAGTCGCTCGAGGCCATCGTGGCGCGGTTGGAGGATGAACATCCCGTGGTGCAGCGGCATGCGCTGGTCGCCTGCGTACGCGCGGGAACTCGATTCGGCTCGGGAGCCGCCCTGCCGATGGCGGCCATTCTGGAGCGCGCCGGCGAGAGTGATCTCGCGTTGCGCTCGACGGCGATCCATGCGCTGGCAAGCTGCGCGACCGAGGAGCAGATCCTCTCCCTCGTCCGGCATGAGTCCGCGGATGTGCGCGTCGGAGCGGTCGTGGCGCTGCGCCGTCAGAACCGGGGAAGCGTCGCGCAGTTCCTCGCCGACGGCGAAGCGCGCGTTGTCGCCGAGGCCGCGCGGGCGATCTACGACGAGCAGATCACGGAGGCGCTACCGGCGCTGGCGAAGCTGGTGGAGCGTGAGAACGTGTCGGGGGCGGCGCTCGTGAGGCGCGTGCTGAACGCAAACTTCCGGCTCGGACAGCCCGAGAATGCAATCGCGCTCGCAAATTTCGCGGCGCGCGGGGAGGCGGACCCACTGCTGCGCTGGGAAGCGCTCGGTCTGCTCTCGAAGTGGACCGCGCCTCCGGGGCGCGATGCCGTTACGGGCGAGTGGTGGCCGCTCGGGGAGCGCGACGGCGCCGGGATCGCGGCGCTTGCGAAACAACTGGCCGAAAACGACATCACGAAGGCTCCGGAGCGCGTTGTGCGTGAGTGGATCGAGCTCGTGGAAGCGAGCGATTGCCGTTCAGTCGGTTCGACGCTGCTCCAGCTCGCCAACGACAGCGCCGCCGAAAAAGACGTGCGTGCCGCCGCAGTGCGAGCTGCGAAGAAAGTAGCGTCGGTGGAGCTCGAGCCCGCGCTCGCGAAGCTCGTGGAGGATCCCGAGAGCGCCGTGCGTGCCGCCGCACTGCGAGCCATTGCCGGCGTCGAGCCCGGCAAGGCGTTCCCGCTGCTCGAGGAGGCCGCGCTGCACGGCTCGGTCGACGAGCGGCGCGTGGCCTACTCGCTGTTCTGCGACATGTCGGACGCGCGCGTCGACGGCCTCGCCGCGAGCGAGGTGCGTCGGTTGGCCGCCGGTCTTGTCCCGCGCGAAGTCGCGCTCGACCTCGTCGAGCTCGCCGAGGCACGGCAGGACGCGGCAGTCGCAGGTTCGCTGGCGAACTTGCGGTCGCTGCGCGAGATCGACGCGGCGCTCGCGCACTTCACGGACTCGCTGTATGGCGGCGACAAGGCGCTCGGCAAGGAGATCCTGCGCGGCAAGGCCGAAACCGAGTGCCTGCGATGCCACAAGATCGAGTGGGGCGAAGGTGGGCAGGTCGGTCCCGACCTCGTCGGCGTCGGCAAGCGCATGTCGCGGACCGATCTGCTCACGTCGATCTGCGATCCAAACCGTCGCATCTCCGACGGCTACCAAGGCACGATCCTGTTCCTCGAGAGCGGCCGCAACGTGGCCGGCATCGTCGTGCGCGAGGATCGCGAGACGATCGTCGTGCGTACGCCGCAGGACGAGCTCGTGGAAGTCGCGACCAGCGACGTCGAGAGCCGGCGTCCCGACCTCTCCTCGATGCCGCAGGACGTCTCCAAGCACCTCTCGCGCCGCGAGATGCGCGACTTGCTCGAGTATCTCGCTCATCTCTGACCGCTCGTCCCTCCACGAAATGCCTCTCTGCTCGCCACGGAGTCTGACCATGCGCCTCCTCGATCGTCGCACCCTTATCGCCGCTTCCGCCGCGCTCGCCTCGGCCTCCCACGCCCTTGCTTCGACGGCTCTCGAAGCCTCGGTATCGCCCGCTCGCGAGGCTGACGAGATTGCGGCGCGCGTGCGCAAGATGAAGACGCGTTTCGCCGTGAACGGCGAGATCTGGTGGAGCAGCTTGCCCTTCGAGCAGCGCGTCGAGCGGGCGCTCGCGCACGGCTTCGACGGAATCGAGTTCTGGCCGTGGCGCAACAAGGACCTCGCAGCGCTCGAGAAGCTCGCGAAGGACAAAGGCGTGAAGTTCGCGCAGTTCACGGCGTGGGGCTTCGAGCCGGGGCTTTGCAATCCCGACAATCACGCGAAGGCCGTCGTGGAAGTGCGCGAGGCCTGCAAGGTCGCCAAGCGCATCGGCGCGCCGATGATGACCATCGTCGCGGGCAACAACCAGAAGGGCATGACGACGGAGCAGATGCACGCGCACGTCACGACCGGCCTCAAGCTGCTCGCGCCGATTGCGGAAGAGCACGACGTCATGCTCATCCTCGAGCCGATGAACGGTCGCGTCGATCACCCCGGCCACTGCCTGTACGGCTCGGAAGCCGCCGTTCGCATCTGCCGCGAGGTCAACTCGAAGCACGTCAAGATCAACTGGGACCTGTACCACATGCAGCTCGCCGAGGGCGATCTGTGCGGGCGCATGAAGGACGGCCTCGACCAGCTCGGGTACGTGCAGGTCGCCGACACGCCGGGGCGCAACGAGCCCGGCACGGGCGAGATTCACTGGCCGCGCGTGTTCCGCGCGTTGAGCGAGCTCGGCTACAAGGGCTACGTCGGGCTCGAGTGCTGGCCGAGGGGCGGCGAGGCTCAGGCCATCGAGCGCCTGATCGCGACCGACGCGTGGTGAGCGCGGTGCGGCGCTAGCGCGTGGCGGGCTCAAGCTCGAGCGTTAGCTCGAGCGGTGCTCCGTGGTCGGCAATCGTGGCCTGCACGCGCGTTTCTGCACCGTCGAATGCCAGGCCCTCGATCTGCCAGCTTCCGGGTGCGAGACCCGCGACGAACGCGTGCCCGCCCGGCGCCGGGTGCTCGCTGCGCGCGCCGGTCGCATCGCGCAGCGCGATCGAACCTTCGACGGCGGAGCCGTCCGCACCGACGAGTCGAACGGAGATGCAGCCCGTCGGCAGCTCGGCCTCGATCCGCACGTCGTCTGCGCCGACCTGAGCACGCGCGATCTCGACCTGCCCATCGCGCCCGGCGACGTAGGCGCTCCACGTCCCCGGCCGCAGCGTCAGCTCGAAGCTGCCATCTTGATGCGCGCGGGTTGTCGCATGCCAGTTGTGCTCGATCTCGCGCCAGCGCAGCGCGACTTCCGCGTGAAGCGTCGTGCCGCCCGGAGCGACGAGGCGACCTTCGCACCGACTGCCGCTCGCGGCGGGCCCGAGCAGGACCTCGCGGTCGGCCGTCGGGGACAGTTCGACCCGCACCGTGCGCCCCGGGGAGAGCCAGCTTGCGTCCGGGTGGCCGTCGATCGCGAGCGCGGAGCCCGGAGGCAGGCGCAGGAACTCGAACCGACCGAGCTCGTCGGTGTGCGCGGTGGAGAGCAGCTCGGTCTCGCCACTCGCCTGCGCGAGCGCGAGGCGCACGAGCGAGCCGCGCCGCGGTTCGCCCTCGTCGCCGAGCACGGTGCCGCGCACGCGCGCGCTGCCGAAGCGCACGACGCAGCGCTCGCGTCCACTGCTCTCATGGATCTCGACGCAGCAGGCCAGCTCGGCTCCGGCGGGATGCCGGATCCGCGCGTCGTACAGGTCCGTCGAGAGGTCGAGCCAAGTGGCGATCCCGTTCGCGTCCGTCGTCGCGCGCAGGAGCGGCGCAAGGTCATCCGTGCATCCGCGGTCGATCCCGCCTTCCTTGCGCGGGACCACGAGGACGTCGGCGCCGGGCACTGGCTGTTCGTTTTCGAGCACGAGCAACTGCAGCGTTCCCGGGGCGCACACCGTCGGCGCTCGCACCGCTTCGACCCGCGGCGTCGGTTCGACGCTCGCAGTGGGGCTCGTCGGTCGGATCATTCGCTCGTCTCGCACCGCGAGAGCTGCCCGTTCCGAGGACGGCAGCAGCGTCTCGGTCGTCGCGACGCGTCGCGGCTGCTCCCGTTCGAGTTGCACCGTGTCCGCCCTCGGCGTGCGTGTCTCCATGTAGCGGACGAGCGCCACCAAGGACGTCACCGCCGCGGCTGCGGCGGTCATGGCGAGGGCTCGGTCGCGCAGACGCATGGGAGCCTGATTTCGGCGTCCCGGCGCGGCACTCCTCACTCGAGAGGGAGCTTCGGCGGGGCGCGAGAAGGGCCGCTCGCGCGCGGACGCCTCAGAACGCGAAGAAATTGCGTGGTCGCGGCCTAGCGCAGCTCGTCGGGCAGGCGGAACGTGACCGTCTCACGCTCGCCATCCATCTCGGACACCGAGCTCACCCCGAGCTCGCGCAGGCGTCCGAGCACCTGCTGCACGAGTGACTCCGGCGCGCTCGCGCCTGCCGTGACGCCGATCTTGATGCCGGCGTGGAACCACGCCGGGTCGATCTGGTGCGCGCCGTCGATCAGGTGCGAGGGCACGCCCTTGCGCAGGCCGAGCTCGCGCAGGCGGCTCGAGTTGGAGCTGTTCTGGGAGCCGACGACGAGCAGGAGCTCGATCTCGTCCGACATCTGCTTGACCGCATTCTGGCGGTTCTGCGTGGCGTAGCAG
>SXKQ01000115.1 GCA_005778045.1 Planctomycetia bacterium
ACCTGCGACGGCACCTACGCCGTCGATCTGCGCAACTACCTGGCGAATCGCCCCACCGCGATCGGCAATCCGCTGTTCGCCGGTGAGGTGTTCAACGCCCAGCTGTGGTTCCGTGACCCGCCGGCTCCTAAAACGAGCAACCTGTCGAACGCGGTGCAGTTCACGATGGCTCCGTGATCGCGTGAGCGATCCACGGGCCCTCCGGGGTCCGTGACACGAAACGAGGGGCGTCCCGAGCGATCGGGGCGCCCCTCGCGCTGGGTGGGCGGAGTCGAGCTCGAGTGCCTTCGAGTAGCACTCCCGCGCACGGTCGAGCGCTCGAGCCTGCTCGTGGCACCCGCCGAGGTTGTTCCACTCGTCGGCGGTCAGGCTGCGTGTCGCGCGCAGCGCCTCCAGCAGCAGCGCTTCGGCGGGACGCTGCGCGCTAATCAGGTCGGCCGCGCACAAGGAGCGCGCCGTGTGGTTCTCCGGGAAGCGCGCCAGCAGTTCCGTCCATTGCGCGATCGCCTGTGCGAACTCGCCCCGAGTGGAGTGATCGGAAGCCTGCTGCAAAAGCTTCGGCTCATCCTTGCGCTGGCCGGGCGCCGGCAGGTTGCTCGGCGCGAGCGGATCGAGCCGGGCGCCGCTGTCCTGTTCGGGGTCGACGTAGCCCAGTCCACGCAAGGCCAGCTGCGCCTCGGGTTCACGCTCTCGTCGCGATCGCACACGAGCGCCGGTCCGGAGCGCACGCGGCGGATCTCCGCGAGCATGCGCGCCGCGTCGGCACTGCGCTCCGCGAGCACTTTGCGTTGCTCTTGCCGATCTCGCTCGAGGTCGAATAGCTCAGGGGCGCTCGAGTGGATGTACTTCGCGCGCACATCGGCCCAGCCCACGAGCGGGCTCCAGCCGAAGTTCTCGGCCCCGTTGAAGCACTCGAAGTACACCCCGCGTGACTCGGGAAGGAGCGCGTGATCGAGGCTCGCGCCGTCGATGTCGCGCGGCGGCTCGAGTCCGAGCGCCGAGAGCGCCGAGGGGAATACGTCGACGACACTGACGCTCTCCTTCGAGCGCTCGCCCTTGCGCCGGCCATCGGGAAAGCGCACGAGCATCGGTACGCGCACGGTGCTGCCGTAGCAGAACCAGCCGTGCGTCACCTCGGAGTGCTCGTTGAGCCCTTCACCGTGGTCGCCGAGCACGATCACGAGCGTGCGCTCGAGCGTGCCATCGGCGCGTAGCACCTCGAACAGTTTGCCGAGCTCACGATCCATGTACGCGACCTCACCCGAATACGCGCTGCACATGTCGGGGAACTCGGGCGGCGGCTCGTGGGGGTCGTGCGCGTCGAAGAGGTGCACCCAGGCGAGGAACGGGCGCGAGCGATCGCGCCCGTCGAGCGAGGCGCGCGCACGACCGAGCACTTCGCTCGCCTTCAGCTCCTCGATGCGCGGCGCGGACTTGCCCTACGGAGGCTCGACGCCGACGTAGGTGTCGAAGCCTTGCGCCAGCCCGAACGAGCGATCGAGCACGATCGACGCGGCGAAGGCGCCGTTATGCACGCCCTCCGCTTGCGCATACTCGGCCTAAGTGCGCGCCGCACTCGGACGCGGGCGCGCGCCGTTGGCGCAAATCGTGTGGCGCGGCGGATAGAGGTCTGTGAGCATCGAGCAGTGTGGCGGCATCGTCAGCGGCGTCACCGTGCGCGCCTGCTCGTAGACGAGCGACTCCGCGGCGAGCGCGTCGAGGTTCAGCGTCGTGCGCGACTGGTTGCCCATGAAACCCGGCGCGTCGAAGCGCGTCGTGTCGAGCGTCACGAGCAGCACGTTGTGCCGTTCGCGCGACTCGCCGCACGAGGCGACGAGCGCGAGCAGGCATGCGAGAGCGAGGCAGTTCTTCACGCCACGCGAGAGTACGACCCGTCCGTGCCGCGTGCGTCGACCGATTGCGTGCTCGCGAAGAGCCAAGGAAAAACAGCGCGGGCGGCCCTTGCGAGCCGCCCGCGCATCGATTCGATCGGTCCAGCCGCGCTCAGCGTGCGCCGAGAACCGTCGCACGCCTCAGCGTGCGCCTAGAACCGTCGCACGCCTCAGCGTGCGCCTAGAACCGTCGCACGCCTCAGCGTGCGCCTAGAACCTTCGCATAGCGGAAGTACACCTCGAGGCACAGCACGCCGAGCGCCGTGGTGTACACGCGGCCGCCGGAGAAGCCCCACGGGTCGACCTTCGCGTCCCACGAGCCCTTCTCGTCGCCGTCCTTGCGCTGGGAGTCGACCACGGCCGTCTTCATGGCCTTGTTCCACTGCTCCCAGTACTTGTCGCCACCCATCTGGTACATGGCGTAGGAGCCGTAGTACCAGTAGTAGAAGTCGATGCCGAAGCCATCCGGATCCCACTTGGGGAGCTTGGTCTTGAGCAGGTCGGCGTGCTTCGCCATCATCGGCGTCTTCTCCGGATCCTGACCGAGGAAGAAGCGGCACAGCAGCGCCACGGCCGTCATCGCCTCGCCCTTGTCGGTGGGGAAGTGCTCGTTCACGCGCGTGATGCGCGAGGACGGGCTGCCGATCGAGTCGTAGCCGCAGCGGCCGGTGACGGGGTCGGTGACCTCGTCGATCCAGGTCGCGGCGCCGCGGAAGGCCTCGGGATCGATCTTGAGCTCGGCCTCCTCGGCGCTCTTGAGCGCGAACACACACCAGCCCGTCACCGAGGTGTCGTTGTCGCCCGAGGGCGGCACGTCGTAGCGCCACGCACCGTAGGGGTTGCGGGCGATGGTGATGAAGTTGATTGCGTCCTGCGCCGTGCGCTTGATCACGGGCGACTTCGAGAAGTAGTAGGCCTCGCTGACCGCGAGCGCCGCGATCGAGTGGTTGTAGAGGAACGAGTGGCCGACCTTCTCGCCGAGCAGGCCGGTGTCGGGGTCCTGCTGTTCCTTGAGGAACTTGATGCCCTTGGCGACCTGGTCCTTGTAGGGGCCGTCGCGCGTGGTGTTGCCGTCGCCGAGGAAGGCGAGCAGCGAGAGGCCGGTCATACCGACGTCGTGCAGCGCCTCACCGGGGTCGGTGCAGGTCGTCGGTCCGATCTTGCCGCAGTTCGACATGAAGCCATCGCAGTCCCAGGAGCCGTCTTCGCTCTGGTGCCAGCGCAGCCACTCGAGACCGTCCTTGAGGGCCTGCTCGGTGCCCGAGCCGCCGCGGGCCTTGAGGTTCTTGCGGCCACCGAAGCGTCCGCCGAACTTGCCACCGGCGCCGCCGCCGATGCCGATCACGTCGTTGAAGCCCTTCGAGTCGAAGGGCGAGTCGGCCGTGAAGTCGGGATCACCCTGCACGGACTCGAAGTCCTGGTCGGTGTCTTCCTCGTTGTGGTCGGAGACCTCGGCGTCCTTGAGGACGGGTTCCTCGGTGGGCTCCTCCTCGTTGATCTCCTCCGGCTCTTCCTCCGGCGGGTCTTCGAAGACCTCTTCCGGGGTGGCCTCGATGCTGGCCTCGATGATGCGGTCCTCCTGCTTGCTCATCTGCTCCCAGGGGATGGCCATCATGATCAGCACGATGATCAGGTGGGCAGCCGCCGAGATGGCGAGCCACGGAGCGCGGCTCATCCAGTCGTAGAGGACGTCGTTGAAGGTCTCCTCGCGCTCCCAAGACTTGGGGAGTGAGGATTCAACGTGGACGTTCGAGTAGTCGTTGGGTTGCTGGGTCATCGACGGGCTCCAGGGGGCCGCCGGAGGAGGAGCGGGTGGCGGGTCGAGCCCGGCGGCAGGGGTGCCGCAGGGTCCCGTACCCGTCCCGGGTCCGACCGGGTGGGCGTTGGATGATGTGGCGGCCTCGAGGAGGCTCCCACGTGGGCTTCCAACGCCCGTGGCGTGTGGGGGTTCACACTATAGCGAGGGGCGGCGCCGGCTACCGCCCTCCCGAGGCCCCGATGCCGGTTTCCGGAATGGCGGCCGGTTTCCGAG
Source organism: Planctomycetia bacterium (assembly GCA_005778045.1). The sequence continues at coordinate 3,925 of SXKQ01000115.1, forward strand.
GGGGCGCTAGCTGCCCGCGGGCGACTGGGCCGGCGCGGGCTTGCCGTCGCCGTCGGTCTTGGAGCCCTTGGGCCGCTGGGCGCGGGCCTCGGGGGGCCAGATGTAGGCCGCGCGGTACAGATCGTTGACGCCCAGATCGCGCCGCAGCTCCCCGAGGGCCTTCAGGTCGCGGTCCCGCAGCAGGCGCTGGACCTCCCGGTCCGTGAACTCGGCCCCCCCCCGGCGCTCGACCTCGGCCACGCGCATCAGGACGAACCCGACCAGCTCGCCCTCGACCCGCAGGCTGGTCGGCTCGCTGACCGCGCCGACCGCGGCGCCGTCGATGAACTCCGCGAAGTCGGGGAAGGCCTCCCGGGCCCGCGAGAGCTCGCTCTTGGGCAGCAGACCCTTCTGGCGGCGGCTCTCGCCGTCGGCCGAGTAGGTCTCGGCGAGGGCGCCGAAGTCCTCGCCCCCGAGCGCGCGCTCCCGCAGGGCCTTGGCGAGGTCGAGGGCCTTCTGGGCCGAGCCAGCCTGCGCGGCCGTGACGAGGATCGCCTGCAGCTGGATGGTCGACGGGAAGATCTGCTCCACCGGCTGGCGTCGGTACTGGTAGAGCATGCGCCCGGGGCGCACGAAGCGATCGACGTAGGGGCGGCCGGAGACCCCGGGGTCGCGACCGTCGATCGAACGCAGCCAGAACTCGCGGAAGTAGAAGTCGCGGCGTTGCTGGCGCAGGGTGTCGGCGTCGAGATCCGCAGTCTTGAGCTGCTCGCCGAAGGCGGAGGCGCTGCCCGAGTCCTCTATGAAGCCCCTGAGGTCGTCGGCGACGAGCGCATCGACGCGAACGGCATCGAAGCCGAGATCGCGACCGGCCTGGGTCATCAGTCGCGTTCGGACGAAATCCGTGTGGCTATCAGCCACGACCTTTCGACGTTCCTCCTCGTTCGTCACTGACTGCCCGCGGCGGCGCAGCTCGCGATAGAACTCAGCCAGCGTGATCACTTCCTCGTTCACGATCAGGTAGACGCCGTTCAGTACCTCGGGCGCCGTGGCCGGACCGGCAGCGGGTGCCTGCGGCGGAGTCGGATCGAAGGCGGAAGTCTCGCCCGACCGCGGGGGCGGGTTCTGGGACTGGGCGAGGACGAGGAGCAACGGGAGGATCACAGGCGGGCCGCCGAGATTGTCGAACCCTGCGGCGAGCCCTGCAAGAGTTCCTCGAGCCAAGCGAGCGCCTTGTCGGGAGCGCGCCGGGAGGTCGGGATAACGAGATGCGCGAGTCCGGTCCTAATCGGACGCAGGTCGACCTTGCGGCCGGCGAGCGCATGCTCGAGCGTCACGCGGTCCTTGAACTCGAGCAGATACACCTCGCTGCGGTACGAGATGCGCGTGAGGCCGAGCTCCCGCGCGCGCGCGCGTAGCCGGAAGCTCTGCACCAGCGCCCGCGCCTCGCCCGGCACGCGCCCGAAGCGGTCGCGCAGCACGCCCTCGAGCTCGGTGGCGGCCTCAGCCGAGTGGATCGTGTCGAGCTGGCGCAGGATCTCGAGCCGCGTGGCCTGCTCGGGAATCCACGAGTCGGGCAGGAACGCGCGCAGGCCGAGCTCGAGCTCGACACCGGCCGAGAGTTCCGACTCCGGAGTCACCGCGTCACGCCCCGCGCCCTGCCGCACGCGCTCGACGGTCTCCTTGAGCAGCCGGCAGTACAGGTCGTAGCCCACCGATGCGATGTGCCCAGACTGCTGCGGGCCGAGGATGTTGCCAGCGCCGCGCAGCTCGAGGTCCTTCATCGAGATCGCGAAGCCCGAGCCGAGGGTCGCCATCTCCTCGAGCGCCTTGAGCCGCTCGCGCGCGATCTCCTTCATCGGCTTGAGCGGATCGACGAGCAGGAAGCAATGCGCCTTGTGCGAGCCGCGACCCACCCTCCCGCGTAGCTGGTGCAGCTCGGAGAGCCCGTAGTGGTCGGCCTCGTCGATCAGGATCGTGCCCGCGGCGGGGATGTCGAGCCCGTTCTCGACGATGGTCGTGGCGACGAGCACGTCGATGTCGCCGCGCGAGAACGAGTCCATCACCGCCTCGAGCTCCTTGGGTGGCATCTGGCCGTGTCCGATCGCGAACGAGCACTCGGGCGCGAGCTCCTGCAGCTTGCGCGCCTCCTGCAGGATCGTGCCGACGCGGTTGTGCAGGAAGAACACCTGCCCGTCGCGGTTCTTCTCGCGCAGTAGCGCCTCGCGCACGAACTCGGTGTCGCTGCGGTCGACGACGCGCGTCTCGACATCCTGCCGACCGGGCGGGGGAGAGGACAGCGCGGAGATGTCGCGCACTCCCGCCAGCGACATGTGCAGCGTGCGCGGGATCGGCGTCGCCGAGAGCGCGAGCACGTCGACCATCGCGCGCATCGACTTGAAGTGCTCCTTGTGCGTGACGCCGAAGCGCTGCTCTTCGTCGATGATCGCGAGGCCGAGATTCTTGAACTTCACGTCCTTCGACAGCAGGCGATGCGTGCCGACGACGATGTCGACCTCGCCGCTCGCCACTCCCGCGAGCACCTTTTTCTCCTCGGTGCCGGTGACGGTGCGCGAGAGCACGCCGATTTCGAGCGGAAAGTCGGCGAGCCGCTCGCGGAACGAGAGGAAGTGTTGGTGAGCGAGCACCGTGGTCGGCACGAGCACCGCGACCTGTCCGCCCGCGGCCGCGACGCGGAACGCCGCGCGCACCGCGATCTCGGTCTTGCCGAA
>SXKQ01000116.1 GCA_005778045.1 Planctomycetia bacterium
CGATGGCGCGCGTGGCGCGCTCGCAGCGCTCGCGGCCGAGGGCGCGACGCGCGAGGATGCCGCCGAGCGGCAGGGGCGAGGCCGTGGTGCTCTCCCACAGCGCGCCGAGGTCGAGCTCGAGGCGCAGGCCCTGCTCGCGGTAGGTGAAGCGGCCCTCGTGGATGCACACGCCGAGGTCGGCCTCGCCGCGGTGCAGGGCGGGCATGATCGCGTTGAAGACCGTGTGGCGCAGCTCGCCGCGGCCGGGCTGCAGGAGGCGCCAGAGCAAAGCGGCGGTGGTGTGCTCGCCGGGCGCGAGGACGCGCGGGTGAGCGGGCAGGGGCGCGTCCGGGCGCGCGAGCACCACCGGGCCGACGCCGTAGCCGATGGCCGAGCCCGCGGGCAGAACGAGCGTGTCGGGGCCGGCCTGCAGCGCGGCGGCGAAGCTCGCCTTCGCGACATCGAACTCGCCCGCGAGCCAGCGCTCGTTCAGGGTCTGGACGTCGCACAGCTCGACCTGCCAGTCGAAGCCCTGCGGGTCGCTCGCTCGCGCGAGCAGGCCGTGGAAGGCATAGGTGTCGTTGGGGCAGGTCGAGATGCCCAAACGCAGGGGCTCGCGGCTCATCGCGCGAAGCCGTGGTCGGCGTGGAGCAGTGCGAGGGCGCGCTCGCGGGCGGCGGAGAGCGCGGCCGGGATGCGCCAGTGGTCGGGGCGGCGGTCGCCGACGGCGTTGGAGATGCCGCGCACGATGCAGAGCGGAATGCCGGCCATGGCGCAGGCGGTGGCGACGGCGAAACCCTCCATGTCCTCGGCCTCGGCGTCGGGGAAGCGCTCGCGGCGCAGGGCGGCTTGCCGCGCGTCGGCGGAGGCGGCGGTCGTGGTGAGCAGCAGGCGTGCGCGATCGGGGGCGGTGCTCGCGAGCGGCAGGTGGTCAAAAATCGCGGGCGCGCCGGTATCGCTCGCCGGCCACTGCGGGAAGCCGAGCGCGCGCGGGGCGATCAGGCTCGCGCCCTCGCCGACGCCGATGCCCTCGATGGCGCAGGCGTCGAACTCGAGCGCGCTGCCGATGGGGTGGCGGGCGGTGTCGTAGGCGCCGGCGATGCCGACGAGCAGCACGCGGGCGGGGCGCAGGCGCGCAAGCAGCGCGGCGGTGCGGGCGGCGGCCGCGACAGGGCCGAAGCCGCAGGTCGCGACCAGCGCGAGGCCGGGCGGAAAGCCGCCCTCGTCGCAGAGACGGCGCAGCTCGAGCTCGGTGGGGACGAGCAGCAGGATCGGGTCGCCGCGCAGGCTCATAGGAGAGATGGTGTAGCCCGCGGAGAGGGCGCGTGGAAGGGCATGGGGGCCGGGAGCGCGCGGGAGGGCCGGGCGCTTGCGGGCCAGGCGGCTCGGGGCGGTTGGTGGGGCGGGCGGTTGGTGGGGCGGGCGATTGGCGGGCGCGACGCGAGGGCGGGCGTGCGCGAGGAAGGTTGCGGAGCAAGGCAGGTCGCGGAGCGAGGGCGGGCGTGGGGCGTGGCTGCTCACGGGGCGGGCGGAAGGGCTTGCGAGCAGTGCGAGTCGTGAGCGGATGTGTGCGAGGGCGGATGCGGCGGGGCCGCTAGGCTCTGCGCGATGGTGCGGGGAGCAAGTTGGCTGGCGCGCATGGGCCTCGGACGGCCGGAGCTGCGGGCGTGGGCGCTCTACGACTGGGCCAACTCGGCCTTCTTCACCACCGTCGTGACGGCCGTGTTCCCGATCTACTACCGCGAGGTCGCCGCGGCGGGGGAGGAGGGCGTGCTCGAAAGCTACAGCTCGCTCACCACGTGGGCCATGGTGGCGATCGCGCTGGTGGGGCCGTTCCTCGGCGCGCTGGCGGACACGTCGGCGCGCAAGAAGCCGCTGATGGCGGCGTTTCTCGTGCTCGGCGTGCTGGCGACGGCGGGGCTGTGGTTCGTGGGGCAGGGCGACTGGCGACTCGGCTCGGCGCTGTTCGTGCTCGGCAACGTGGGCGTGGCGGGGAGCTTCCTGTTCTACGACGCGCTGCTGCCCGCGGTGGCGCGCGAGGACGAGCTCGACCGCGTGTCGACGGCGGCCTACGCGCTCGGCTACTTGGGCGGCGGCGTGCTGCTCGCGGCCAACCTCGCGTGGATACTGAAGCCCGAGTGGTTCGGGATGGAGAGCGGGTCGACGCTGCCGGTGCGGCTCGCGTTCCTGAGCGTCGCGGCGTGGTGGGCCCTCTTCGCACTGCCCTTGTTCCTGCGCGTGAAGGAGCCGCCACGCGCGTACGAGTCCGACGAGCGGCCGGGTGGGTCCAGCGTGCGCGACGCGCTGACGCGCATCTTGGAGACGCTGCGCGAGATCCCGCGCTACCGCGACGCGTTCCTGCTCCTCTTCGCGATGCTCGCCTATAACGACGGCATCAACACCATCATCCGGCTCGCGACGATCTACGGCGCGGAGATCGGCCTCGGTGCGCAGCAGATGATCCCGGCGATCCTGCTCGTGCAATTCGTCGGCGTGCCGTGCGCGTTCGGCTTCGGCTGGCTCGCGGGGCGCATCGGACCCAAGCGCGCGGTGATGGCGGGCGTGCTCGTCTATTTCGGCATCACCGGGCTCGCGTGGCGCATGGCGAGTCCCGAGGAGACGCACAAGGTCGAGCTGTTCTATGCGCTCGCGGTCGGCGTGGCGCTCGTGATGGGCGGCTGCCAGGCGCTCACGCGCTCGATGTTCGCGAGCATGGTGCCCGCGCACAAGGCGGGCGAGTTCTTCGGCCTGTTCGGCGTGCTCGAGCGCTGCTCCGCGATCCTCGGACCGCTGTGCTTCGGCCTCGCCATCTCGTGGACGGGGGAGCAGCGCGCGGGAGTCGTGCCGCTGTTCGGCTTCTTCGCGCTCGGAGCGCTGCTACTCTCGAAGGTCGATCTCGAGCGCGGGCGTCGCGTTGCGCGCGAGGCTAGTAGCCGGTGAGCTCGACGAAGCCGCGGCCGGAGACGGCGCGCGCGTCGCGCGTGCCGCTCACGCGCACGGCCCCTTCCCAGTAGCGCACGGCGACGCGCAGCTCGCAGTCGGCGACGAGCGGCTCGACTTCGCACGCGAGCCCCAGCGCGGGAATCTCGATCGACCAGCGCGACGGATAGCTCGCCCCGCTTGGGGGACTCGTCCAGCGAGCGGTCTCGCGCAGCGTGAACTCGCTTGAACTGAGCGAGCGCGGCTCGGCGCCGTTGCGCGTGAACACGGCGCTGCTGAAGGGATCGAGGCTGCCGTCGGAGCGGCGCATGCGGTACAGCATCAGCTCGGAGCCATCGTCGAGGCGCAGCGCGAACCAGTCCCAGCCGACTTGTCCCTCTTCAAGCGCGCTTGTCGACCACTCGCGATCGAACCACGACTCGCCGGTGACTGCGCGACGTTCGCCGCGTAGGGCGAGAGTGCCTTCGGAACGCAGGCGCGGGATCGAGTAGTAGTACGATGCGTTTCCGGGTGCCGCGCCTTTGCGCGAGAGTCCGCGCTCGCCCTGCTTCACGAGCGCGCTGGCCGAACGAAGTGCGAGATCGAGCTCGAGGTCGCCATCCTGCGCGCGCAGGCGAATGTTGCCCGCGTCGAGATCACCTTCGACGCTCCAGTCGCGCAACCACACGCGCCATGGCGTCGCGCGCGCGCCTGCGAGGTCGAGAGCGCCGCGCTCGAATCGCTCGCGCGCCTCGAACGTGCCCTTCCTCGCGTCGGCGAGCGTGAAATGCGCCATGTAGATGTCCTGCGCGGCCCACGCCGAGTCGAGCGCAGGAGGGTCGGGTGCGAGCGCGCGGCGGAAGAACGTCAACTGGTAGCCAAACTCGTGACCCGTGGCATCGGCGAGCGTGCCCGTGAAGTACCACCACTCCGTCTGGAAGCCCGGGTGCGGGCCGTGATCGGCGGGGAACGAGAATTCGCGCGGCTCCAACGCGCGCTCGAAGCGCGGATCGGCCGGAGCAGAGAGCAGGTCGCCGACGTCGAGCGAGGCACGCACGCTCTCGCGCTCGTCCGAGCAGGCAGCGAGGAGGGCGAGCAGCAAGAAGGCGAGATGGACGCGCATCACTCGCCTCGCAGGGTCTGGGCCGGGGAGAGCCGCGCCATGCGCCACGCGGGATAGGCACCGGCGATCAGCGCGGACGCTAGCGCGATCGCGAAGGTCTCGGCGAGCACGCGCGGCGAGATCTGGATGTCGAGCGTCCAGCCAAACGAGCGCGCGTTGATCACAAGGATCAGCACCATCGCAACGGCGATGCCGATGGGTACCGCGAACAGGCCCGCGAGAGCTCCGAGCAGGCCAGTCTGGCCCAGCACGACGCGCTTGAGGCCGGCTGGAGAGAGGCCGATCGCGCGCAGCACGCCCATCTCACGCTCGCGCTCGAGCTCCATCGCGAGCAGCGCTCCGACGACGCCGAGGATCGCCACCACGCCCGCGAGCAAACGCAGCACGCGCGTCACCGAGAACGTGCGATCGAAGACCTCCATCGACGCGGCGACGAGCTCCTCGCCCGAGCGCACTTTCACGATGTCGCCCTCGGCCACCGACGCGCGCAGGTCCGCGATCGTCGCGCCGAGGTCGCTACCAGGCTCGAGGAACAGGCCGAGCGCGCTGATGCGTGCATCGTTCCAGCCACGCAACCACGTCTCGCGCGAGAGCAACGCCCAGCCTTGGTCTGAAGAGTAGTCGCGGAACACGCCGAGCACCTCGAACGGTCGCACTCCGTTGGCGGTGCGCACGTCGAGCGTCGAGCCGGGTTGCAGCGAGCGATGGCGGGCGAGCGATTCGCTCACGATCAGAGTGTCGCGCTCCGTGAACAAGGACCAGACGCGCGCCGGATCGCCTGCGAGGAAGCGGTAGGCGTCGCGGCTGCGCGGGTGCAGCGCAGCGGCGGTGGCGAACACTTTGTCGCCCGACGCGAGCTCGAGGTCGATGTCGCGAAAGGTGGTGCTGCCGCGCACGCGCGCGTCGGAGCTCATGCGCGTCACGAGCTCGTCGGACAGCACGGCGGATTCGCGGTTGGAGAACGTGCTCGGGCTCGAGATGTAGACGTCGGCGACCAGTGTCGTGTCGAGCCAGCTCACGACAGTCGAGCGGAAGCTGTCGACGAGGATTCCCATGCCTGCGGTCGCGGAGAGCGCGACGGCGAGGGCCGCGATGGCGACGGAGCTGCGCGCGAGATGACTGGTGATGCCGCGCGTGGCGATGCGGCCGAGGCTGCCTGCGAGCAGGCCCGCGACAGGCGCGATCAAGCGGCAGAGGAGCGTCGTCGCGCCGGGCACGAGGAGCGCGGCGGCGAAGAGCATCAGGAACAGCGCCGCGAAGCCCAGCGGCAAGTTCTGACCGGAAGCCTGGAGCAGCGCGATCGAGCCCGCGCCGGCGAGCAGGCCGAACAGCGCCAGCCACCCAATGCGGGCGCGCAGGCGTGACTCCTGTGCAGCGCGGTCGAGGATCGCGCGCGGAGCGGTGCTCATCGCGTCGAGGGCGGGGAACATGGCTCCGAGCAGCGTGGCACCGATGCCGAGCGCGGCCGCCTCGGCTAGGACCTCGGGCTCGAGACTCAACTCGCGCACGCTGACGACGTAGTAGAGGTCGTTGATCGTCTGCGTCACGAGCTTCACGAGCGCTTGCGCGAGCAGCATGCCGAGTCCAAGCCCCAGCGCCGTTCCGAGCGCACCGATGGCGAGCGCCTCCGCGCATACAAGGCGAAACAGCTCGCCACGCGTCGCGCCGATCGAGCGCAGCGTGCCCCACAAGGGCCGCCGTTGCACCACGGCGAAGGTCATCGTGTTGTAGACAAGGAACACGCCGACGAGCAGCGCGAGGAAGCCGAGCGCGCGCAGGTTGATGTCGAAGGCGCGCGTCATGCCCGCGAGCGTCTCGGAGCGGCGCGAGGCGGGTTCGACGGCGCAGCTCGCGGGCAGCAATCCGGAAATGCGCGAGATGGCCGCGCTTCGTTGCTGCTCGGAGGCGGGCAGGGCGAGGTCGATGCGGGTGAGCTGGCCCCGACTCCCCAGCATCGACTGCGCCGTGGAGATGTCGACGAGCACCACATCGGCGAGAGCCGCGCTCGCGAGCTCGCCCTCCGGATCGACGAGACCGGCAAGGCGCACGGATCGACGCTGGCTGCCGACGAGGAAGACGAGCTCGTCGCCGATCTTCGCGCCCAACTCGCCCGCGGTCGTGCGCGAGAGCCACGCTCCGTCGCCGCGCAGCAACGCGGCGCCATCGAAGCCATCCGAAGCGCTGGTGTAGGCACGGAACGGTCCTTCCGCGAACGGGTCGACGCCGAGCAGGTCGAGCGTGCGCGAGGAGGGGGAGACGAGCGCGAGGGAGCGCTGCACGACAGGCGCCGCGGGCGGAAGCCCGCTCTCGAGCGCGAGCGCGGCGTACGCCTCTTCCGGAACGGAGGGCGTCCCGCGTACCACGTGCGTCGCCGAACCGGAGAGCGCGCGCGTGGCGAGCTCGAATGAGCGTCGCGCGCTCGCGCCGGCCGTGTCGATGCCCACCACAACGGCCACGCCCACGGCGACACCGAGGATCGCGAGCACGAGCTGGGCGGGGTGGCGCGAGAGATAACGCAGGCTCGCGCGCGAGAGCAGCGAGATCACGCGCGCGCGCTCCGGGCTCGCGGGCCGAGGCGACCGTCGTGGAGCTCGAGCACGCGGTCGCCGATGGACTCGGCCTCGGCGCTGTGCGTGACCATCAGGAGCGTCTTGCCGCTCGGGCGCAGGAGGCGCGTGAATAGGTCGAGGACGGCGTGCGCGTTGTGGTCGTCGAGGTTACCGGTGGGCTCGTCCGCCAGCACAAGCTCCGGGTCGTGGACGAGCGCGCGCGCCACGGCGGCGCGCTGCTGCTCGCCACCCGAGAGGCGGTCGGGAAACTTGGCGCGCAGGTCCGCGAGCCCGACGGCGTCGAGGAGCTCGAGCGCGCGTCGGCGACCGGCGGCGTCGAGCGTGCCGCACAGCTCGAGCGGCAGGAGCAGGTTCTCCTCGATCGTGAGCGTGGGGAGCAGATTGAAGAACTGGAACACGAGCCCGATCTTGCGGCGGCGCACATCCGTGCGGCGCTCCTCGCTCGCGCGGCTCATGTCCTCCCCGAACAGCAACACCTGGCCTTCCGTAGGCAGGTCGATTCCCGACAGCACGTGGATCAGCGACGACTTGCCGCTGCCGCTGCGGCCCATGAGCACCGCGAACTCCCCGCGCGCAAGCTCGAGATCGATCCCGTGCAGCACCTCGCGGGTGCGATCGACCTCGACGTCGCTCTTCTTCACGCCGCGCAGGACGGCGACCGGTGGGGGGCTCGGGTGGGGCATCGGGGCGTGCGAACGCCTCAGGCGTTCGTGGGCCTCCATCGAGCAGATTCAAGAACCGCCAGAATCGCGCTCCAGCGACGGAAGGCTAGTCCTTGCGCTCGAGCGAGCCATCTTCGACCGATCCGGCATCCGGATCGCGCGCGGGCAGCCATTCTACGCGAGGCCCTCGACGCGACCGGTCGAGTCGCCGAGCGCGGGCTCGGAGACCTGCAGTCGATCGAGCACGGAAAGCCACAGGTTCATGCAGGGCGTCTCGGGAGCCACGCGCAGGTGGCGCCCGCCGCGCACGTCGCAGTGGCGTCCGCCGGCGAGCAGGATCGGCAGGTCCTCGTGGTTGTGGCGGTCACCGTCGGAGAGGCCGCTGCCGTAAGCGACGAGCGTCGAGTCGAGCAGCGTGCTCTCGCCTTCCTTGCGCGAGAGTGCCTGCAGGAGGTGCGCGAGCAGCTCGACGTGATGGCGATTGATCGCCGCGATCTTGCGGAGCTTCTCGGGATCGCCGCCGTGGTGCGAAAGCTCGTGGTGGCCTTCCGGCGCACCGAGCGCGGGGTAGCTGCGCCCCGAGCCTTCGTTGGCGAGCAGAAACGTGGCGATGCGCGTCGAGTCCGTCTCGAACGCCAGCGCGAGCAGGTCCGCTTGCAGCCGCGCGAGGTCGGCGTAGTTGTCCGGAAGCTCGGCCGGACGCTGGAAGCCCGCCTCACGCCCGCGCTGCTCGAGGAACGCGATGCGCCGCTCGAGCTCGCGCACGCCGCTCTCATACTCGTCGAGCTTGCGCTGGTCCGCGGCGCCGAGCTGTCTCCCGAGTCGTTTCACGTCGTCGCGCACGAAGTCGAGCACGCTGCGCCGGCGCCTGCGATGCTCGTCGCGCAACGCCTCGGGCAGTTCGCTGGCCTCGTCGCGGAACAGGCGGTCGAAGACGAGCCGTGGGTCGGTTTCCTTCGGAAGCGGCACGTGCGGCGCGCTCCATGAGATCGTGTTCGAGTACGCGCACGAGTAGCCACTGTCGCACTGCCCGCCGAGGCGTCCTGGCTCGCAGCCGAGCTCGAGCGAGCGCAGGCGCGTCGCGTTGCCGATCTCGCGCGCGGCGAGCTGGTCGGCCGAAATCCCGGCCTCGATCGGTCCGTCCGTCTTCTTCGGTTGGCATCCGGTGAGGAACGAGCCCGCGGAGCGCGCGTGGTCTCCGGGGCCGTCGCCGTGGGGGCGGGCCTTGTCGTGCGTGAGGCCGCTGATCACGAGCAGCGCATCGCGCCACGGCGCGAGTGGCTCCATCGTCGGTCCGAGTTCGAGGGCCTCGCCTTCGCCTCGCGGGCGCCAGTCCGGCATGTGAATGCCGTTGGGCACGTAGAGGAAGACGGCCCGGCGGGGTGCGGCGCGCGACGCAACGCGCGCGGGAGCCATGCGCTCGAGGAGCGGCAGCGCGAGCGTGATGCCGAGGCCGCGCAGGGCCGTGCGTCGATCGAGCGGCGGGATCATGGCTTCTCCGCCGCGACTGTACGTCGGAACAGGTCGAGGCGCACGACCGCCAAGACGAGTTCCTGCAGCGTCGCATCACGGCCCGCGAGCGAGGCGGCGAGCGCATCGAGCGCGGGCGCATCCACGGGCCGCATGCCGCGCCCGGTCGCGTAGACCGCGAGTTTCTCCGCAAGGCAACGGACGAAGGCCGGGTCCACCGCGAGCTTGCGCTCGAGCGCTGCGGCCCCGTCGAGACGCGTCCCGTCCGCGAGCTCGCCACTGGGATCGACTGGGAAACCGTCCGCTTCGGTGCGCCAGCGGCCCACGGGGTCGTAGTTCTCGAGCGCGAAGCCGAGTCCGTCGAGCTGGTCGTGGCACACGGCACATTCAGGCTTCGCGCGGTGCAGCGACAGTCGCTCGCGCAGGCTAGCCGCCGTCACCGCCTGCGGGCTCTCGTCGAGCGTGTCGACGCCCGGCTGCGGCGCGAGCGGTGGGGTGCCGAGCAGGGTCTCGAGGACCCACTTGCCGCGCTTCACGGGCGATGTGCGCGTCGGGTTGCTCGTCACCACGTGCACGCTCGCCTGCTGCAGCACGCCGCCGCGGACTCCGCGCTGCATCACATCGAGCGGAACGCGACGCATGTGGGGCCCCGTCACGCCCTCGAATCCGTAGTGCGCGGCGAGGCGCTCGTCGAGGAACGTGAAGTCGGGGTCAAGGAGTTCGCGCAGCGGCCGGTCCTCGCGCAGGACCGCTTCGAAGAGCAGCTCGGTTTCTGCGCGCATCGAAGCCCGCAGGGCGTCGTCGAAGCCGGGGAAGCGCGTCGCGTCGGGCGCGGCACGTTCGAGCGCGCGCAGCTGCAGCCATTGCCCCGCGAAGTTGCGCACGAGCTCGCCCGAGCGCGCGTCGCGCAGCATGCGGCGCACCTGTGCCTCGAGCACCTGCTCGTCGAGCAGCCGGTCCTTCTTGGCCAGATCCTGCAGCGTTTCGTCCGGCAGCGTGCTCCAGAGGAAGTAGGAGAGGCGCGTCGCGAGCTCATGGCCGGAGAGCGCGCGCGGCGTTCCGGGCCTGGCACCGCTCGGATCGCGCTCGATGCGGAACAGAAAGTGCGGCGAGGCGAGGATCGCCACGAGCGCGTCGCGCACGATGCGATCGTGCCGGGCGCCGCGCGGAGCGACCTGCATCAGGCGATCGACCTCGCTCGCCGTGACGGGACGGCGCCAGGCGCGCTCGGCGAGGTGCTCGACGGCTTCCCGCGCGTTGCGCTGCGTCGCGCCGGAGAAAAGTTGCTTCTGGAAGTCGGTTTCCGGCATCCACCCCAGCGGACCCGCGATCTCGAGCCACTCCACGTACAGGTTGCGATCGCGCCGCTTCTTGTCCGGGTCATCGGGGTTGTGGAAGTCGTTGAGGAACCAGACCGAGAAGCGCTGCTTGCCCTGCTCGATGCGCGTGCGGAACTCGTGCACCTGCGGTGCCCCGCGCTCGGCGGTCACGTCGATGCGTCCGAGGGCCGTGCCCGCGAGCTTGAGCTCCATGCGCGCCGGCTCCGGCCCGGCCTGGTTGGCCCACGCGCGCACGCGCAGCACGTACTCGCCCCCGCGCTCGAACTCGTGGTCCACACCGACGAAGCCGTAGCTGTAGAGCGCCCACGCCCCGTCGCGCGTCGTGAATTTCTCCGTGTGGACGATGGCGCCGTCGGGGACGCGCACGGCCCAGGGGTTGTCGTCGTCGGCGACGAGAATCGCCTGTGCCGCGATGCGCTCGGCCGCGACGACGTATTTCTCGAGCAGCACGTCGGGCATCGACAGCACGTCGCCGATCGAGTCGAACCCGTAGCCCACCTCGTCGGGCGGAAACCAGCCCTGCGTGTCGAAGCGCACGCCGCACACGTCGGCGACGCTGTTCTCGTACTCGCGCCGGTTGAGCCGGCGCAGCGTCGGACGGCCGGGATCGCTGGCGCGCGCGAGCTCGGCGTCGATCCACGCGAGCGCGCTCGCCACATGCTCCGACTTCGGCTTGCCAGCCTTGCGCGGCGGCATGCGGCCCGAACGCAGCTCCGCTGAGATCGAGCGCAGGAGCGCGAGGTCGAGCTCGCCTGACTTCGCGCTCAGCGTGCGATCGAGGCGCACCTCGCTCTCGGCCTCCTCGCCGGAGTGGCACTCGACGCAGCTCGCAGCGATCAGCGCAGCGATACCGTTCGCTCGCTCCTGCGGGCGAGCATCGGCGGAGATGGGCGCCAGCAGCGCCGCGAGGATCAGCAGGGACCGCATTCTGCACCGAGTGTACGCACTGCGGTGGGAAAAGACCGGAGGGCGGCCCCGCTGCGCGCGGGTACCGCCCTCCGACGAGAGAATCAGTCGCGAGGTTCGCTCACGGGGCGACGACCGAGCGCAGGTACGTCTGCTGGAACGCGAGCGGCGTACCGGCGGGCGCTCCGACGTAGCGAGCCTCGAGAGTCACTTGCGTCACTTGCGACACGTTGAGCTGGCCCTTGGTGCGGAAGTCGAAGGTCGCACCGCCCGTCACCGGGTCGACCACCAGCGTGATGGGGAAGGTCTGGTTCAGGATCCGCGCCGTGAGCGCGATGCCCTGCGGACGGTCGACGATGCCGCGGATGCGGATCTCGTTGCCCGCGTTCTTGAACAGCCACTGCTGGGGCACCACCGCGATCGGCGCCGACGGGTCGACCAGCGAGGTCTCGATGTCGATGGCGAAGAGCACGTGCTCGCTGACCATGTAGCCGACGACCGTGATCTCCTGGCCGACGGCCTGCTGCAGGAAGATGCTGCGCGGAATCTCGGTTCCGACGAGCCCGAGTGTGCTCGCGGCGAAGCGCGGGTCCTGGTTGAAGATCACGAGCAGGTTGCCCATGGTGAAGGACGGCGGGAGCCCGTTACCGCCGGGGTGCACGGAGGTGACCACGCCGCCGGCGACGTTCTCGGCGAGCTCGAGCACGGCCTCGTCGTCCGGGATGAGGAAGCGGTTGCCGCTCGCATCGAGGTAGACGTGGCCGGCGGACTTGAACGTGCCGCCGCTCGAGTACGGGTACACCCAGCCGGTGTTCTCTTCCTGCAGGAGGCCGGTGAGAGACCCGAAGTCGAGCGCCAGCACGGTGGGGTGCAGCGGGATGAGGTCGCGGGTCGTCGCGAAGTAGTTGGCCTGCAGCTGCTGCTGCACGCTCGAGCTGCGACTGGTCGGACGCAACGCGTCCTGCCGAAGGTTCTCGCTCGTCGAGAACAGCGAGCGCACCGCACCTGCCTGCAGGGCCGTGGCGTCGCGGCCGACGGCGTTCTCGTCGAGCAGTCGGTCGAAGTTGTGCGCACCGATGCCGTCGACGATCTCGCCGGCGGCGTTGGTGACGGCCGTGCCACTGATGAGGTAGGGCGTGAGGTTCAACGTCGCCGGGATCGTAACGGTCTTCCCGGTTACCGTGACGGAGCGCGCGGCGGTGTTGATGTCCCAGACCGGGCCTTCGGTGGTGAAGAACTCGAGCGGGGTCTTGAGGGTCAGGACCCGGCCGTCGGCGAGGGTCGCAGTCTGGGCGAGGCCGGGTGCGGCGAGGCCGCCGAGGAGGAACGCGGAGGCGAGGAAGGCAGCAGGTAAGTTGATTTTCACGAGTCGTATGTCCTTAGGTGCAGGGAAGCGGGTCCGGCGTGGTGCCGATCTTTTTTCTACGGAGCGCTGCAGAGAGACAGCGCGATGAGAAGTCTTAGGAGATTGCAATTCAAATTTGACATTCCGTGTGGTACAAAGACGGGATAAGGGCTTTTTTCTGCGAGGGCGGAAAAGCCAATTTCTCCCGTTCCAACGGGCACTCTCCACGCGTGCACATCGACAGCGCCGCTTTGGGCGGGCCGGGCGTCGGTCCCTCTCGGTTGGGCGCCGGGTGGCAGGGTTCGACCGAGCCGCGTAGGCTCCGCACCAACATGACGGGTTGGATGAGCGCGGCGGTGTCGTGGGCGTGGCACAGTTCGCTGCTGGTGGGCGCAGCAACGCTGGCGGGTTGTGTGAGCACGGGGCGCGGCGCGGGGGCGCCCGGCGGCGCCCAGTGGGCCGAGGTGCCCGGTGCTGGCTCGAAGCGTGCCTTCGAGATAGCGGACTTCTATCGCTGTGCCACGGTGGGGGCGCCAAGCCTCACGCCGGACAGCTCGCTCGCCGTGTTCGGCGTGCGGCGCTACGAGCTCGCGGCGGGAAAGAGCTGGTCGGAGCTGTGGGCCGTGCGCACGGATGGCAGCGGGTTGCGCCAGCTCACATCGGGCCGCAACAGCGACACGGACCCGCAGGTGGCGCCGGACGGGCGCTCGGTGGCGTTCCTCTCCGCGCGCGGCGGCTCGATGCAGGTGTGGACCATGCCGCTCGACGGCGGAGAGCCGCGGCAGCTCACGTCGAGCGCGCTCGGCATCGGCAGCTTCGCGTGGTCGCCGGATGGCAAGCACATGGCCGCCACCGTGGAGCTGTGGCCGGAGTGCGGGCTCGAAGAGGCCTGCAACGGTCGCATCGCCAAGGGGCTCGAGGGCAAGCTGCAGGTGCGCGTCGCTGACGAGCTGCTCTACCGCCACTGGACGAGCTGGCACCAGGGCAAGCGCACGCACATCGTGCTGGTCGATGCGACGAGTGGCGCGCTCGTGCGCGACCTGACGCCGGGCGAGTTCGACGCCCCGGCCTTCTCGCTCGGCGGTCGCGGCTTCGCGTGGTCGCCCGATGGCAAGGAGCTGTGCTTCGTCTCCAACCACGACGCCGAGCAGGCGAGCTCGACGAACTCGGACCTGTGGGTCGTTCCGATCGACGGCAGCGCGAGCGCGCGCAACCTAACGGAAGCGAACGACGGCTGGGACGGCGGGCCGCTGTACTCGCCCGACGGCAAGTGGATCGCGTTTCAGAGCCAGGCGACGCCGGGCTACGAGAGCGACCTGAAGCGCCTCGCGCTGTACGAGCGCGCGAGCTGCTCGGTGCGCTACCTCACGGAGCGCGGCGGCTTCGATGACATGGTCGAGGATATGCGCTGGACGCCCGACAGCGAGGAACTCGTGTTCCAAGCCGAGAATCACGGGCGCAACCCGCTCTATCGCATCGGTATCGGCGGCGGCGAGCCCGCGCTCGTGCTGCGCCACGGTTTCATCGCGGGGTGGGAGCTCGGCGCCCGTGGCGAGGTCGTGTACGCGCACCGCAGCGTCGGCGAGCCCTCGGAGCTCCACGTGGCGAGCGGCGAGACGCGCCGCTCCCTGACGGACTTCAACGACGCGGTCGCGTCCGAGGTCGACATCCGGCCGGCGCGGGAGCTGTGGCTCGAGGGCGCCGACGGCCGCAAGGTGCACACCTTCGTGGTCACACCGCACGGCTTCGACCCGTCGAAGCGCTATCCGCTGGTGCTCAACGTGCACGGCGGCCCGCAGTCGCAGTGGACCGACGCCTTCCGCGGCGACTGGCAGGTCTACCCCGGCAAGGGCTACGTGGTCGCGTTCTGCAACCCCGCGGGCTCGACCGGCTACGGTCAGGACTTCACCGACGCGATCACGGGCGAGTGGGGTGGCCGCCCCTTCGATGACTTGTTGGCCGTGTGCGACCAGCTCGAGCAACTGCCGTTCGTCGATCGCACGCGCATGGGAGTGATGGGCTGGAGCTACGGCGGCTACATGGCGATGTGGATGCAGGGCCACACGAACCGCTTCCGCTGCAACGCCGCGATGATGGGGCTCTACGACCTGCGCTCCTTCTACGGCGCCACGGAGGAGCTGTGGTTCCCCGAGCACGACCTCGAAGGCACGCCGTGGACGAGCGAGCTCTACGAACGCTGGTCGCCATCGAACTTCGTGCGAAACTTTTCGACGCCGTCACTCGTGATCACCGGCGAGCTCGACTATCGCGTGCCCTACACGCAGAGCCTGCAGTACTACACCGCGCTCCGAAAGCGCGGAGTTCCCGCGCGTCTCGTCGTGCTTCCCAATGCCGGCCACTGGCCCGCGTGGCACGAAATGGCGTTCTACTACAACGTGCACCTCGACTTCTTCCACGAGTACTTGGGCGGCGAGCCCGCCCCGTGGGACGTCACCGCCCAAAGCCGCAACCTGCACCTCACGCCGCGCTGATCACGCGCGGCGGCACGGAAGACGCCTTGGCGTCTTTCGCGCGTGATTCCCCGAGTGGGAGCGCAGCGAGCCCGCTGGCTCGAGCGCGCACGATCGCGGCCGTTGCGCTACGGGACGTAGGTGAGCGTGAGCGCGTTCGAGAGGTTCGTCGACTTCGAGGCCGGCGGGTCGCGATACCACGCTTGCACCTGCGCCCGTCGTCCCGCGAGCCAGGGCTGGCCGAGGGCGCCGGGCGTGGAGGACTGCAAGGCGTTCCAGTCGAGCGTGAAGGTGCCGTTGCAGGCGCCGATGGTGCCGCCGGAGAACTGGCTCAGGGAGCGCTGGGTCGGAAGCTTCACGCACAGGAAGCTCGCGCTCGTGGTCGACCACGGTTGGATCAGCTGCTCGAGACCGTAGAACAGCACGCCGGACTTCTGGCCCTCGACGTTGGTGACGCCGATCGTGCAGGGAGTCGAGAGTGCGAGGTTGGGGTTCGCGTTGGCGCTGATGGTCGCCAGACAGCCGTTGGTCGAGGTGCCGGGCGTGCAGTAGGTGGTCGGCGCCGTGGGGGGCGCGGTGAAGCTCCACGACAGCACGTCGTTGTGCTCCCACGCTCCTCCGGTCGCCGCGGTGACGCCAACGTAGAGCGAGCTGCCGCCGATCAGGTTGAGTCCGCCGACCGCGGCGCCGCCGATCCACGTGCCTCCGCTGGTGAAGCTGTAGGGGGTCGTGAAGAGCAGCGCGCCGTCGTAGGAGACGCTCAAGCTCCCGGGCACGTACACGATGCGCACCGAGTGCACGGCGCCATTGGTGAAGTCGACCGCCGGCGTGGCCCAGCCGATCGAGTAGCTCTCGCGCGCGTCGTTCTGGCCCGTGGCGTTCGTGTGCCAGCTGAAATCGGCACCCGTGCCGTCGAAGAAGGGCGAACCGGCGTCGTAGGTGTCGATCTCGAGCGCGAGGGAGTTGACGATGCCCACACCGGCGGGCTGCGCAGGATTGTCGGCGTAGCCGAGGCAGCTTCCGGCGGTCGCGCTGCCGAGCGCCGCGGTGGCGCGCGGGTCGTTCTGGAAGACGATCGCGAGCCCGTCGGCGCCGCTCGACGCCTGGCTCGTGAACTGGAAGCTCATGTCCAGCGTGAAGCCGCCAGCGACGGGCAGCGGTTGCGAGTACCAGGCCGAGCCGCGTTGGCTCGCGGCCGCGGGCGTCACGCGCAGGACGCCGCCCGTGGCGAGCGCGTTGCCGTTGAGCACGAGGCCCGCTGTGGAGGCGAAGTTCGGATAGTTGAAGCCCTGCGCGAGCGCGGGGGCGGCGAGCAGGACGAGGGCAGCGAGAGAACGCATGACGTGCATGGGACGAGCTCCTTCCGGTCGGCCCGGTTTACCTACAATCCCCGCGGAGCGCGAGCTCACACGTCGGAACGAGCGGCGCGCCTTACACGTGGTGCACGGGGCCCTCGCCGCGCGAGGCGGCGAGCAGCGTGCGCTTCACGTACACGGGGACCATGTCCCGGCGGTAGTCGGCGTCGCCGGGGATGTTGGGCAGCGGCTTGCACTGCTTGTGGGCGAGGGCCGCCGCTTCCGCGACCGCAGCCTCGAACGCGGGGTTGCCCGGACGCTGGCCGCGCAGGAGCTCCCCGAGCTTCGTGATGCGCTTGGGCTGGGCCGCGAGGGCCGTCACGACGATGTCAACGTGCTCGACCGCGCCCTGCGCGTCGAGATCGAGACGCACCGCGACGCCGAGCAGCGGGAAGTCGATGCTGCCGCGGTCGCGCAGCTTGCCGTAGGCGCCACGGTGACCGGCGGGGGCCTTGGGCACTTGGACCGAGACGAGCACCTCGTCGCGCTCGACCTTCTTGTTGAAGATGCCGTCCGCGACCCAGAAGTCGTCGATCGCGATCGCGCGACGGCCGCGCGGGCTGGCGAACTCGAGCGTGGCGCCGAGCGTCATCAGCGGCGGCGCGCTGTCGTTCGAGGCGGCGGCGACGCAGTTCTTGCCGCCCTTGACGACGTGGCAGACCTCGCCGTCCTTCTTCATGCAGAAGCCGAGGGCCTCGCGCCAGAAGTGGGTCTGGTTGTACCACTGGCAGCGCGTGTCGAGCAGCACGTTGCCGCCGAGCGTGCCCATGGTGCGCAGCTGCGGGCCTGCGACGAGCGAGCAGGCTTGGGCGAGTGCGGGAGCCTGCGCGCGCACGAGCTCGCTCGCGGCGACCTCGGCGAGTGACGTCATCGCGCCGATTGCGAGTGAGCCATCGGCGTTGCGGCAGATGCCGCGCAGCTCGCGCACCTGTGCCAGCGAGACCACGCGCGAGGGCGTGAACAGCTCGTGCTTCATGTTGGGCACGAGGTCGGTGCCGCCCGCGACGATCATCGCGTCCGGGGATTGCGCGAGCAGCGCGACGGCCTCGGCGACCGTGGACGGCGTGCACAACTCGAACTTCGGGAGCCGCAGCATCAGCGCTTCCCTCCCTGCGCCGCCAGCGGGGCGCTCTCCTGCTTCGCGCGCAGTGCGGCGAGGACCTTGGCGGGCGTGAACGGCAAGTGCTTCAAGCGAATGCCCACGGCGTCGTAGATGGCGTTGGAGAGGGCCGGCAGGCACGGGTGCAGCGGGCCTTCGCCCGCTTCCTTGGCGCCGTAGGGGCCCTCGGGGTCGATGGACTCGACGATCAGCGCGCGGAACTCCGGCGTGTCGACGCTGGTCGGCAGGCGATAGTCGAGCAGCGACGGCCCGCGGTGCAGGCCGAAGCGGTTGACGTCGTGCTCCTCGTACAGGGCCTCGGCGAGGCCCATGTACGCGGAGCCTTCCATTTGGCCCGCGACGATCATCGGGTTCAGGGCGCGGCCGCAGTCGTGGGCGATCCACACGTCGTGCACAGTGATGCGGCCTGTCTCGGTGTCGACCGAGGCGTCGACCACGTGCGCGGTGAACGAGTAGGCGGGCGAGGCGCCGATCGTGCCACCGCGGTAGTCACCGCCGAGCTTGGGCGTGTTGTAGGAGCCGGTGGAACCGAGCGTGTCGAACTTGGTCTCCGCGAGGTGGAAGGCCTCGACCGACGTGAGCGAGCGCGAGGTGTCGTCGAGATCGATGACGAGCCCCTCGATCAGGCGCACCCGCGACGGCTCGCATTGCCACTTCTCGGCGACGGCGGCGACGAGCTTCTCGCGCAGCTTGCGGCAGGCGTCGATGGTCGCGTTGCCGACCATGAAGGTCACGCGACTCGAATAGGCGCCAAGGTCGACAGGGCACAGGTCGGTGTCGGCGGCGACCACGCGGATGCGCTCGATCGGGATGCCGAGCTCCTCCGCGACGATGTACGCGCACATGGAGTTCGAGCCCTGCCCGATGTCGTTGCCGCCGGTGAAGACCGTGACGAGCCCCGAGCGGTCGACCTTGAGCTGCACGCCGGCCTGCGGCATGTCGTTGGGGTAGACGGGGTAGTTCGTGCCCGAGATGTACATCGAGCCCGCGACGCCGAGCCCGCGGCCGAAGCCGAGCTTGCCGCGCCGCTCCTTCCAGCTGCTCGAGCGCTCGACCTCTTCGAGGCACTGCAGGAAGCCGTTGGAAGTCACACGCTGGCCGTTCACCGTGCGCGTGAAGTCGCCCTGAAAGTTACGGCGGCGGATCTCGATCGGATCGAGCGCGAGCTTCTCCGCGAGCTGGTCGAGCTGCACCTCGAAGGCGAAGCGCGGCTGCACCGAGCCGTGGCCGCGCTTGGGACCGCAGGGCGGCTTGTTGGTGAAGACGCGCGTCGAGTCGAAGCGGTAGGTGGGGAAGTGATAGGGCCCGGTGAGCAGCTGGCCCGAGTAGTAGGTCGTGACGAGACCGAAGGAGCTGTAGGAGCCGCCGTCGATCAGGATCTTCGCGTCGACGCCCGTGAGCTTGCCGTCCTTCGTGGCCCCGCTCTTGTAGTGCAGGTACATCGGGTGACGGCCGCGGTGCGCGTAGAAGACCTCCTCGCGCGTCCACAGCATCTTCACCGCGCGGCCGGTGAGCATGGCGAGCTTGGCGACGCAAAATTCGAGGCTGAACGGGTCCGACTTGCCGCCGAAGGCGCCGCCGAGGCAGGGCTGGATCACGCGGATCCGGTGTGCGGGCAGCTCGAGCACGCGCGCGAGCGCGCGGTGAACGTAGTGCGTGATCTGCGTCGCCGACCAGAGCGTGAGCACGCCTTCGGGCGAGTAGGTGGCGACCGCGCAGTGGGGCTCGATCGGCGCGTGCGTCGAGCCGTGGAAGAAGTAATCGTCCTCGACCACCACGTCCGCGCCCGAGAGCGCGGTCTCGACCGATCCGAACTCGAGCTGCACGTTCTTCGAGATGTTGCCTTCCTTGCGGCCCTCGTGGATCGCGGGCTCCGCGCGCACGAGCGACTCGTGCGGATCGAAGAAGGCGTGCAGCAGCTCGTACTCGACCTCGATCAGCTTGAGCGCGGCGTTGGCCGTGTCCTCGTCGATCGCGGCCACGGCTGCGACGGGGTCGCCGATGAAGCGCACCTTGTCGACCGCGAGCGCGTTCTCGTCGGGCGTCCACGGAATGACGCCGTACTTGATCGGCATCGCATCGCCCGTGATCACCGCGTGCACGCCCTTGAGCGCGCGCGCCTTCGAGACGTCGATGCGCCGGATCTTCGCGTGGGCGTGCGGACTGCGCAGCGTCTTCGCGTGCAGCATCCCGGGCAGCACGATGTCGTCGGCATAGACCGCGGAGCCGGTGGCCTTGGCGAGACCGTCGACCTTGGCGTGCGCGCGGCCGACGACCTTGAAGTCGACGTTGGCCTTCGAGCCGGGCTCATGCGGACCCCAAGGTGCGCCCGGGCCGTGGAGATCACGTGCGCTCATCGCGTGGACTCCTTGGCCGAGCGCTGGGCCTCCCACGAGCGCAGCTTGGGCTGGAGCTGAAGTCTCTCGGCCACGGCGGACTCGATGGCCTCGAAGATCTGCGTGTAGCCCGTGCAGCGGCACAGGTTGCCGGAGAGCGCGTCGCGCATGTCCTCGCGCGAGGGCTGCGGGCAGCGGTCGAGCAGTGCGCGCGCCGAGAGGATCATCCCCGGCTGGCAGAAGCCGCACTGCAGCGCTCCGCAGCGATCGAAGGCCTGCTGCAACGGATCGGCGCCCGTGCCGCCGGCGCGCAGGTGCGCGGGCATCAGGCCCTCGATGGTCGTGATCGCGCGGCCCTCGCTGGCGCGCGCGAGCGTCAGGCAGGCGAGCACCGGCTGCCGGTCGACGAGCACGGTGCATGCGCCGCAATCGCCCTTGTCGCAACCCTGCTTTGAACCCGTGAGCCCGAGGCGGTAGCGCAGCACCTCGAGCAACGTCCAGTGGTCCGGCGCGGAGACCGGCTGCGCGTCTCCGTTGACCTCAAGTTGGTACTCCCCCATGTCGCGCATTGTCGCCGCGCGAGGGGCGGGAGGAAAGCCCGGAGGCGGGGCTCAGCGCTGCTCTTCGGCTTGCGTGGGGGTCTCCTGCGGCGTGGTCCTGCGCAGGAACGGGGCCACGAAGCGGCGCAACCGGCGCTGCAGGTCGGCCGTGTCGAGCTCATGGCCGGCCGCGCAGGCGAGGGACTCGATCGCCAGCAGCCAGAGGGCTTGCGGGGCCCAGTGCCCGTCTCGGGTGGACTCCAGCCAGTCGAGCGCGCCCGCGGCGCACAGCTCGAGCTCGCCCAGTTCGGTCGCGGCGGGCGTGCCTTCGGCTCGCTGCGCGAGGCGCTCGCGGTGCACGCGTCGATCGAGTGCCACGAGTGCGTCCTGTCCCGGTGGTGGGCGCGGCGGGTTGGCGTGCGCTTCCGCGAGCTGGCTGTCGAGCTCGGAGCGCTGCGCCTCGTCCGGCTCGTTGCCCACCGCTTGGCCCAGCTCGCGCAACTGCCGCAGCTCGCTGTGGTTGAGCTCCGGGCGGGTGACGCCGGACTCGAGCTGCTCGTGGAGTGCGCGCGAGCCTGGTTAGATCGAGGCCATGGCGCCGCACGTTCGTTCGAGGACCTGCAGCTCGCTAGCCGCTAGATTCGTGCGCTCCTGCGGATCGCGCCCGCGATCGAACATGCACTCACGGAAGGTCAGGTCCTCGAAATAGCCCAGCGGGTCGCCCGCTTTCGGGTCGCGCGTCACGATCTCGACGCCGTGATCGTCGAGCGTCTGGAGTTCGTCACCTTGGTCGTGCTTCTGCAGCAGCGACGGTGGCTCGGGCTGGATGTGGATGCGTACAGAGTGCTGCGGCGGGATCGCGCTGTCTCCGATGTGCTTGTAGCCGTCGTCCAGCAGCGCGTGAGCGGCGGTGGAGTGGGTGCTCGAGAGCGAGTCGCTGCGCGAGCGGCGTTCTCTGCGCGCGCGAGCCGCGAGGCTCGAGCCCTGCAGGCGCGAATCGCGAGGCAGCTCCGCGACTTCGAGCAGCGTCAGAGCAACGTCGACGAGATCGACGAGCATGCTCACGCACGTTCCCGCCTGCGCGGAGCGCGGCAGCTTCACGATCAGCGGCACGCGCAGAGTTGCATGCCATGCCCGAGGCGCAGCCCGCATTCGTAGAGAACCTCGCCGTGGTCCGAGAGCACGATGATCAGGGCCTCGTCGTAGCGGCCCGAATGGCGCAGCTTCGCCACGATCGCGCCCACGGCTTGATCGGCTTCCGTCAAGCCGCTGTCGTAGTCATCGAGCGCGCAACCGAGTTGCTGGCAGCGGTCGAAGCCATGCTGCGCGCATCGCGGGTGTAGGTGGAGCGAAGGAACGCGTGATCGAGCGGCGAAGCGCCCGCGGGACGAGCACGGCGTCGCGCGCGCGAGCGTCGATGACGTGGGAGACGTCGGCAGCGTTGCCGTAGATCCCGAGGCGCTCGGCACGCAGCGTGTCGATGCTGACCCGCACAGCGATCGAGATCCCGGGAGTCGATCGCGAGCACGCGGGCGCGAGCGGCGCGGCGAGCGCTGCCGGCATGGATACGTGCGCGGGGACGGGACAAGCGAGGCGCCGGGGGCGGAGCGTGGGCCGCGACCCTGCGGGAACGCGACTCGACGCGGCGCGGTTCACTGCTGACGAGCGCGCGCAGCGCAATCCGAGACGCGGCCCACGGGCGGCACTAGGTCGCATGGCGCGCGGGGCTGGAGCGAGAGCTGGCCGCCGCGCCGCTGGAGCGTCACTTGTGTCGACATGGGCGAGGCGCGCGTGTCGAACGCTGGACGCCCGGAACCGTCAGCCGCGGAAGCTGGCGATCTCGGCTACGAACAACGGCCCGAGGTCGGCGAGCTTGGCTTGGCCGATGCCGCGGATGCCGCGCAGCTCGTCGAGGGTCGTGGGGCGCAGTGCCGCGAGCTCCTGCAGCGTGCGGTCGCCGAAGATCAGGTAGGGCGGGACGCCGCGCTCGCGCGCGAGGCGGCGGCGCAGGTTGCGCAGGCGCTCGAACAGCGTGGCATCGACCGTGAGCTCGATCTCCGCGCCGTCGCTCGTGACCGCCGTGCGGCCGCCCCCCGCGCCGTCGGGCTCGAGCGAGAGCTTGCCACGGCGCGTGGTCACGACGCGCGCCGGGGCTGCGCGGCGCGAGCGCGGCGGGACCGGCAGGTCGTAGAGCTGCACGTCGCGCTGTGCCTTCATGACCTCGACGCCCGTGCGCGTCAGCGACAGCGTGGGGTACTGGCCAGGCGCGACGCGCAGATGGTCGAGGCCGACGAGCTGCTCGATCCAGTGGCGGATCTCGCGCGGATGGCGCTCGTGGAGCAGGCCAAAGGTGCTGAGCCGGTCGTGGCCCGCGGCGCGGATGCGCTCGGTGGAGGCGCCGCGCAGCACGTCCGCGACGTGACCCGCGCCGTAGCGCTGCTCGCAGCGCACCACGCACGAGAGGATCATCTGCGCGACGCGCGGGGCATCGGCGGCCGCGCGCAGCTCGCCGAGGCACACGTCGCAGGCTCCGCAGGTCTCTCCGCCGGTCCACTCTTGCCCGAAGTGCTGCACGAGGAAGCGATGACGGCAGGTCGCGCTGGTCGCGAGGCTGTACATTTCCGACAGGCGCTCGAGCGAGCGCTCGGCCTCCTGCGGGTCGATCTCGACACCGGAGGCGCGCGCCTCGGAGTGACTGCGCTCCTGGAGATTGCGCCAGCCGTGGTAGTCGGCGCCGCTGTACAGCATCACGCACTCGCTCGGAAGGCCGTCGCGGCCCGCACGTCCGGTCTCCTGTGCGAACTGCTCGACGCCCTTCGGCAGCGCGGCGTGCACCACGAAGCGCACGTCGGGGCGGTCGATGCCCATGCCGAAGGCCACCGTGGCGACGATCACCTCGATCTCCTCGGCGAGGAAGCGCGCCTGGTTCTCCTCGCGCGTCGCGGCCCCGAGGCCCGCGTGGTAGGGGAGGCAGCGAATTCCGGCGCGTGCGAGCTCCGGCGCGAGCTCGTCGACGTCCGTGCGGCGCAGGCAGTACACGATGCCGGCCTCGCCCGGGTGGCGGCGGATCACGGACAGCACCTGCTCGACCTCCTCGGCGCGCGGCAGGAAGCGATAGGTCAGGTTCGCGCGGTCGAAGTTGCCGACGAGTACCTCTGGCTCGCGCAGCCCGAGCTGGCGCACGATGTCGGCGCGCACCTGCGGCGTCGCGGTGGCCGTGAAGGTCTGGATGGGTACGTTGGGCAGGAGCGTGCGCAGCTCGCCGATGCGGCGGTACTCCGGCCGGAAGTCGTGGCCCCAGTGGCTGCTGCAGTGCGCCTCGTCGACCACCAGCGTCGCGAGCCCGAGCTGGGACAGCTCCTCGATGAAGCCGGGCACGACAAAGCGCTCCGGCGAGACGAACAGCAGCTTGAGCGCGCC
Source organism: Planctomycetia bacterium (assembly GCA_005778045.1). The sequence continues at coordinate 23,556 of SXKQ01000116.1, forward strand.
CGCGCGCAGGCGCTGGAAGACCTCGCGCTTCTCGCTCGTCTCCTGCGCGCTCGTCAGCATCGCGGCCTGCACGCCGCTCTCGGCGAGGCCCGCGATCTGGTCCTGCATGAGCGAGATCAGCGGACTCAGCACGACCGTCAGGCCATCGCGGACGAGCGCCGGAGCCTGGTAGCACAGGCTCTTGCCGCCGCCGGTGGCGAGCACGACCAGAGCGTCGCGTCGCTCGAGGCTCGCGAGCATCGCCTCGGCCTGCAGCGGCCGCAGCTCGGAATAGCCCCAGACGCGCGCGACGACCTCGCGCAGCTCGTCCATGCCCTTTCCCCGTTCCAGCGTTCCCGTGCCCATCGCCCCAACCCGCGATTGGACCCCGCCGCAGTCCGCGATCAAGCGGGGAAACCGGCTGGCGCGACGATTTTCGCGACTTTCGAGCCGCGCTCAGTCCTCGAAACGACCGCGCAGGTCCGGCGGGAGCAGCGGGCAGGCCTCCGTCGGCGGAGCGAAGAGGCGGCGGCGGACGCGCGCGACGCCGGAGTAGCCGAGGTCGAGCAGGGGCGCCGGCACGAGGGCGCCGGGCGCGGCGGTCAGGCGCCACAGGCCGCCGAGGCGCGCGGCGATGTGGCGTGCCGCGCGCGAGCGCACCAGCGTGCGACCGTCCGCGGTGCGCACGAGCACGCTGTCGGGGAGCTCGCGAATCGTCTCGCTCGCGAACTCGCGCGCGAAGCACGCGCCGCCGATGGGCGCGAAGGTGAGCGGCTCGGGCGAGCGATCCTCGGAGAGCACGAAGCGCACGCTCCGGTGGCACAGGCCGCAGGAGCCGTCGTAGAAGACCCGCTCGGGGCCGCGTGCCCGCAGGCCTGGAATCCAACCCGGGTCGCACGCGAGCGCGGCGTAGAAGAGCGGGGCGAGCACCAGTTCACTGCGGAATAGCCACCACGTCGAGAGCGAGCCCGCGCAGGCCGCGAGAGCGAGGGCGCGCACGTAGTTGGGCAGCGCCCAGTGGCCGCGCGGATCGACCCGGCCGCGCGCATCGAGCGAGAGGAACGGCGCGGGAGGGACCGCGAGGTGCAGGAGCACCGCGAGCGCGAGCCAGTGCAACTGCCCCGGGCCGCGCTCGCTCCCGACGAAGCCGGCGGCGATCAAGGTCGGCGCAAGCAGGAAGGCGCTCGCACGCTCCTTCCAGCCGAGCGCGAACGCGAGGCTGAACGCGAATCCGGCTAGGAGCAGCGCGGCCTCGACAGGCTCGGCTCCCGGAGTGCGCAGCGCGAAGCGCGCGGCGATCGCGAGGCCGAAGAGAGTGCGCAGCACGCTGTACTGACCGCCGGTCCAGCCGTTCTTCGACGCAGCAAGAGGAGGTCCAGAATTCACGCCAAGGAGACGATGCGCGCGCGGCTCCGCGAAGTCAAACTGCGGTCCACGGAGGTCACGATGTCGCGCGCGTACCATGCACTTCTTCCCCTCGTTCTCTCGTTTGCCTGCCAAACACCACCGTCGCGTCATTCCGCGTCGGTCTTGCCCGCGAGCGTGTCCGCCGCTGCCGACGTGAGCGCGTTGCGTGCGGTCCCCAGCGGTGCGCAGGCGGTCTCGCTGCTCGGTTCAGCGCTCTACCCGCCGCTGCTCGCCTCGGTTGCGCAAGCGACGCGGCAGGGTCAGCTGGAAGCCGCGGTACGTGACCTCGAGGCGCATCCCGACGAGCCCGAGGCCCTGATCTGGTTGGGACGTCGTCTGGGCTACTTGGGCCGCTTTCGCGAAGCGATCGATGCGTTCACACTCGGCGTGGAGCGCTTTCCCGAGGATGCGCGCTTCCTGCGCCACCGCGGTCACAGGCTGATCACCGTGCGCGAGTTCGAGCTCGCGGCACGCGATCTCGAGCGGGCCGCCGAGCTCGAGCGCGGCAAGCCCGACAGCGCAGAGCCCGACGGACAGCCCAACGCCGCCGGGGTCCTGCTCGAGACGTTGCAGTCGAACATCCACTACCACCTTGGGCTCGCGCGCTTCCTGCAGGGCGACTTTGCGCGTGCGGAGCCGGCGTGGCGGCGCTGTCTCGAGCTCTCGACGAACGACGACAACCGCTGCTCCGCGACGTGGTGGCTGTGCAACACGCTGCGACGGCTCGGCCGCGGGGACGAGGCTCGCGAGGCCGCCGTCGCGATTCGCGACCGGATGCAGATCGTCGACTACGACTCGTACCACGCGCTGTGCCTCGCGCATCGCGACGGCGCCGATATCGACGCACTCGCCGCGCGCGGCCGTACGGCGGGTCCGAATTCGAGCGACTTCGGCACGTTCCTCTTCGGCGCCGGGCACTTCGCCCTGCTCGCGGGCGATCGCACGCGAGCGCGAGCCCTCTTCGAGGAGTGTGTGCGCGGCCCTGCGTGGCACGCCTTCGGCTCGATCGCCGCCGAGGCGGAGCTCGCGCGGCTGCGCGCGGACTGAAGGACGAGGCGGGCGCCGCGTCCCGCTCGGGGATGCGACGCCCGCTGTGTCCGTTGGCGTTCGCTGGTTCAGCGCAGGAGCATGCGACTCGCGAGCAGCTCGAGGATGCGCGCGACGTTGACCTCGAGCGAGGTCGAGCCGGTGTCGAGGCGCAGGACCGGCGCACTCGGGGGATCGTAGGGCGTGTCGACGCCCGGGACGTTCGAGATCTCGCCCTTGCGGGCGCGGGCGTAGAAGCCGGTCGTGTCGCGGCTCTCGCAACTTGCGAGCGGTGCGTCGCAGAAGATCTCGAGGAAGCGCTCGGCACCGACGGCGGTGCGGGCGCGCTCGCGTTGCTCTGCGGTGGGCGACACGAAGGCCGCGATCACCACCTGCCCGTGGTCGTTCAGGAGCCTCGCCAGCTCGCCAGCTCGGCGCACGTGCTCGATGCGATCGCGCGCGGAGAACCCGAGGTCCGACGAGAGGCCCTTGCGCAGCGACTCGCCGTCGAGGACGACGGACTGCACGCCGCGCTCGAAGAGCGTGGCCTCGAGCGCGTGGGCGAGAGAACTCTTGCCGGAGCGCGGCAGGCCCGTGAGCCAGAGCGTGAAGGGGCGCTGGCCGATGCGCGCGGCGCGCGCCTCGGGTGTGACCGATCCGGAGCCCGGGGTCAGGTTCGTGCCCGCGTCGCGCGAGCGGCGCTCGCGGTCGAGGGCCTGCTCGGCCGGCGTGCGGTCGAGGATCATGCCCGCGCCGACCGTCGCGTTCGTCATGCGATCGATCAGGATGAATGCGCCGGTGTGGCGGTTCTTGGCGTAGGGGTCCGTGGCGAGCGGCTTGGCGCACTCGAGCCGGATGCGGCCGATCTCGTTGAGGCCGAGCTGCGCGGCGTCCTCGCTCTTCAGCGTGTTGACGTCGATCTTGTAGCGCAGGTCCGTGACGGCGACGGGCGCCATCAGCGTGCTCTGCTTGATCAGGTACTGGCGTCCAGCCGTGAGCGCGGCCTCGTTCATCCAGACGACCATCGCCTCGACTCCGTGCTCGAGCGTCGGCGCGTTGTTCGGACGCGCGATCAGGTCGCCGCGACTGATGTCGATCTCGCGGTCGAGGGTGATCGTGACGGCCATGCCCGGGCCTGCCTCCTCGGTCTCGGCGCCGGACACGAACACCTGCTTGACGAAGGCGCGACGCCCCGAGGGCAGCGCCACGATCTCGTCGCCTTGGCGGAGGATGCCCGAGGCGAGCGTGCCCGCGAAGCCACGGAAGTCGAGGTTGGGGCGCAGCACGAGCTGCACCGGCAGGCGCAGGTCGATCGAGTTGCGGTCTCCGGCGATGTGCACGGTCTCGAGGTAGTCGAGCAGCGGCGCGCCTTGGTACCACGGCATGGTCGTCGAGCGGCCGACGACGTTTTCGCCACGGCGCGCGCTCATCGGGATGAAGTGCACGTCGGGAATCGACAGACGCGCGAGGAACTCGGCGCAGTCGCGCCGGATCTGCTCGAAGGTCGTCCGCGAGTATTCCACGAGGTCCATCTTGTTGACCGCGATGACCACGTGCTTGATGCCGAGCAGCGAGCAGATGAAGGCGTGGCGGCGCGTCTGCGCGAGCACGCCCTTGCGTGCGTCGATGAGCACGATCGCCAGGTCGGC
>SXKQ01000117.1 GCA_005778045.1 Planctomycetia bacterium
AACCCTGCGGCGATCCGTCCAGGCTCACGCGAATCCCGAGCACGTCGTAGCCGCCCGTGGCGCCGTCCGTGGTGAAGCCGCCGCCGACGATCGCGCCCTGCGACGAGAGCGCCGCCTCGAGGATGCGCGCGTCGCTCGTGCCCGGCGTCGCGTAGGTCCCGACCCAGTTGCGCGTGCCCGTCTCGTCGAACTGCAGCACCGAGAGCTCATAGCGCGTCGGCGTGCCCACGAGCGTCGTGTTGCCCGCGACGTACATCTGCCCTGCGCTCCCCGGCAGCAGCTTCCACGGCGGATCGTCGAGGTTCGACGCGCCGTTCCACGCGTTCGTGGAGAGCAGGTTGCCCGAGAGGTCGTAGCGACGCACCACCGTGTCGATGCCCGTGCCGGTGTTCGTCGCCGGCCCGGCGACCCAGATCACGTTGCGGCGATCGAAGGCCACCCCGCGCGCGCGCTCGCCTGAGCCGCTCGATCCGCCGAACGTGCGCATCCACTGCAGCGTTTGACCCTGCAGGTCGTACACGGCGAGCAGCCAGTCCTCGCCACCGGTGCTGCCGTTGCGCCAGCCGGCGACCGCGATGCGCTGACCGTCGAGCGCGCACAACCCGGCTCCGCCGTCCGCGAGCCCGGCGCCGCCGTCGTCGTTGCGCTGCGCGAGCAGCGCGCCGTTCGCCGCGAAGCGCGCGAGGCCGACGTTCGCTCCGCCGCTCGTGCCCGTGAACTGTCCGCACGCGACGATCTCGCCGTTGGAGCGCACGAGGAGCGAGTGCAGCGAATCGTCGCCGTTCGCTCCCGCATCGAAGCCCGTGCTCCACAGGAGCGTGCCTGCGCTCGAATAGCACAGCAGCACCGCGTTCTGCCCGCTCGCGAGGCTCGACTCGTGGCCGCACACGAGCACGTTGCCCGACGCATCGAGCGCCAGCGCGCGCCCGAAGGCCGAGATCGTTCCGGGGCCCTGGTGTGCGCGCTGCCACTGCAGCACGCCGCTCGCGCTGTGCTTGAGCACCACGATCTGCACGTTGCTGCCGTTCCAGCCATACCCGCACGTGTAGACATCGCCGTTCGGCGCGCACACGATGTCGAGCGGCGTGTCATCGCCGCCGAACGCGTCGACGCGCGCCGACCACAGCTCCACGCCCGACGGCGACCACTTCACGATCTCGAAGTCCGCGGTGGGGGGCAGCGGCGGGAAGCCGAAGCTGGGGTTGTAGGACTTGGCCGCGACGAGCAGGTTTCCGGCGTCGTCGACTGCACACGTGCGCCCGTAGTCCGCCTGCGCGGGTGCCGCATCATGGTTGCGCGACCACGCGAGCGTCGACTGGGCTGAGCAGGGCAGCGACAGAAAACAACAAGCAGCGACGAGGATTTGGCAGGGTTGGGGCATCGGCTGCCCTCCGGAAAAGTCGTTGCTGATCCTACTCGCTCTCCCACGGCTTGTTGGGGATGATGCGCGCTTTCCAAGGAAACGCCATGCCGATCCTCGCCCTCCTCGCAGCCGTCGCCATTGTCTGCCCGAGCCAGTCCGAGCTCGCTTCGTTCCTCCTTGCCGCCGAGGCCGACCACGGGCTCGCGGGCAAGCATGCGTCGACGTTCCTCGTCGATAACATGCCAGAGCGTGACCGCGAGACGCTCTCGGCGGTGTTCCTGTCGGAGAACCTCGACCTCGCCCTAGCCGCGCGCGCCGAGTTCGCGTGGGCCAAGGCCGTGCCGGAGGAGCTCTTCTGGAACGACGTGCTGCCCTACGCGGTGTTCGACGAGCCGCGCGATCCGTGGCGCGCGGAGCTGCTCGGTCTCGCGCGCCCGATCGTCGCTGAGGCGAAGAGCGCCAGCGAGGCGGCGCAGGCGCTCAACGCCAAGCTCTTCAACACCCTCGGCCTGCACTACAACACCGGCCGCAAGCGCCCCAACCAGTCGTTCCGCGAGTCGCGCGAGCAGGGCAAGGCCACCTGCACGGGCCTCTCGATCACGCTCGTCGAAGCGTGCCGTGCGGTGGGCATTCCCGCGCGCGCCGTCGGCACGCCGTTGTGGGCGAACAAGCGCGGCAACCACACGTGGGTCGAGATTTGGGACGGCGACTGGCACTTCGCGGGCGCCGACGAGTACGACGCGGCGGGCCTCGACCGCGGTTGGTTCGTCGGCGACGCCTCGCAGGCGCGCTCGGACGTGCCCGAGCACCGCATCTACGCGACGAGCTGGAAGCGCGCTGGCCTCGCGTTCCCGATGGTGTGGAGCCCGGGCGTCGAGAGCGTGGCTGCCGTCGATGTCACCGCACGCTACGCGAAATCGCTCGCCGCGCCGGTGCAGCCCACCATCGGTGTGCGGGTGCAACGCGCGGGCGAGCGCGTTATCGCGCGGCTGCGCCTGCTCGACGCTCAGGGCCGCGAGGTCGCGACGGGCGAGACGCGCGCCGGCACCGCGGACCTGAACGACATGCCGAGCTTCCCCGTCGCGCCGCAGGGCTCATACTCGCTGGCGATCACCTTCGCGGGCGAGACGCGCACGCGCTCGTTCGTGGCGGCCGCGAGCGGCGTCGCGACGCTCGACGTCGAGTGGACGGAGCTCGAGTCGCTCTCACCGGCGCTCGCGGAGCTCGAAGCGTGGCTCGCGAAGCCCGCCGCCGAGCGCGGGGATGCACCCGCGACTCCGCTCACGCGCGATGAGGCTGCGAAGGCCCGCACGCGGCTCGCTCAGGTGCGTCTCGAGCAGCTGCGCGCGGAGCGCGCGGACGAGCTGGAGAAGAAGGAACTCGCCACGGCCGGCGTCACGCTGCGCTGGCTCGAGAAGCGCTTCGGCGACGCGCCCGAGGGCTCGCGCAGCCTGTGGATCTCGATGCACGGCGGCGGCGGCGCCCCGCAGGAAGTGAACGACCAGCAGTGGCAGAACCAGATCAAGCTCTACGAGCCCGCCGAGGGCTTCTACGTCGCGCCGCGCGCGCCGAGCGATACCTGGAACCTGTGGCACCAAGGCCACATTGACCCGTGCTTCGACCGCCTGATCGAGGACTACGTCGCGCTGCGCGGCGTGAGTCCCGACCGCGTGTACCTCATGGGCTACTCGGCCGGCGGCGACGGCGTGTGGCAGCTCGCGCCGCGCATGGCCGATCGCTTCGCCGCCGCGGCGATGATGGCGGGCCATCCCAACGAGGCCCAGCTCGACGGCCTGCGCAACCTGCCCTTCGCGATCTTCATGGGCGGCAACGACGCCGCCTACGATCGCAACAAGATCGCGGCTGCGCGCGGCGTGCGCATGGGCGAACTGCGCGCCGCCGACCCGCAGGGCTACGAGCACTTCGTGCGCATCTACGAGGGCCTCGGCCACTGGATGCAGCGCAAGGACGCCGAGGGCGTGCCGTGGATGGCGGGCTTCACGCGCCGCGCCTGGCCCGAGCGCATTGTCTGGCTGCAGGACGACGTCACGCACGAGCGCTTCTACTGGCTCGCGCTCCCCGCTGGCAGCGCGCAGCCCGGCCAGCGCATCGTCGCGAGCATCGCCAAGAACGTCGTCACGCTCGACCCCGGCACCGCTCCGTCGCTCGCCCTGCGCCTCTCCGACGAGCTGCTCGACCTCGACCAGCCCGTGATCGTGCAAGTGGGGGACCGCCGCCTCCACGAAGCCCGCGTCCCCCGCACCGCCCGCGCCCTCTGGCTCTCCCTCCAGCAACGCGCCGACCCCAGCACCGCCGCCAGCGCCCTCCTCGACCTGCGCTGGTGACCCGCACGCCGCGCGCGTGTCAGCAGGCCTGCAAGCGCCGCACAGACTGCGAGCAGCACGGCGGCTTCCTCCGCGGGCGGCCCTGCAGGCGGCCTCGCGCTGGATTCGGCCGTGACGCGAGGCGCCACGGCACGGGATGCGGGCCTGGGCATCACGTTGGCGCAGCGCGCGGAGAGCCTCCGCGCGATCGGGCCAGAGGATGCATTGGAGGGGCGGAGACCGTTGTTCTTGTTGCGGTTCTCCGGGGTGTCGTTGTTGCGGTTCGCCGACCTCGCGTTCTCGGGGGAATTGTCCCAACTCCCGCCGCGGTTCGAGCGGTTGGCGGAGCATCAGGG
>SXKQ01000118.1 GCA_005778045.1 Planctomycetia bacterium
CGAGGGCGAGGTCGAGCGAGAGCGCGCCGGTCATCAATCCGCGCACTTCGTTGAGCGCGCCCTTGTCGCCAAGGCGCATGATCGCGCCCTTGCCGTAGCTCTTCTCGATGTCCGCCAGCGCCGAGGCGAGATTCTTCTGCTTCTCGCGCTCCCCGGGGGTGAGCTTGTCCTGGTTCGCTTGGTCCTTGGCACTGGGCTGCGAGTTCATCGGTGTGGTTCCTTCGCGTTCGGGATCGGGGGTCGCCGTCGAGGCGACCGGGACTGTGGGCAGTCGAGGCTCTGTAGGGTTATCGTGCGCTCCGGCGGCCCGACCCACGTTCTAGGGGGCGCCAGAGCCAGTCATTGGGCCTTTGTTAGGGGCCAAGGTTAGCCCCCCAAGGGGCTTCGGCCAAGCGTCAATTGGGATTTTCCGCGCGCCCTCGGGCCCGGGAGCCCTTCCGTCGCTCGGGCGGGCCCTTAGTCGCGCCCCAAGCCACCCGAAACTCGCGCTCCGAGCGTCGCGAATCAGAGCGTCACGAACTCGAGCAGCTCGTTGAAGCGCGACTCGATGTGCGTCCGCCGACGGCTCTCGAGCGACTCCACCCCGAAGCCCTGCACGCAGAAGGACGCCGTGACCGTCCCGTACAGCATCGCTCGGCGCATGGTGGCCGGCTCGACGCAGTCCGCAGCGGCGAGATAGCCCATGAAGCCTCCGGCAAAGCAGTCGCCCGCGCCGGTGGGATCGAGCACCTGATCGATCGGATAGGCCGGCAGCGCATAGCGCACGTTCTCGCCCACGAGGAACGCGCCGTGCTCGCCCTTCTTGAGAATCACGTAGCGCGGCCCGAGCTCGCGCACCTTGGCGGCCGCCTTGATCAGGCTGCGCTCGCCCGTGAGCATGCGCGCCTCCTCGTCGTTGAGCACGATGCCGTCGACGCGCCGCAGCACCTCGAGCAGCTCGTCGCGCCGGATCTCGATCCACAGGTTCATCGTGTCCGCCACGACGAACGCCGGCTGCGTGCACTGCTCGAGCGCGCGCAGCTGCACCTTGGGCTCCGCATTGGCGAGGAACACGTAGCGCGAGTCGCGGTACGCCTTGGGCACTTTCGGATCGAAATGCTCGAACACGTTGAGCTGCGTCTCGAGCGTCGTGCGCGTGTTCCAGTCCGCTTCGTAGCGCCCGGCCCAGCGGAAGCTCTTGCCGTCGGCGACCCTCTCGACGCCGCGGATGTCGACGCCGCGCGACGACATCATCTCGAGATCCTTCTTCTCGAAGTCACCGCCCACCACACCGACAAGGCGCACGGCCCCGAAGTTCGACGCCGACACGGAAAAGTACACCGCCGAACCCCCGAGCACGTTCTCGTGGCGCGCGTAGGGCGTCTCGATCGTGTCGTAGGCGAGCGTTCCGATGACGAGGAGGGACATGCGGCGGATCCTTGGAGCTGCGGCTAGGGCGCAGCAGGTTACCCGACACCCGTCGGCGAATTCGAGCGCGGTGGCGCTGAATCGTCGGCGAGACGCGCGCTCGGTGCGAGCAGGAACAGCCCGCCGAGCAGCCCGACCGCGATCATGCACACGCGCCACGCGAGGCTGGTGGCGATGCCGAACAGGAGCGCCCCTCCCTGCATCTCGAACAGCTGGCCGTACACCACCTCGGTCACGCCCACACCGCCCGGCGTCAGCGGCACCGCGGCCGCGATGTTCCCGATCGAGGCCACGACCACGTAGTGGACGAGCCCGAGCGCGCGCTCGCCGAACGACGTGCCGAGCGTCCACAGGGCGCCGATCACGCAGGCTTGGTTGAAGAGCGAGAACAGCGACGCGAGCGCGAACTCGAAGGGCCGGCGGGAGTAGATCGTCGCGGCCTCGTCGATCTGCCGGAACGTGCCCGCCATCGGCAGCTTTGCGATCCAGCGCTCGAAGCCCACCACGCGCCGCAGCGTCGCGTTCGTGTAGCCAAGCACGCCGAGCACCGCGAAGCCGAGCCCGACGAGCACGGGCGTGCGCACGGCGGCAAAGCGCTCGCCTTGGACCACGATCGTGACGGCTCCGAGCAGCGCGAGCACGAAAACGCCGATCAACCGATCGACGAGCACGCTGATCGCCGCCGCCGCCTTCCGCTCGGGATGGCGCCGCGCGACCATCACGGCCTTGACGACGTCACCGCCGGTGAGCCCAGGCACGACGATGTTGAAGAAGAACCCGATGTAGGTGAGCCGGAAGGCCTCGAAGAAGCCGGTCGGGCAGCCCGCCGCGCACAGCAGGCGCCACCAGCGCAGGCTGGTCGCGAGGATGCCGAGTGCCGCCAGCCCGAGCGCAATCCACAGGCCGCGCGGCTCGACCTCGAGGAACACGCGCGGCATTCCAGGCTGCCACGAGGTCTCCACACTGCGCGCGATCTCGATCCGCGCCACGCTGGGCTCGTCCCCGCTCGCGCTCCACGCGCCCGGCAGGGCGCTGCGCTGCTGCGGCTCGTCGAACACGAACTGCACGCGCTCGGCCTTCCAGTCCCCCTCGATGCGCCCGACGAACGAGCGCTCGACGTCGCCGCCCTTGTAGCGCAGCTCGTCGCGCCAGGGCACGTTGCGCGCGATCAACACCACGATCGCCAGCGCCAGCGCGAGCTTCACGGCGCCCAGCCAGCGCCGCCGCGGCTTGTGCTCGGAAGACTCGCTCACGAGCCGCTCGATCCATCGACGGCCACCGACGCGCGGAAGGCGGCCGCGCCCTCCGACTGCCACCAGCGCTGCCAGTCGACTTCCTGCAGCGAGCCGAGCCCGCGCCCCGACATGGTGCCCAGCGCGCCCATGGCGGCGACTCGAACGCGACCGTCGGGGTGCTCCATCGCCGTCGCGTAGATCGACGCGGCCCACTGGGCGCGCTGCTCCGGACCGCGCTCCCCCGTCGGCGCATCCGGCAGACCGAGTCGTTCCACGCACTCGAGCACCGCGAGGAGCCGCTCGCCCCCGAGGCCCGCGAAGGGATTGCGCGCGAGAATCTCGGCCAGCTTCGCGCGCCCGTCGAGTGCCACGGCCGCACGCACGGCAGCCGCCTGCACGCGCTCGTTCGGCCAGCCCGGATCGCTGCCCCCCACCACGAAGACGGGCGGCGCGTCCATCAGTGCGAGCTCGACCGCCTGCAGCAGCAACCTCCGCTGGAGGGCGAGCGCGAGGGGCCTCAACGGCGCCACGCGCGCATCGCGCGCCGAGGCGGCGCGCAGCAAGACGTTGACGCCGCGCAGCACGCGCAGGCCAGAGGGGAATTCGAGCGGCATCTCGGCCATGCGCTCGCACTCCCGCACGAACGCTGCACGATGCTCGTCGCTCGGCTGCTCGAGAGCGGGCTTCGCCACCGCGACGAGGGCCGCAAGCGCTGCGCTCGCCTCCGCGTCCGTCACGCTCGCCACCTTCAGGTCCGGCGCGCGCGCCGGCAGGTCGAGCCGCGCGCCGACTCGCGCGAGCTCAGTCAGCGCCGTCTCTCGCGAGAGGCACCAGGGGTCGTAGGCCGCGGTGCGCGCGAACCACTCCACTTGCGTCGAGCCAGTCGCAAAATCGTCGCCGTCGAGGCTGGCTAGCTTCACAAGCTCCGCCACGCAGATCTCGACCGGGTCTTCGACCGGCGCCGCGGTCACGGTCTGAACATCCTTGCCGAACCGGCCGAGCAGCACCGCGCCGGCGTTGCGCATCGTCCACGAGAAATGGCCCTGCACCGAGGCGAGGTAGGCGTGACGCCCCTCCGCCGGATGCAGAGACTCTAGATTTTCCACGCTCGCGCCGAGCGCGGCGCAGCCCACGAGGCCAAGGGTCGCGAGCGCGCCGAGTGCGCGCGAGAGCTGGCTCTTGGAGTTCATCGCGGCAGCCTCACGCCAGCACCGAGCGCGCGAGCGCGAGCACGCTTTCCACCGTGAAGCCATACTCGGCGAGCACCTTCTCGCCCGGCGCCGAAGCGCCATAGCGCTCGATCGAAAGCACGCGACCGCGCTCGCCTACCCAGCGGTCCCAGCCCATCGCTACGCCGGCCTCGATCGCCACGCGCGCGCGGCAATCCGGCGGCAGCACCGTGTCGCGGTAGCTCGGGTCCTGCGCGGCAAAGGTCGCCATGCACGGCATGGACACGACGCGCGACGCGACTCCTTCGCCGGCGAGCCTTCGATGCGCCTCGAACGCGAGTGCAACTTCGCTGCCCGTGGCGATCAGGATCACCCGCGGCGCGCCGCCGCTCTCCGCCAGCAAGTACGCGCCGCGCGCCACGCCCTCGCGCGCCTTCTCGCGCGTCCCGGGCAGCACGGGGAGCTTTTGGCGCGATAGAACGAGCGCGACGGGCGCGTTGTCGATCTCGAGCGCGAGCCGCCAGGCCTGCGCGGTCTCATTGGCGTCCGCGGGCCGCACCACGCGCAACCGCGGCATCGCGCGCAGCGCCGCGAGCTGCTCGACCGGCTGGTGCGTCGGGCCATCCTCACCCACCGCGACCGAGTCATGCGTCCAGACGTAGATCGCCGGCAGGCCGCACAGCGCCGCGAGGCGCACCGCGGGCCGCATGTAGTCGCTGAACACGAAGAACGTCGACACGAACGGCCGCAGACCGCCGTGGCAGCAGATGCCGTTCGCGATCGAGCCCATCGCGTGCTCGCGCACGCCGTAGTGCACGTTGCGACCTCCCGGCTCGCTCGCGGAGAGCGACTTGCCGCCGGAGATCGAGGTCTTGGTCGAGCACGAGAGGTCCGCGTCGCCGCCGAGCAACTCCGGCACGATGCCCGCGAGCGCCGCGAGCACCTTGGCGCCCGCATCGCGCGTGGCGAGCCCCGCACCCGCGTCCCACTGAGGCAGTTCCTTCTCGCAGCGCAGAGCAAAGTCCGCGGGCAGCTCCCCCTGCATGCGGCGTTCGAACTCCGCCGCCAGCGCCGGATGCGCCGCGCGATAGGCCTCGAAACGACGCTTCCAGTCCGCGTGAGCCTGCGCTCCGCGCCGCGCGGACTCGCGCGCGTGCGCGCGGGCCGCCTCGGGCACGACGAACGACTGCGCGGGATCGAAGCCGAAGGCGCTCTTCACCTTCGCGGCCTCGTCGGCGCCGAGCGGGGAGCCGTGCGCCTCGCTCGTGCCCTGCTTCCCGGGGCGGCCGTAGCCGATCGTGGTCTTAACGATGATAAGTGAGGGCCGCGCGCTCTCCGCGCGCGCCGCGGCGAGAGCCAGATCGAGTGCCGCGAGATCACGATTGCCGTCGGCGACCTTCTGCACGTGCCAGCCCTGGGCCGCGAAGCGCGCCGCGACATCCTCGACATCGAAGCTGAGCGACGTGGGGCCGTCGAGCGAGATGTCGTTGGCGTCGTAGAGCCATGTGAGCTTGCCGAGCCGCAGCTGCCCCGCGAGCGACGCCGCCTCGTAGACGACGCCCTCCATCATGCAGCCGTCCCCGAGCAGCGCGTACGTGCGGTGATCGACAACCGCGTGACCCGGCTGGTTGAAGCGCGCCGCGAGTGAGCGCTCCGCGAGCGCCATGCCGACCGAGTTCGCCGCGCCCTGCCCGAGCGGGCCGGTGGTCGCCTCGACGCCCGCCGTGGCGAAGTTCTCCGGGTGCCCGGGCGTGCGGCTGTGCCATTGGCGGAAGCTCTTCAGGTCCTCGAGGGTGAGCTCGAACCCGAACAGGTGCAGCAGCGAGTACAAGAGCGCGCTGCCGTGTCCCGCGCTGAGGACGAAGCGGTCGCGATCGGGCCAGCGCGGGGCAGCTGGGTCCTGCACGAGGTGGCGCTGCCATAGCGTGAACGCCATCGGCGCGGCGCCGAGCGGCAGGCCGGGGTGCCCGGAGTTGGCGCGCTGGATCGCGTCGACCGATAGGGTCCGCAGGGTGTTGACGCACAAGTTGTCGAGTTCGACGGACACGCTCTGGCCTTGCTCCTTGGCGCGTCGCAGGCAGCTCCGCGCGAGCCACAGATTGGGGACCGCCGCGCGACGCGGCAAGTACGAAGGACCGCGCCGGGCATCGAAAAAGACGCCGCCCGCGGGCCCATCCCGTGGAGATGGGCCCGCGGGCGGCGTGAAAACTGGTGGAGGCGGCGGGAGTCGAACCCGCGTCCCGGAATCCATCCGCGACCGGCGTCTACGTGTGTAGCCCCTGGTTTGTGCCGTCCTCCGGACGCCCATGGGCAGGCTTCCGAGGGACCGCCGTCGATGTGTCTCGCCGGGGCGTGCTCGACGGTGAGCCGACCCGGCCAGCCTGCTGGTGTCGTCCTTCCGCAGCCGCAGGCGTTCCGCGGAGGACGGCTGACCTAGTGACTAGGCAGCGAGAGAATAATTGTTGGCAGGTTATGCCGTTCCCGAGAGGATTTTACGGGATGACTCGAGATCCCCGACACGCGACCTGAAGCGCACGCAAACCGGTCGAGACCAGTGCGCCCCCAATCGAGATGGAAGACTAGCACAGCATCCGCGCCACCCCAAGGTGTCCCGCGCTCGAGCCCGCCCTAGCTGCCCGTGCGCTTGCGCGACATGGCGCGGTCGATGTCGCGCCGGTCGGTCTTCTCGCGCTCGCGATCGCGCTTGTCATGCAGCTTGCGGCCGCGGGCGAGCGCCACCTGCAGCTTGACCCGGGAGCCTTGGAAATAGAGTTCGAGCGGCACGATCGTGATGCCCTTGTCGCGCACCGCCTCGTCCCAGCGCCGCAGCTCGCGCTTGTGGGCGAGCAGGCGTCGGTCCCGCGTCGGGATGTGGTTCTGGTAGTTCCCGTGGGAGTACTCGGGAATGTGGGCGTTGACGAGCCATAGCTCACCACTGCGCAGAAGCGCGAAGCTCTCGGCGATCGAGGCCTTGCCCTGCCGCAGGCTCTTCACCTCGGTCCCGCGCAGCTCGATCCCGCACTCGAGCGTCTCGAGCAACTCGAAGTCGTACCGCGCGCGGCGATTCTCGGCGACCAGCCGTCGCACGAGCTTGTCTTTGTCATCCGCCATGGCTGCGCCGCCGCGAGCATAGCCCCGCGGGGCGCTGCTCCAAGCCAGCCATCGCACGGATCCCGCGACCGCGAGGGTTGACTCCGCCCGTCGCGCTCCGTACCTTTTCTGGCCCTTCACCCCGCCCGGGTGGCGGAATTGGCAGACGCACTAGGTTCAGGTCCTAGCGCCTTTAAACGGGCATACGGGTTCGACTCCCGTCCCGGGCACCACTCTCCCTTCGCGCTCGTCCCCGAGCCGCGCTCCCCCGCGATGGGCAAGCACCCCTCCGAAGAGACGCAGGCACAGGCTCCTGCACCGCCGCCGCGACGTCCGCACGACACTTCCCCGCAGGACACCTCTTTGGGCGCCTACGCGAAGTGGAGCGCGCTCATGGTCGCGGTCGTGCTCGGGCTCGGCTTCGTCGCCGCGCAGGTCCTGCGCTGGCTCGACATCGACCTCGGCCGCTAGGCGAGCGCGACTGCTGCGTCCGCGGAACGACGCTCGTCAGCGCGATCGTCCACCACGACGTCAGAAGGAATTGTCGCGCGGGTAGGCGAGGATCGCCGCCACGATTACCGCAAGGGCGAGTACGGCCAGCCCGCCTAGGAGCCACAGCAGCCAGGTCGGCATGGTCGAGATGGCCTAGAGACCCTGCCCGCCGGGTGCGCGGTAGACCAAAAACGCGCGCTCGCCCATGTCCCCAGGCAACTTGTGCTCCCACACCGTGTCGAGGCGGAAGCCGAGCCGTTCGGCCTCGCGCTCCGCCGCGCGCGCCTCGCGCGACCACGACGGCCCCTTGAGCATCAGGAGGTCCTTGTGCGAGTGGCGCACCTTGCGAAGCAGCCGCACGTTCTCACGCACGGAGCTGACGGCGCGCACGAGCACGATGTCGTACTTGTTGCGCGCGAGGTGATCCTCTGCGCGCTCGGCCACGGCGCTCGCGTTGCGCAGCCCGAGCGCCGCGATGGTCTCCTTGACGAAATCGGCGCGCTTGGCGCGCGAGTCGAGCATCACCACGCGCGCCGCGGGCTCGGCCAGCGCGACGGGCATGCCGGGGAAGCCTCCACCGGTGCCGAGGTCGAGCAGCGAGCGCCCCCCGAGCGGCAGGAGCCGCGTCGTGCGCCACGAGTCGAGGTAGTGCTTGGCCGCGACCTCGCGCGGCTCGACGATGGCCGTCAGGTTGAGCCGTCGGTTGCCCTCGAGCACGAGTCGCGCATGTTCGGCAAAGCGTTCCAGCACCGCGGGCTCGATCTCCTCGCCCGTGAAGGCCCAATCCATCGCCGAGCGCAGCTCTTCGAGGCTCGGGACCGGGGTGTCCGCATGGGCGACGACCCCATCGGGGTCGTCGTCGCGCCGCGCTTTTACTTCCGAGCCCTCTCCGTCCGCGGGGCCCTCGGCGCCGGAATGTTCCCCGCCTGCGGGGCGCTTCGCTTCATCGTCGAGGCTCATGGCGGGGTGGACAGGCAGGATGGCAGGCCAGCAGGGATTCGAACCCCGAACCTACTGATTTGGAATCAGTCGCTCTAACCGTTAGGAGCTACTGGCCTGCGCGTGGCGTGACAAGGGTAAAGACCGGGCCCGCGCGAGGCAACAGCGCAGGCGGCGTCTCCGCGCAGTAGAGTGAAGGGCCCGCAAACCGATCCGGACCACTCCTCGCCATGCCCGACCCCGCGGACGAGCGCGTGCACGCGCCTCGCATCCCCCGCATCATTCCCACCGACATCCCCCACAGCGCCTTCGACCAGAACGCGCTGCGCGTGGTGAGCCGACTGCAACGCGAAGGCAACGAGGCCTACCTCGTCGGCGGCTGCGTGCGCGATCTGCTCCTCGGTCGTCGCCCCAAGGACTACGACGTCGCGACTTCGGCCACGCCGCGCGGCGTAAAAAGCCTGTTCTTCAACGGCCGCATCATCGGACGGCGCTTCAAGCTCGTGCATGTGCGCTACGGCGAGCAGGTGGTCGAGACCGCCACGTTCCGCCGCGCTCCGGAACGCAGCGAGGGCGAGGGCGAGGACCTGCTCATCGTCGAGGACAACAACTGGGGCACGGCGCAGGAAGACGCGCAGCGACGCGACTTCACCATCAACGCGCTGTTCCTCGATCCCTACCGCCGCGAGATCCTCGACTACGTCGGAGGCCTCGAGGATCTCGAGGCCGGCGTGCTGCGCACGAGCGGCGATCCCTACGTGCGCATGGCAGAGGACCCGGTCCGCATCCTGCGCGCCGTGAAGTTCGCCACGCGCCTCGGCTTCCGCATCGACGAGGAAACCTGGGACGCGATGGCCGAGCACTCCGACGACCTCGCGCGCTCCGCCAAGCCGCGCGTCATGGAAGAGATCCTGCGCCTCTTGCGCTCGGGTACGGCCCTCGGCGCGCTGCGCAGCATGCGCAAGTGCGGCGTCCTGCGCGTGATCCTGCCGGAGCTCGATCGCCACGTTGGCGCGCACGACAGCACCGATCCCGAGGTCCACGACCGCGCCGACTCCGTGTGGCGGCTCCTCGAGGCGCTTGACTCGTACGTGCACGAGAAGCACGCGCCCTCGACCGCCACCTGCATCGCGACCCTGTTCCTGCGCATGATCGAGCGCGACGCCGCGCTCGACCCGCGCACCCACCAAGGCGAGATCGGCGGCCGCGAGCTGCTCGAACTCGCCGCCGAGCGGCTCGACGCCTTCGCGACCGAGTACCGCCTCGCCAAGCGCGACGGCTACAAGGCCGCGCGCGCCATCGCCCTGCAGCGCAACTTCACCCAGACGCCGACCAAGCGTTTCAGCCCGCTGCTCTTCGCGCGTGATCAGGACTTCCCCGAGGCGCTCGAGCTGTTCCGCCTGCGCTGCAGCGCCTGGGGCCAGGGCTGGGACGTGTATGAGGCGTGGCTCGAGCGTGCCGCGGAGGCGCAAGCTGCGCCGACCGAGACGCTCGACCTCGAACGCAAGCGCAAGCAACGCCGCGGACGCCGCCGCGGGGGTCGGCGCGCTGCTTCGGAAGCGGCGCCGGAAACTTCTTCCGACGCGTCCTGATCGCGGACGTCGAAGGGGCACGATTCTGCTTGCGCTCCGGCCTCGCGCCGGGACGCAGGGGTACCTTTTGCTGTCCGAGCAGTCTGGCCCACCCTGTGGGTGCGAACGACGGTAACCCACGGGAAGGGTCGTCGGACGCGCCCGCGCGGGAGGGGCAGGTCGGACGGCAGAGGACACTCGCTTCGTTTGTGGTTTTGATGTTCCTTGGGGCGACCTTCGAGCGATCGAAGGTCGCTCCGCTTGCTTTCCCGTGCCGCGCAAAAGGCCACAATGGTGCCCATGCTCGTCGCCCTCGCACTCGTCATCCCGACCTTCCCCTCGCCGTCGATCGCGGCGTTCCCGGCACGGCCACAGGAGGGTGCTGCGAAGCACGAGCGCAGCGACGCCGATGCGCGCCGCGCCTTTGGGTTCCTGACGGAAGCCGAGCAGGCGGACTGCGTCGAGGAGCTCACGGCCGAGCTCGAGTGGCTCGACACTTTCCAGCTGCGGCTCGTGCGCTACGCACGCACACTCGATGAGCGCGATCCGGGACTGCTGCCCATCGAGCGCGAGACGCCCCACTTCGACCCCAGGGAACACGCGCCCGGACAGCCGATCGCGCGCAAGCTGCTGGCGCCCGACTCGTCCGCAGCGCGCAAGACGCGCGAGCGCATCCTGCGTCGAGTCCCGCAGTCGCCGCTCGTCGCGAGCTACCGCTATGACTGGGTCCAGGGCGACATCGTGCGCAGCGCGAGCGCACCCGACGCCCGGCGCGTGTTCGACAACGCGCTGGCCGGCTTCGCTCCGGACCATGACCTTGCGCTCGCGCTGGTCGAACGCGCACTCGACGACGGCTCGCAGCGCGCGGCGCTCGACGCCTTCGGCCACGCGTACACCGATCGCTCGGGCAACGTGTATCCCGGCCTGACGCTCTACGACGCTTGGGCTTCGGGCGAGGAGATCGAGATGCCCGACGTCGACAGCCTCGGCGTCGTGCACACGCTGCTGGGGATCCGCGACCGCTGGATCGCGCCCGTGCCCGACCGCGAGCACAACGAGCTCTACGCCACGGTCGGAACGCTGTTCCGCTCGGCCCAGCGCCACCGCGGCCTGCGCAGCGCGATCGCCGCCACGTTCCTCGAGAGCTCCCCGAAGCTCCCGGGCTCGTATCCGACCTCGATCGAGCGCTTCCACGGCTTGTGGGATTCCTGCGCCTCGACGCCCGCGGAGGTCGCAAAGCTCCTGCCCGAACCTGAGCGCTGGAGCGAGTTCCTCGTCGAGTGCTCCACGCGCATGAGCGGCGATCCGAAACTTCTCGCGGCGGCCCAGTCCCGGCAGGCCACGCTCGCGGCGGACGCGCTCGCCGTGCGCGCGCTGCTCGTGCGCCTGCTCGAGCAGCGTGGCGCCTTCGAGCGCAAGGAACGGCCCGCGCCTCCGCAGCCGGCAAAGAAGGACTGACTAGCCGCCGTCGAGGGCCTCGGCCTCGGCCGCGTCGAACAGCTCGCAGGGCGGCGTCGCGTCCTCGAGGTCGTTCAAGTAGCCGATCGGCAGCGAGACTTTCTGCGTGCGACCGCTCTTGCCGCGGTGCGCGCGCAGGGCGCCCGGCGGGAACGACTCCGCCTCGTCGATCCCCTCGAGCCCGGCGACGAGCTCGGCGCAGGTCGAGACGCGCTGCAGTCGCTCGCGCAGGTGGCTCGAGTTGCGAAAGCCCTTTGTGTACCAAGCGCACCACTTGCGCACCTGCTGCATCGCCGTGGCCTCGCCGAAGAACTCCACCAGCGCGCGCGCATGCTCGAGCAGGACCGCGCGCACCTCGCCGAGGTTCGGCGGACACTCGGGCTCACGCCCCTCGAAGGCCTGCGCCAACTCGCGGAACAGCCACGGTCGCCCGAGACAGCCACGCCCGACGATCACGCCATCGCAGCCGGTCTGGCGCATCATGCGCAGCGCGTCGAAGCTCTCCCAGATATCCCCGTTGCCGAGTACCGGGATGGAGAGCCGCGACTTCAGGTCGCCGATCGCGCTCCAGTCCGCCTCGCCGGAATACAGCTGGGCTGCCGTGCGAGCGTGCAGGCCGACGGCGCTCACGCCCTCTTCCTGCGCCACGCGCCCCGCCTCGCGGTAGGTGAGCAGCTCGTCGTCGACGCCCTTGCGCATCTTCATCGTCACGGGCACGCCGCGCGCGCTCGACACCATCGCCTTGGCGAGCGCCGCAACGAGCCGCGGCTTGACCGGGATCGCCGCGCCGCCGCCATGGCTCGTCACCTTGCGCACTGGGCAGCCAAGGTTGATGTCGACATGGTGCACGCCGTCGTCGACGAGCCGCGCCACCATCTCGCCCGCATCCTTGGGATCCGACGAGTAGACCTGTACCGAGCGCGGCGACTCGTCCTCGCGCGAGCTCGCGAGCAGCACCGTGCGGCGATTGCCGTTGAGGTAGCCGCGCGCTGTGATCATCTCGCTCACGTACAGGCCCGCGCCGAAGCGCCGGCAGATGGTGCGGAACGGGTAGTTCGTCACCCCCGCCATGGGCGCGAGCACCACCGGCGGCCAGACCCGCAGCGGACCCACCCGCAAGGGCGCGAACTCGCCCGGCCGCGCGAGCGGCACGTCGCGGTTGACCTCCGAGCGCAGCCCGCCCGGCGACGCGCTACTTGCTTCCATCCTGGGGTGCGGCGGCCGCCGCGCGCTTCATCTTCTCGAGCTTGTCCGCGGGCAGCGGCAGCCCTGCCGTGCCGTGCATGTCGAGCTCCTGCAGCGTGGTCTGCACCTGCGCCTGCCCGACCTGCTCGAAGATGGCCTTGGCCGCGCCATTCTCCATGAAGCCGGCGAACTTGAGCCCGCTCGGGGTCTTGAGCGCGTGGTCGCCGTCCTCGTCGAGCGCGAGCTCCCAGCGCACGACCTCGAGCTGGAGCCCTTCGTCGAAGCGCACCACCGGCAACGGGCCGGGCGAGCGCGTCGCCGCGATCGCGAGGAAGGTGGTCGCGCTGTCGCAGTCGATCGCGCCGATCGACTCGCGCGCGTTCTGGATGTCGATGAAGGCACCATCGAGACGGCGCTCGACGCGCCACTGGCCGGCGACCTTCTGGCCGCGGACGACGAGCTCGTGCCCCGTGTTGCGCACCTTGACCTCGAAGCTGTCGAGCAGGCCCTTGGCAAGGCGCTGGCGTGCCTCGACCTCCGTGCCGGTGTTGCCGCCGCTCGGCAGGATGCGCCGGCGCCCGCACAGCGTGATCACGCCATCGAGCTCGCGCACGACCGCAATGCGCTCGGCCGCCACGCGCCCCGTGGCCGCGACGGTCTCGTAGCGGCAGGTGAGCAGCAGCTCGCCCTCGGGGATCTTCGGCGGATCCACCGCGATGGGTGCGCTCGCCTCTGCCTTGCGCTTGGCATGGGAGGCCGCGAGCGACTGCAGGCGCAGGTCGAGATCGGCGCGCGAAAGCAAAGCTCCGCGCAGCACGACCGCATCGACCTGTCCGAGAGCGCCGATGTCCGCCGACGGATCGCCGCGCACGAGCACGAGATCCGCGAGCTTGCCCGGCTCGAGCGTGCCGCGATCGGCGAGTCCGAGCGTCGCCGCCGCGCCGCGCGTCACCGCGTCGAGGCACGTGGCCGCGGGAATCCCCGCTGCCTGCCACTCCATGAGCTCACGCACGAGTCCCGCGCCGGGCTCGAGCCATGGGTGCGGCGCGCCGCTGCCCGGCACGAGACGCACGCCGGTGCGCTGCGCGAGCAACAAAGCAGAGCGCTGCTTGCCCACCGCCACGCTCGCCGCCGCGCGCAACTCGGGCGTCCACGCGTTGCGCCGTCCAAGGAGGTCGGATATCCAGACCGTCTCGTACTGCGGTCCCACCAGAGCGAGCGCTGGAGCCGCCTCGCCCTCATCTTCGACGAGGCGCGCATACCCACGCAGCGCCGGCACGAGCGCGGCACCGCTCGACTGCAGCGCGCGCAGGCCCGGCTCGAGCTCCGCGAGCGCGACCTCGCTCCAGGTGCGATCCGCGGGCAGCAGCGCGTCGAGGAACACGAAGCCGCGCTGTCCACCGGCGAGCGCATCCGCGAGCGCCTGCTTCGGCCGCAGCGGGCCCCACACCGCGAGTCCCTTCTCCGCCGCCATCGCGCACGCGCCGCGCCAAGCCTCTTCGCCGATCCCGCCGTGGACCGCCACGAAGTCGATCTTCTCCTCCCACAGGTGGTGCACGGCCTCCTTGGCCTCGACCTCGCTCGTCACCACCACCGCCGCCGCCGTGGCCGGCGGCTTGCCGTCGAGCACGCCGCCCGCGATCGAGAGCAGCGGCCCCTGCACGCGGTCGCGCTCCGCTCGGTCGCGCGAGCCGAAGATGCGCCCCATCTCATTGCCATGGTCGCGCAGCGTGGTGACGCCCGCGGCGACATAGAGCGTGTCGTGCTCCGGATCGTGGTAGCCAAAGCCGTCGATCAGGCCCGGCACGATGTGTAGGCCGCGCGCGTCGACCGTGCGCGCCTGCGCGGGAATCGACAGGTTGACGCCGACGGCGCGAATGCGATCACCGTCGACGAGGACCGTGGCCTCGAGCGGAGCGGCGCCGGGGACGAGCGTGTGCAGCTTGCCGCCGACGAGGGCGACGAGATCGACGAGGAGCAGGGCTGTCAGCATCACTGGGATGTTCGCAACTGCGCGCCCCGCGGGGAAGGGCTGCGGCTCGACCGCGCGGTAAGCGCCGCGTAGGCTCTGCGCCCATGAATGCCAAGGGCGTGGACAAGGGCCGGCGCGGGATCGTGCGGCTGGCGACGGACGAGCTCTCGAGCGGGCCCTGGGTCTACGGACGCCACGTGGCCCTGCCGCAGGAGGCGATCGAGGACGGCTCGCTGGTCGAGGTCGAGGACGAGAGCGGGCGCTTCCTCGGCCACGCGCTCTTCAACGCGGCCTCCGACATCCGCCTGCGCTGGCTCTCCCGCGGCCGCAAGACGGACCTCGACCGCCCGCGCGAGTTCCTGCTGCGGCGCCTGAAGGATGCCGACTCGCTGCGCCGCCGCGTACTCAAGCTGCCGGACGTCACCAACGTCTACCGCGTGGCCCACGCCGAGGGCGACGACCTGCCGGGACTGATCGTCGACCGCATGAACGACATCCTCGTGTGCGAGCACCACGCGCTCGGCTTCTGGATGCTGCGCGAGGACGTGCAGTGGGCGCTCGAGCAGCTCTACCCCGACTGCCGCGTCGTGCATCGCATCCCGCCGGGCGCCGTCGACGCGGAGAGCTACCCGCGACGCGAGCTCAACGCGGCGATCGAGGCGCACGACGAGACCGTGATCGAGGAACACGGGCTGCGCTACGAGGTGCGTCCGGGCGCGGGCCACAAGACCGGCTGGTTCTGCGACCAGCGCGACAATCGGCTCGCGATGGCGAAGCTCGCAGCGGGCCGCGACGTGCTCGACATCTGCTGCAACGCCGGCGGTTTCGCGCTGCAAGCCGCGCTCCACGGCGCGCGCACGGTGCGCGGCGTCGACATCGACGAGGTCGTGCTCGCGCGCGCGAAGGACGCGGCACGACTCAACAAGCTCGCGGTCGACTTCATTCACTCCGACGCCTTCCCCTACCTGCGCAGCCTGACCGGTGAGACCGGCCGGCCGGGGCTTGTGATCGTCGACCCGCACAAGCTGATCGGCTCGCGCACGGCCTTCGACTCCGGCCTCCAGAAGTACCTCGACCTCAACGCGCTGGCCTTCGGCGTCGCGCGCCCCGGCGCGCTGGTGGCGAGCTTCTCGTGCTCGGGCCTGCTGCAGGAGAATCAGTTCGTGGGGATGCTGTTCCAAGCCGCCCGGCGCGCGGGCCGCGAGCTGCGCCTGCTGGGGGCCATGGGCTCCGGCCCCGACCACCCTCAGCGCCCCGACTTCGCGCGCTCGCGCTACCTGAAGGGCGCGCTGCTGGCCCTCGACTGAGAGCGCTTGGGCGGTCGCCAAGCCGGGTCGCTTGCCCCGTGCAAAGCGCCGCTGGCTTTCCTATGCTTCTCGCCACGTGACGCCCTCGCCCCCGCTTCCCGCGCGGCGAGGGCGCCATCGTCGGCGGCGAACTCGTCCAGAACGCTCTGGAGAGCGCGCCGCACGCCCTCTCGTCCACGACCGCACCTTCCTGCAGGAGCCCGCCCATGAGCCTCGCGATCCTCGCGACCGAAGAGAACTGGCAAGCGTTCGATGACGCTTGGACCACTCTGATCGCCTCCAAGGGCCCGATCGAGGAGCTGTGCTCCGCGATCGAGGTGATCGGCTCCAAGCGCCGCATTTCGCGCTGCTTGCCGACGCTGCGCATCCACGCCGAGTCGCTGGCCGAAAACGATCGCGCCGCGGACGCCGCCGCCATCGTCGGAGCCACTCTGCGCGCCGGCGGGCCCGCGGGCGAGCTCGGCGATCCACTGCTCAAGTACACCGAGGCCGCCTTCGGCAGTGAGCCGTGGTGGGCCGCGTTCCGCGACATGGCGGGCCTGAAGCGCGAGACGCTCGACCTGCGCAAGGCGTGGGTCTACTTCGACGACATGCGCTCCTACCGGCCGGGCGTGGTCGTGTTCCACGCCTCGGGCTGGGGCGTCGGCGAGGTCAAGGAAGTCTCGAACGCGACCATGGAGATCACGGTCCACTTCGCCTCCGCGAGGAAGGACCGCTTCCCGCTGCGCACCGCGGTCGAGATCTTCGAGCGCCTGCCGTCGACGGATCTGCGCGCCCAGCGCCTGCTCGACCCGCAGGGGCTCGAGAGGCGCCTGAAGGAACAGCCGCTCGAGATCCTGAAGGCCGTGCTGATGCGCTACGGCGGCAAGGCCAGCAACATGACCATCCGCAACGCGCTGGCCCAGATCGGCGTCGACGGCACCAAGTGGTCGAACTGGTGGAAGAAGACCCGT
Organism: Planctomycetia bacterium; assembly: GCA_005778045.1. Next base: position 16,779 of record SXKQ01000118.1, read on the forward strand.
CTCGCCGCTGAGAACGACACGATGTACCGCGTGTCGGGCAACGTCGCGAAGTGCGAGGTCGAGCTGCTGCGCCGCGCCACGGATCCGATCGAGGCCATGCGCCGCCAGCTCAAGCAGGCGCGCACCCTGAAGGACGCGCTCTCGCGCGTGCGCGACCTGATCGGGGGCGAGAAGCTCGCCCCGGAGATCCGCAACGCCGCCCTGCAGACCATCGAGGAGCTGGCCAACGACGAGAAGGTCCCGGCGCCGCTCGACCAGCGCCTCGCGGCGTGGATGATGCTGCGCGAGCACCAAAAGGTCGACGGCACGCCGGCGGCGACGCCCGCGCCGCTGCTCGAGCGCCTGAAGGCGGCTACCGAGAAGGCCGCTCCCACCGACCCGCGCGTGCCGCCCGCCCTGTGGGCCTTCCTGCAGAGGATGCCGGGCTCGCGCGAGCAGGAGCGCTCGGTGTCGCTGCTCGCGGAGCTCTTTGGCGAGCGCTGGATCGACGAGGCGTTGACGCACCTCGCCCACGCCGCGCCCGGCATGGCGAAGCCCCTGATCGACGAGCTTCGCAAAGCCAAAAAGGACAAGGAGCTCGCCGCTTGGTACGTGCGCCTGCTCGCGCGCCCGCGCCTGTCGCCGTTCGTGCTGACCGAGCTCGCACGCCTTGCGGAGACCGGCAAGCTCAAGGGCGAGTACCCCACGCCCGTGCAGCGCGCCATGGCGCTGATCGAGCTTTCGGTCTACCTGCAGGAAGAGCGCGTGGGCGACTCGGTCATGGCCCGCGCCCAGCAGAAGCTCACTGAGCTGCTGCTCGGCGGCGAGCCGACCCTCGTCGCAACGATGCTGGAGGGCGCCGACATCCCGGCCCTGCGCTCGGTGCGCGCCATGCTCCAGCGCGGCGTCGATGACCGCATCGACAGCATGGTCACGGACATCGTGCTCGACATGGGCGGCGATGTGTTCCGCTCCGAGCAGCTGCCGTTCTGGATGGAGGAGAAGATCTGGACCACGCGCGCCGGCCTCCAGAAGCGCGAGGCGGAGCTCAACGAGCTCAAGGAGAAGAAGATCCCCGCCAACGCCGAGGCGATCGCCAAGGCGGCTTCCTACGGCGACCTCTCGGAGAATGCCGAGTGGGAGCAGGCCATCGAGGAGCAGCGCCAGCTCACCAGCGCGGCCTCGGAGATGGACAAGGAGCTGCGCATGGCGGCGCTGCTCGAGAACGCCAACATCCCCGACAACACTGTCTGCCCCGGCACGAGCGTCCTCTTCCGAGACGTGCGCGCCGGCACGTCGCACACGGTCACGATCCTCGGTCCCTGGGATGCCAAGGACGACTCGACCATCAGCTACAAGGCCCCGCTCGCCAGCGGCATGCTCGGCAAGACCGCCGGCCAGACGGCGAAGATCGAGCTGCCTGGCGGCACCCAAGACGTCGAGATCCTCTCGGTCGCCCTCGCCAGCCTCGGCTGAGCGCGCTCCGCAGCCGATTTCGGCGATCCCCACCCACCGCCACGCCCACCGCCCCGCAGCGACGCCCCACGGGCGCACGCTGCGGGGCGGTGGGCTTTACCGCGCCGCTTGCAGCCCCGGATTGAACATCACAAGGTCATGATGTAGTGTTCTTAAGTGCTCGCCGCCGCTGACCTCACCGGACTGCTCAAGACGCTCGCCGATCCCACACGGTTGCGCATGCTCGCTCTGTGCGACGGCAGCGAGCTCGCCGTTGGAGAGCTCTCGCGCGCGCTCGGCATGTCGCAGTCGCGCGTCTCGAACCACCTGCGGCTGCTGCGCGAGGCGGGCCTGCTCGCGGAGCGGCGCGTCGGCACGAGCATCTTCGTGCGCGTCGCTCCCGACCTAGGCGGCGACCTCGTGCGGAGCGTCTGGGCCGCACTCAAGAGCCGCCTCGACGAGAGCCCGGAGCACCGCCGCGACCTGCTGCGCCTCGAACGCGTGCTCGGAGAGCGCGAGCGACGCTCCGCGGAGCTCTTCGAGCACCTCGCGGCCGACTGGGACAAGATCGGTATCGACTTCCAGACCGGCCAAGCGCGCCAGCGCGCCGCGGCCTGCCTCCTGCCTAGCGGCCTCGTGATCGCCGACCTCGGCTGCGGCACGGGCTACCTCGCGCGCGGGCTCGCGGGCCTCGCCTCGAAGGTGATCTGCGTCGACCGCTCGCGCGCCATGCTGGCCCAAGCTCGCAAGCGCCTCGCCAAGGAGTGCCCCGAGGCGCGGGTCGAGCTGCGCCGCGGCGAGCTCGACGCACTACCGATCTCGAGCGGCGAGCTCGACGGCGTCGTCGCCGGCATGGTGCTCCACCACCTGCCCGAACTCGCACCCGCGCTGAGCGAGATGCGACGTGTGCTCAAGCCCCACGCGCCGCTCGTCGTGCTCGAGCTCGAGCCGCACTCGGAGGATTGGATGCGGGAGGAGCTCGGCGACTTGCATCTCGGGCTCGATCCCGCGTCGATCGTCTCCGCTCTGCGCCGCACCGGCTTCGAGGAGATCGCGGTCGAGCCCGTCGACGACCACTACACTCCGCGCCGGCCGGGCCCGCAGCCCGCGAGCCCCGCAGCCCTCCAGCTCTACCTCGTGCGCGCGCGCGCGCCCGGGGATTCCCGTTCGAACTAACTTTCGCACCAATCCTTAGAGGACATTCGTTCCACCATGGCTGCCACCACTGCCACCGCACAGGACTTCAAGGTCAAGGACCTCGCGCTCGCCGACTTCGGGCGCAAGGAAATCGAGCTCGCGCAAGTCGAGATGCCCGGTCTCATGGCGCTGCGCCTTGAATACGCCGGCAAGAAGCCGCTGGCGTCAACTGGCCGGGCGGCGCCGTCGATCCGGTTGACG
>SXKQ01000119.1 GCA_005778045.1 Planctomycetia bacterium
TAGCCGCTCGTCGTCTGCTCGATCTCGGTCCGCAGCTGCGCGACTCGCGCTGCGATGCGCGCCGGATCGCCGCCGCCGACCAGCGCGGTCGAGTCCTCGTCGACGACGATACGCCGCGCGCGCTTGAGCTGCTCGTTCTCCAGACCAGCGCCCAGTTCTCTGGAGAGTAGCAGCACTCCCGTCCGGATCGCGATGTCCTGCAGCATCGCCTTGAGCAGGTCGCCGGAGCCGGGCGTGCGTACCGCGCAGGTGGTCAGCACGCCGCGGACGCGATTCACGACCAGCATCGCGAGGGCCTCGCCCTCGATGTCCTCGGAGACAAACAGGATCGGGCGTCCCGACTTGGCCACGTCCTAGAGCAGTGGAATCAGGTCCTTCAGCAGGTTGAGCTTGCGGTCGGTCACGAAGACGAGCGCATCCTCCAGCGCCACCTTCATGCAAGCCGTGTCGGTCAAGAAGTACGGCGAGAGCTAGCCCCGATCGAACCGTAGCCCTTCGACGATCTCGAGCGTCGCCTCGGTGCCCTTGGACTCCTCGACCGTGATGATGCAGTCGCCGCGGAGCTTCTCGAGTGCGTCCGCGACAAGCTCGCCGATGGCCGGACCGTTGTGCGCGGAGATGGTCGCCACCCGCGCCTACTCAAGGCGCGTTCGCATGGGCCGCGGGATGGACTTCAGCGCTTCCTGCGCCACGCGCAAGCCGCGCTCGCGCCCGCCGCCTAGTGGCGCACATCGTGCGCGAGAATCGCGTGCGCGAGCGCCGTCGACGTGCTCGTGCCGTCGCCGACCGCGCCTCCGCTGCGTTCCGCGGCCTCAGCGCGCCGAGGTTCTCTTCGGGACTCTCGGGCTCCAGCTCCTTGGCGATCGTCTCGCCATCGTTGCACACGACCGGAGCGCCCCAGCGCTTCTCGAGCAGCACCAACTTCGACTTGGGCCCAAGCATGATGCGCACCGCGTCGGCGAGTCGCTCCGCCCCGTGCAGGATCTTCTCCCGCGCCTCGCTCTCGAACAGGTCCTGCTCGGCCGTCATGGAAGCACCCCTGCGCCTCGAACGCTGGCGCACGCCATGTCTTCTTCTGGCCCGCGCAGGAACGACGCAGTACCCCGAGTGCGTAGCGGGAGCAGCGCGCTAGTGCGGCCGAGCGGCGATGAAGGCGCCGATACGGCCGGCGCGCGGCTCACCGCCGTGCGTGACCTCGCGGCGGTGGGACGGCAGCTCTTCAGCGTCGAGGTAAGTGCAGCGATCCGAGACGTCGATGCGCGCGCAGCCGCCGCGCTCGAGCTGGAGCCGCGCGGCGAGTCGCAGGTCGACGTGCGGCCGGCCTCTGGGTCGTGCGTGGATGGCTGCGGCGAGCCCCGCGCGCTCGAACTGCTCGGCGACCTCCGGTCCCATTTCGCAGCTCTCGAGCGACAGGCACGGACCGATGGCCGCGGCCTCTGGGCACGCTCCGAGGCGCTTGAGCGCCGCTGGAATCACGCCCGCTACGAGCCCGCGCCAGCCAGCGTGAATCGCGGCGACACGCCGGCCATCGGCACTCGCCACGAGCACCGGCACGCAGTCGGCCGTGTAGACGAGCGCGAGCCGGTCCGTGCGGTCGCTGGTCCAGGCATCGCCCTCGAGCCCGCGCGCCGACTCGTCGAGCTCGTGCACCAGCGCTCCGTGCACCTGCTTGAGCGAGAACAGCGGCGCGCTCCCCGCGACCTGCGCGCACTCGCGCAGCGCGTCGAGCGTATCGACCGAGGGCTCGCGCAAGTCGAGCTCGTGTCCGCCGATCCCAATCCGCGTGGTGAAGAGATGGGGCACTCCGATCCGAGAGAGCTCCTCGGAGCGGTAGGCGACGAGGCCTGAGCGGTGCACGATGCGCTGCAGCATCTCTTGAGCGTAGCAGCGCAGGATGCGCCGTTCAGCGAGCGATCGCGGCCAGCACCTGCTCGCGCGGCGCGTCCGGCGCGAGCGCTGCGAGCTTCGGCAAGAGCGAGAGCGCCTTCGGATCCCCGCCCGCAGCCGCCTGTGCCAGCAGCTCGCGCGCTCGCTCGGGGGTGGCATCCGAGACCTGCCCAAGCAGGTGCATCACGGCCAGGTTGTTCTGGGCCTCGGCGAAGCTCTGCGCCGCCGCGCGCTCGAACCACTGCGCCGCGCGCTCGTGGGAGCGCAGCGTGCCGCGACCCTCGTAGTGGCACAGGCCGAGGTTGCACTGTGCGGCGACATGACCCTGCTCCGCGGCTAGCGCGTACCAGCGCACGGCCTCGTTCGTACCCGCCTCACCCAGCTGTCCCTCGTCGTGCACGAGTCCGAGCAGGAACTGCGCGTCCGCGTCTCCCGCCAGCGCGAGCTCGCTCCAGCGCTCGGCCGCGCCGGCGTAGTTACCCTTCTCGTAGGCATGCCACGCCGTGTGGCGCGGCGAAGCGCAGGAGGCCAAGGGGGCGAGCGCGAGCGTGAGCTTGGCGAGGCGGATCAGCTTCATGTCCTCGCTATCGAGGGCGCAGCGCGGATTCCTGAGCGCTTTATGGAGCGTCGGGAAGCCGTCGGAGGCGTCCCTTCATGGGGCGCCGGTGCGGTCGGCCTCCCGTATGAAGACACCGTGAAAGCGCATGGGCGCCGGTGCTCGCGCACCGGCGCCCACTGGAACTTCCTTCGGGAATCAGGATCGTTCAGCGCACTTCGTAAACCGAGACCGTGCCGCTGATCTCGTTCGCCGTCAAGACGAGTGCAAAGCCGCTCGGGCTCTGGGCGGCTGGCACGAAGGAAAGACCTTCGGGGCCCACATCGCCAGACTGCGAGCTGCCCGACACGGTGCTCGTGTTGAGGTAGCTGCGGAACACGGGGGCGGCGGGGTTGGTGACGTCGAACATCATCACGCCGTTGGTGCGCTCGAGGCACACGAACGCGTACGTGCGCCCGTTGATCACGCCCACCGTCGCGCCTTCCGGCTCCGGTCCCTTGTTGTCGCTGCGCGTGTCGAAGACTGGGTCGCCGTTGAAGCGGCTCGGGACGAGCTGCGCCGTCAGTTGCTCCAGCTGGTCGCCGCTGTCATAGATGCGCGTCAGCGTGCCCGAGTTGCCCGCGCGGAAGATCGTGAACGAGCGGCCGCCGAGCGTGTAGAGCTGGTCGAAGTCGCCGTCGCTGTCGAGGTCACCGAGCTTGTCCGTGCACGTCAGGCGACCGAGGTTCGCGTTCTGCTTCAGCGTCGCCGCGTTGGGGAACGCCGTCGGATCGAGCGTGAGCGCATTGACGCGCTTCTCCTCCTTGAACGCGCTGTAGTCGCGCGCGTCGCCTTCATTGGCGGTGAGGAAGTAGGTGCTCGTTCCGATCCTGAACGACACGATCGCGTCGGGCTGGTACATGCCGTACACCGACCACGGCTGGATGCGGATCGCGCCGTCCTGGTCGCTCGCGTCGAGGGCGGAGAGCGACCAGTCTTTGAAGCCGAGCGGCAGGATGCGCGCGACGACGCCGGTGAGCATGTTCACCATCGCCACCGCGTTGTTCTCCTGCAGCGTGACGTAGGCGTAGATCGAGCCTTGCGGCACCGTGATGTACTCGGGCTCGAGGTCCTGCGCGACGCTCGCGCCAGGGCCGTAGATACGCACGCCCGAGGCGCGCAGGCCGGCGACCATCGAGTTGAAGCGCGAGAAAGTCGCGAGCTTCCAGTCCGTCGGCACGAGAGCGTACGAGGCTGCCTGCGACGGGTTGGCGAGCGCGAGCCGCACCTTGGTGCAGTCGACGATCGTGACCGAGCCTTCGGGGTCGAACGAGTAGTTGCCCATGGGCTCGCCCTCGTCGGCGCTGAGCGCGAAGCGCCCGTCCGGGGAGAAGGTGACCATGTCCGGCAGGTAGCCGGTGATGGCCGAGTCGACGAGCCCGCCCTGCGCGTTGAAGAACGCGATGCGGCCCGGCTTGTGGCGACCGGTGGCGTCCTTGCGCTCGACCGCCACGGCGACGAGGCCGTTCGAGATGGCGACGCTGTTGGGGAAAGCCGCGGCTTCCTGATCGCCGAACAGCGCGGAGACGCTCACGCGCTGGACGAGGGCGGGGCTGGCCGGATTGGAGAGGTCGACGATGTCGAGGCTCGCGTTGGCGCCGTTGACGCAGATCATGCGCGCGCTGGCCGCGTCGAAGGCGACGATCTCGGCGCTGCCGTTGCCGAGTCCGGTGCTGTAGCGGCCGAGGAACTGCAGTTGCTCGTTTTGGGCGAGCGCGGGCGCCGCGCCGAGGGCGACGCAGGCGAGCGCGAGGGAGAGCTTCGTCATGGTGGTGAGGTCTCGTCTTGGAGGAAGGGATTGCGCGGCATCTTCGCGATGCCGCGACGCCCGCATCGGACGCAGCGACGGCAAAGCTCGCGTGAAGCGTGCGTGAGCGTTGGCGGGGAAACAGCGCTAGCCTGTGTTCGAAATGGCTGGTCCCGCGGACATCGACACAAGGGGCGTGCCAATTCGCGCGTGGATTCGCGGCGTACCGGCGGACAAGAAGGCGCTGGCGCAGCTGCGCAACGTTGCGGAACTCGGGATCGTGCATCCGCACGTGGCGGCAATGCCAGACGTGCACTTCGGCATCGGCGCGACGGTCGGCAGCGTGATCCCGACGCGCGACGCGATCATTCCGGCGGCGGTCGGCGTCGACATCGGCTGCGGGATGATGGCAGTGCGCACGTCGCTCACCGCGAGCGACCTGCCTGACTCGCTGAAGCCCCTGCGCGACGCGCTCGAGAAGGCCGTGCCCCACGGACGCTCCGACAACGGCGGGAAGGGCGACCGCGGCGCGTGGCGGCGACTGCCCGCGAAGGTGGAGACCGCATGGCGCCGGTTGCGCCCCGGCTACGAGCGCATCCTGGAGCGCCATCCGCGCCTCGATCGCGGCGCGAGCGCGGAGCAGCTCGGCACGCTCGGGGGCGGCAACCACTTCAGCGAGCTGTGCCTCGACGAGGAGGCGCGGGGGTGGGTGATGCTGCACTCCGGCTCGCGCGGCGTCGGCAATCGCATCGGCACGCACTTCATTGAGCTTGCGAAGAAGGATATGCAGCATCACCTGCACCAGCTGCCCGATCGCGATCTCGCGTACTTCCGCGAGGGCGCCGAGCATTTCGACGACTATGTCGAGGCCGTCGGCTGGGCGCAGCGCTTCGCGCGAGAGAACCGCGAGCTGATGATGTCCGCCGTGCTCGATGCGCTGGCGCACTCGAAGCTCTTGCCGCGCTTCCAGCGCGGCGAGGTGGTCGTGAACTGCCATCACAACTACGTCGAGCGCGAGGAGCACTTCGGAGTGCGGCTCTTCGTCACGCGCAAGGGCGCCGTGCGGGCAGGGCGCGGCGAGCTCGGCATCATCCCCGGCTCGATGGGCGCGCGCTCGTACATCGTGCGCGGCAAGGGCAATCCGCAGAGCTTCCACTCGTGCAGTCACGGTGCCGGACGCCTGCTCTCACGCGGCGATGCGAAGCGCAGGTTCACGCTCGTGGACCACTCCGCTGCCACCGAGGGCGTCGAGTGCCGCAAGGACAGCGGCGTACTCGACGAGACACCGGGCGCCTACAAGGACATCGAGGCCGTCATGGCGGCCCAGTCTGACCTCGTGGAGGTCGTGCATACCTTGAAGCAGGTGGTCTGCGTGAAAGGCTGAGCTACGATTGGCTGCGTGAAGATGCAGGCTAGACGGGATGTCGTGCTGGCGGCCGTCGTGGCCGCGGCCATAGCGTGCGTGCTGCTGCTCGAGCCCTTGCTCGGAATCGCGAACGGCGTTCTCACGACCGCCGACCTGCTGCAAAGCCATCCGGTGCTCGCGACGGAGCAGGGCTGGCAGCCGCGCAACCAGCTGCTCTCCGACCCGGTGGTCGAGTTCGTCCCGTGGCTAGAGTTCTCGCGCAGCGAGCTCGCCCAGGGCCGCTTCCCGCTTTGGAATCCGCACAACGGCTGCGGCATGCCGCACTGGGCCAACTTCCAATCTGCGGTGCTGTCGCCCTTCAGCTTCCCGTTCTACGTGCTGCCACTGAAGTGGGCCTTGCTGGCGAGCGCGTTCCTGAAGAGCTGGGTCGCGGGCGCGTCGCTCCTGCTCTTCCTGCGCTCACTCGGGCTGTCGCGCCTCGCGAGCGCGTGCGGCGCGATCGCATTCCAGGCGAGTGGGCACAACACGCTGCTGATGGCTTATCCACACGCCGGCGTCGCGGCCTGCGTGCCCGTGGCGCTGCTGTGCGTCGAAAAGCTCGTGAGCGGTGGAGGACAGCGCAAGTGGTCTTTCGGGCTCGTGGTCGGCCTCGTGTCGATGGCCTACGCGGGCCATCCGGAGACCGTGTTCTTTGGGGCGGTGAGCATCGCGGCGTACACGCTGGTGCGTCTGTTCCCCGCTCTGCGCGAGCGACCCGGCGAAACGCTGCGCCTAGGGGCCCGACTCGGCGCCCTCGGGCTCGCTGCCGTGCTGATGGCAATGCCGCTCGTGCTGCCCTTTCTCGAATACGTGCAGCAGAGTCCACGCGCCTTCGGTCTTGAGTCGACCTCGCACGTGGCACTCGATCTCGTGTATTGGCCGCGCTACCTGTTTCCCGACTATCTCGGCACGCCGGTGGACCGAACGCTCCTCGATCCCGCGCGTCCGACACCGAACTACGAGATTGCGAATCTCGGCTACACGAGCTGGCTCGCGCTCGTGCTCGCGCTGGTCGCGCTGCCAACCGCGCTTCGCTCTAGAAAGTCGCTGTCGTTCGCTCTCACGGCAATCGTGTGGCCGCTATGGGCCCACGACGCCTTGGGCATCGCGAGCGGAGTCTCCGCAGCACTCGGTCTGGGTTTCATTCCGAGCTATGTGAGTCAGGGGGCGTGGGCGCTGGCCATTGCGGTTCTCGCCGCGATTGGCGTGCAGCGACTGTCGAGCGAGAGCCCTGCGCGCCTCGCGACGGCGCTCATGCTGGCTGTGGGCCTCGTGGCCTTGCTCGTCGGATGCCAAGCCGCTCTCGAGCAACTCGCGGCGACCTTCGCCGGCCCAGACGACCTCGCCGCGCAGGCCCACGCGCTCGATCACATCGCGTGGATCGTCGCGAGCTCGCTCGCGGCCATCGCGCTGATCCTCGTCTTGCTCTTCGCGCCCGGAACGCGCGCGCGCACGGTGGCCCTGCTCGGCCTCGCCGCCGTGCTGTGCGCACAGACCGTCGAGATTTTCCGTCCGTATCAGCACGTCGCGCCGGAGCGGCTGGTCTACCCGCGCACAGCCGCGATCGAGACGCTCCATCGCGAGACCGCGGGCGAGCGTGTGCTGTTCGTCGATCCGCTCGGCATCCCGCCGCACGCGAATCTGATGTACGGACTTTCGCTGGCAACGTCCTACGACGCACTCGGCATCGCGGAGTACAACCGTCTCTACGGCCTGCTCGTCGAGCCGCGCACGTCGTGGCAGGTGGCGACGAAGGCGAGCGCGCATGCACTGGCGGTACTCGGCGTGAAGTACGTCGCGCTACCATCGAATGCTGATGGAGAGCCGGGGCCGCGCTGGGTGGGTACGACCGAAGGGCTTGAAGAGGTCGCCAGCCTGCCGGGCCTCGCGTTCTATCGCTACGCGCCTTCGCGCGGCCGCTTCTGGCTCGCTCCGCACGCCGAGGCTCGACCTGGTCCGCGCAAGGCGTTGTTCCGCACGGCCGATCCCGAGGTCGATCCCTACGACACCGTGATCGTCGGACCGCTCGTGCCCGAGGGCTTCGAGCCGCGCGAGCGCGGAGAGGTGGAGGGTGCGGAATTGCCCGGATCGATCGAGCTCGCTCTCGACACGCCGAGCCTTATCCGGTTCGACGTTGAGTGCGCGTCACCGCGCTATCTCGTGGCCGCGCTCGCGCGCTATCCGGGTTGGAGTGCGACGCTCGACGGACATCCGGTCGATATTCTCGACGCCAACACGGCCTTCATGGCCGTCGACGTGCCTCCCGGGCGACATGCGCTCGAACTCACCTACGACCCAGCTTCGTTTCGCGACGGACTGTGGCTGGCACTGATGGGTCTGACGATCACCCTCGGCCTCGTGCTCTTGCGCGCGCGCAGCCGCCCGGTCGTCACGCCTTGAGCGCCGAGCGATCGGCGACTAGGTGCTCCTGAGGACGACCCCCGACACCTTTGGCCGTGAGTTCCTGAACGAGGCCCGCAGGCTGCTCGACGGGCCGCCGATTTACTACGCCGTCATGAAGCGCGTGGAGCGCTTCGGCAAGGAAGAGCTCCTGCCCTGCCTGCGCGAGCACGCCGGCGCGACCTACGCCGACCTCCAGCGCCCGCGTCTCGAGGACGACCCGCGTGCCCTGGCGCGCTACTTGTTCCAAGCACGGCGCCGGCAGGCCAGCGCAGCGCTTCTATGCGCCCTGATCGGGCTGCCCTGATCGCGCTTTCTTGAGCGCGGATCAGCCGAGCTTGAGCTCGGTCTGGATCGGGGTGGCGTTGCGCAGGGCGTCGAAGATCGGGCAGTGCGCATCGACGGCGCGCTGGAGCTCTTCGTAGCGCGCGCGCGGCTCGGGACCGCTGATGCGCAGGTGCACGCGCACGGCGCCGAATCCGGGCCGGACTTTCGCGTCGAGGCCGAACACGCCGCGCACATCGAGATCGCCTTCGACTTCGACCGCGAGCTTGTCGAAGCGGATACCGAGGCGATCCGCCCACAGCCGATACGTGATCAGCTGACAGGAACCGAGCGCCGCGAGCGCGTACTCGAGCGGTGTCGCGCCCTTGTTGCCGCCGCCGAGCGACTGCGGCTCATCGACGACCACGCGGTGCCCCGTGCCCGTCGTGCCGTGGCACTCCATCAGGCCCGCGAGCTCTTGCGACACCTTGAACGTGGCCTTGGCGTTTCCGGCATCCGCGGCGACCGCCGCACCTACACCCTCGAAAATTGCGTCCAGTGACATACCCATAGCGATACGAACGGCGCCCGGCCCTGTCAACTTGAGTCAGCGCAGCTCCGCGAGCGCGTACAAAGCGTGAGCGGACTCCGCGGCCAGCGCGCGTGCCGTCTCCTCGATGTCGAGCGCGCCGTGCTCGCGCAGCTCGTCGCGATGGATGCCGGAAGCGATGAAGAGAGCATCGAGGCCCTCGCGGTTGGCGCCGCGCACGTCGGTGCCGATGCCGTCTCCGATGGCGAGTACGCGCGCGCGGTCGACGGAGCGGCCGAGGAGCAACTCGAGCTCGCGCAGGGCGAGCGAGTAAATCGGCGCGTGGGGCTTGCCGGCCATGACGACACGCCCGCCGAGGGCCTCGTAGTCACGGGCGAGCACACCGGCGCACCAGTGCAGTCGCTCGCCAAGTCGCACCACGATGTCGGGATTGGCGCACACCATCTCGAGGCCGCGCTCGCACGCACGCGCGAGGCGCTCGCGGTAGTGCTCCGGTTCATCCTCGTCGAAGTCATCGAGGCCGGTGACGCCCAGAAAGACCGCGTCTTCGAGCGCGGCGAGCTGCATGCCGAGCCCGTCCCACAGCACACTGTCGCTGCGAGGGCCGATCAGGTGCATGGGGCCAGGCGCGCGCGCCGCAAGCTCGCCACGAATCGCATCGCCGCTGGTCACGATCACGTCCCATGCATCGCGCGCGACGCCGATGCGGTCGAGCTGGCGCGGTATCGGGTCGCGGGGCTTGGGGACATTGGTGAGCAGAATCACGCGGCCGCCGCTGGCGCGAAACGCGGAGAGCGCTTGCACCGCGCTCGCGAACGGTCGCTGGCCGTTGTGCACGACGCCCCACAGGTCGCACAACACCGCGTCGTAGCGCTCGCGCAGGGCGTGCAGGCCGGCTGGAACCGCAGGCAGCCGCTCTCGTCCTTCGCTCGACATGGGGCAGTCACTTTACTTCGCAGCGGCAACTTCTTCCCGCGTCCGGGTGCGCCCCGTCAGGTCGCGCACAGCGCGGGAAGCGCGCCTGCCGAAGGACTATGCTCGCTTCCGCCGATGCGTGTCCTCGTCACTTCGCCGATCTTCCCGCCGGACCTCGGCGGGCCGGCCGTCTACGTGCCGAGCCTCGGACGCTTTCTCGTGGAGCGCGGCCACGACGTGACCGTGGTGGCGTTCTGCGCGGACCCCGAGCCCAAGGGCTATCCCTTCCGAGTGGTCGCGATCGAGCGCGGTCCGCTACTCCTGCGCTACCTCAAGGCGGCGTGGGCGACCTTCCGTGAGGCGCGCAAGGCCGACGTCGTGTACGTGAACGAGCATCTCGCGCTGCTCCACGTCGCTGCGGCGCGCCTTGCGGGCCGCAAGGCGATGATCCGCCTGATGGTCGACGGCGCTTGGGAGATCAGCCATCGCAAGGGCTGGATCGACGGCGACGACATCGAGACCTTCGAGGGCAAGTCGTATGGCTGGAAGGTCGGCCTCGCGCGGCGGCTGCAGCGCCTTTGGTGGGGCTGGTGCCACCAGCTGATCGCATGCAGCGACTTTCTCCGGCGTATTCCGATCGAGCGCTACGGCGTGCCGGAGCGCAAGGTCGAGCTCGTCTACAACGCATACCATGGGCCAAAGGCCGCGGACGTCGCGGGTGGTCGCGCAGCGGCGCGGGCGCGCCTCGGACTCGACCCGCGCAAGCGCTACCTGCTCACGATCTGCCGCCTGATGGTGTGGAAGCGCGTCGACGGCATCTTGCGTGCGCTGGCGCAGCTCCCCGAGGACGTCGAGCTGCTCGTCGCGGGCGACGGCGACATGCTCGAGCCGTGGAGGCAGCTCGCGCGCGAGCTCGGCGTCGAGAAGCGCGCGCACTTCCTCGGCAACCTGCCCTACGAGCGCATTCCCGACCACATCGGTGCCGCGGACGTGTTCGTGCTGAACAGCGAGTACGAGGGACTGTCCCACACCTTGCTGGAGGTGAGCGCTCTGGGCACCCCGATCGTGTGCACGCGGATCGGGGGCAATCCCGAAGTGGTCGAGCACGGGACCAACGGCTTCCTCGTCCCGCTGCGCGACGACGTCGCCCTGCGCGACGCGATCGCCCGCCTGCTCGATGATCCACAGCTGGCGCAGCGCTTTGTGGCCGTCGGCCTCGAGCGCATGCAGCGCTTCGACCGCCAGCGCACCTTCGGCCGCATCGAGCAGGTCCTCGCGGGCCTCGCCCGGCGCTGAAGCCACCGGGGGCAGGGGCCGATCGGCCGATTTCGGCCAGCAGCGGCGCCACGCTGCAGCCACGCCGGGCGCCGCTTCGCATACGGCCTCCTTGCGGTGCCGTCCGCGGTCGGTTACTGAACAGTGTTCAGAAACTGAACGCAGGTCACACCCATGCCCTCCTCCGACCGTCGAGCCCGCGAGCGCCAGCAAGTTCGGGAGCGCATTCTCTCCGCCGCGCGCAGGCTGTTCGCCCAGCACGGCTTCGAGGCCGTCACCCTGCGCAAGATCGCCGCGGCGATCGACTACGCGCCCGGCGCGATCTACCTGCACTTCAAGGACAAGGAGGAGCTGATCCGCACGCTGTGCCTCGCCGACTTCGACGAGGTGACTCGCGCCGTCGCTCCGATGGCCCGCATCGCCGACCCGATCGAGCGCATCCGGCGCATGGGGCGGGCCTACGTGGCGTTCGCGCTCAAGCACCCGCACAGCTACCGACTCCTGTTCCTGCAGCGCTCGCCTTACGAGCACGACGCGCGCGCGCTCGAGCGCCGGGGCGACCCGCGGCGCGACGGTCACGCGTTCCTGAAGCTCGCGGCGCAGGAAGCCATCGAGCAGGGCCGCACGCACGGCGAGTTCCGCGACGCCGAGCTGGTCACGGAGACTTTCTGGGCCGCCGTGCACGGCGTGGCCTCACTCGAGATCAACTTCAGCGGTGACTCGTGGGTGCAGTGGCGCCCGGTGCGCAAGCGCACGGAAGCCATGATCGACGCGGTGCTCGCCGGCATGGGCGCCGAAACGGCCAGCAGGCGGGGTGCTCGGTGATTCGCATCGCGCTGCGCATGCTCGTCGGCGACCGGCTCAAGTACATCGGCCTCGTCGCGGGCCTCGCCTTTGCCACGCTGCTCATCACGCAGCAGGGTTCGATCTTCGCAGGCTTCACGCGCCGCTCGGGCTCGTGGATCCGCGACACAGGGCAGGCCGACCTGTGGATCATGGACCCGCAGGTCGAGTTCACCGAGGACCGCAAGGCGATGCAGGACAGCGCGCTCCTGAAGGTGCGCGGCGTCGAGGGCATCGAGTGGGCCGTGCCGCTCTACAAGTCCTACGTGCAGGCGCGCCTGCAGGACGGCACCCGCGTCGTGGTGCGCATGATCGGCCTCGATGACGCCACGCTGACAGGCGGCCCTCCGATCATGGAGCAGGGCACGCTCGAGCTGCTCAAGCAGGACCGCGCGATCCTCGTCGACGCGCGCGACGTCGACGACGGCCTCCAACTGCGGCGCGGCGTCGGAGACGATGGTCCGCGCGAGCTGCGAGTTGGCGACCGCGTTGACCTCAATGAGCACGAGACCGTCGTCGTCGGCACGTTCCGGCGCACACGCGAGTTCTTCTGGGATCCCGTCGTCTACACGACCTACAGCCGCGCCCTGCGCATGGCACCGCCCGAGCGCAAGTCGCTGGGCTACGTGCTGGCGCGCGTGAAACCCGGCTTCGACCCGTACGAGGTGGGCCGCCGCGTAGAGGAAACCACGCGCCTGCGCGCCGACACGAGCGACGACTACGAGGCGCGCTCGATGGACTTCATCCTCGACAAGACGGGAATCCTGCCGAACTTCGGCATCACCATCGCGCTCGGCTTCGTGATCGGCGTGCTGATCTCGGGCCAGCTGCTCTACAACTTCATCCTAGAGAACCAGCGCGCCTTCGCGGCGATGAAGGCCATGGGCGCGAGCAACATGCTGCTCCTGCGCATGGTGTTCGCGCAGGTGCTGTTCGCGGCCTTCATCGGCTTCGGGCTCGGCGTGGGCGTCACGGCGCTCGTCGGTCAGCTGCTGCACGACTCGAAACTCGCCTTCCACATGGCGTGGCAGGTGCCGGTGTTCGGCGGCCTCGCGATCCTCGTCTGCTGCCTCATCGCTGCCGCGATCTCCATCCAGCGTGTCCTGCGTCTGGAGCCGGCCGTCGTGTTCAAGGGCTAGTGGCATGGACGTGACGACTTCGACCCGTGTGGCGGTCTCGTGTCGCGGGGTGACCAAGACCTTCGGCGAGGGCGAGAACGCCGTGCAAGCGCTGCGCGGAGTCGACCTCGAGGTGCTGCTCGGGCAGTTGACGATGCTCGTCGGTCCCTCGGGCTGTGGCAAAACGACGTTGATCTCCGTCATCGCGGGCATCCTCGAGCGCTCGGCGGGCGAGTGCGCCGTCCTCGGAGAGGACACGAGTCGCCTTCCCGATCGCCAGCGCGCGGCGTGGCGCGGCCGAAACGTCGGCTTCGTATTCCAGGCCCTCAATCTCGTGCCGACGCTCACGGCGGCCGAGAACGTCGCGATCCCGCTCCTGATCCTCGGCGTCGAGTACAAGGAGGCCCTCGCGCGAGCAGGCGTGATGCTCGAGCGCGTCGGACTCGCTGCGCGCACGCGCTCGCTGCCGGCGCAGCTGTCCGGCGGCCA
>SXKQ01000120.1 GCA_005778045.1 Planctomycetia bacterium
GCGCGAACGGCGCAGGCAAGACCACGCTCCTGAAGTGCGTGAGCGGGATCACGCCGGTGTCGAGCGGTTCCGCGCGCATGTTCGGCTGCGACAGCTTCGAGCTGCGCGATGAGCACAAGCGGCGGCTGTCGATGGTGATGGGGCAGCGCTCGCAGCTGTGGTGGGACTTGCCGGCGATCGACTCGTTCCGGCTGCTGCGTGAGATCTACTCGATCCCGAAGTCCGACTTCGACGCGCGCGTGGCCGCGGCGGCCGAGCGCCTCTCGGTGGGCGACCAGCTTCAGCGCCAGTTGCGCAACCTCTCGCTCGGCGAGCGCATGAAGATGGAGATCATCGGCGCGTTCCTGCACGAGCCGGACGTCGTGTTCCTCGACGAGCCGACGATCGGGCTCGACCTCGTATCGCGCGAGACCATCCGGCGCTACCTAGTCGAGATCAACCGGGCGCGCGGCGTGACGATCGTGCTGACGAGCCATGACATGGAGGACATCGAGGAGACTTGTCGCAGGCTCGTGATCCTCCGGCAGGGGCGCGTGCTGTTCGACGGCGGGCTGGTCGACCTCAAGGCGCGTGTCTACGAGCGGCGCGCAATCGAGGTACACCTCGAGGCGAGCTCGCCTTGTTGGGATCCCGCCTGGGAGCCGCTGCTCGCGCCGTTTGATGCGCGGCTCGAGCGCGCTGCGCCGCTGACCTTGCTGTTCAGCGTCTCGGCTCCTGCCGTGCAACGCTTCGTGCCGTTCCTGTTCGAGCGCTTCGCGATCCGGGACCTGTCGATCGAGCACCACCCGCTCGACATGATCATCCGCCAGATCTTCCAGAACCGGGAGAGCGGCGCGTGAGCTCGCTCGCGCCGGTGCATCCGCTCGTGCGCGATCTGCGCCTGCTCGGAGTCGCCTTCGGCTACGAATTGCGCAAGGTCACCGCGTGGCGCGGGGGATTCGTCGTGCGCGAGCTGATGCGCAGCCTGTGGCGACCGCTGGTGATGATCTTCGTGTACCGCGCGATCCTCGTCACGCCGGACACGCGCGTCGGCGGCTTTGACTTCCCTACCATGGTCGCGTACCTGATCCTTGCCGCGAGCTTCGAGAAGCTGCTCTTCCACCAGCGCGGCCTCGACCTCGCGGATCAGATATTTCAGGGCTACGTCACAAAGTACCTGACGATGCCCGTGCGCTTCTTCGTACTGGCCCTCGGGCGTTTTTTGCAGCACATAGCCGTACAGGCGAGCGTGGTGGCGATGCTGTGGCTCGCGGGCTGGGCCCTGTTCCCGCAGTGGTGGCCGCGGCCGGCGAGCGCGAGCGCGGCGCTGCAGGCCTTCGCTCTGGTGCTGCTCGGGAGCTACTGCGCGTTCCTTGTGTGCTTCCTCGTCAACGTGCTCGCGTTCTGGCTCGAGGTGGTGTGGACGCTCTCGGCGATGGCGAGCTTCGTGTTCAGTTTCGCGGCGGGCGTGCTGGTGCCGGTGTCCGCGATGCCAGACGGGCTCGCCGGGACGCTGCGCTGGCTGTTCCCGTACTGGGCGGTGAGCGCGCCGGGGGAGCTGTTCCTGGGGCGTCTTGGCACCCCTGACTTCGTACGCGGCGTGCTGGTGCTGCTCGCGTGGATCGTCGCGCTCGAATTCTTGCGCCAGTTCCTGTGGCGGCGCGGCCTGCGGCGGCACGTCGGGGCGGGGGCCTGAGCGATGAACGCACTGCTGCACCACCTGCGGCTTGCGCGTGAGTTCGCGCGCGTCGGCGTGATTCGCAAGTCGCAGTTCCGCGTCGAGTTCCTCACGCAGGTCGTGATGGATACCGCGTGGTACCTCGTCCACATCGCGACGTTCGAGATCCTGTTCGCGCACACGGATTCGCTGGCGGGCTGGAGCCGCGCGGAGGTGCGCGTGTTCCTCGGTTTCCTGTTCCTCTCCGACGCCTTTTGGATGATCTGGCTCGGCCAGTGCTGGCATTTCGGGCGCGAACTCAAGGACGGCGTGCTCGACTCGCTCCGCCTGCGGCCCGGCGCGCCCGTCTTCGTGTACTTCTTCCAGCGCTTCAGCCTCGAGGCATGCATCAACGGCGCGATGGCGCTCGGCTGGCTCTTGTTCGCGCTCTGGGACATTCCGGGCGCGCTCGCGCCGCTCGGGCTGTTGAAGCTCGCGTGGGCCTTGGCGCTCGCCTTCTGGGCGCGCACGGCGCTGAGCGTCGGCTTCACGATCGCGGAGTTCCGCGCCGTCAACTCGGATCTCTCCAACCTCGCGTGGGAGGTGACGATGACGCTCGCGGATCGTCCGGTGGACGTGTTTCCGTTGCGGATGCGGCAGCTCCTCACTTCGCTCGTGCCGGTCGCCGCGCTCTCATCGCTCCCGGCGGCCTTCGTGCTGGGCCGTATCAGCGCGCTCGAAGTCGCGGCGCACAGCGCATGGATCTTCGCGCTAGGGCTTTGGGTCTTCGCGTGGTGGCGGCGCAGCTTCCGCCACTACTCCTCTGCGCTCGGCTGAAGTCGCGCGCCATCAGCCGCGCGGCGCGGCGCGCCGGCCCGCTTCGTAGACGCCGCTGCGCTCCGAGTCGAGCTCGCCCGCTGCGTTCCAGAAGCGCCACTCGCCTGCCCGCAGCCCGTGTTCGTACTGGCCCTGCCATTCGAGCGTGCCGTTGCGGTGCCACTGCTCCGAGAGCCCGTGCTTCTGTCCCTCGACGTACTCGGTCGAGTTGCGGCGTGTGCCGTCGGCGTGGAAGCTCACCTGCGCGCTGGCAGCGCCCGCGTGGAGGTAGCTCTGGACTCCGCCGGCAATGGCGACGGCACCGAAGGCGAGGCTGGCGACGAGGAGCAGGGTCTTCATGGCAAGAGAGCGGACGACCGAGCCACTCCGGCTCTTCCGACGAAGGCAGGGAATCCTCTGTTCTGGCGGCTAGTCCTCGCTCGCGGGCTCGCCGAAGGCTGCGCCATAGGCAGCAAGGCCCTTGGGGCGGTCCGTTTTTTCCGGGTGGGCTTCGCCGGCCGTGAGGTGCAGGTAGGTCGGCGGGTCGATCCAGACGCTCAGGCGGTACTCAGCGTCACCGCTGTAGGACAGCACGACCAGCTGGAAGTCCTCGTACATGCCGGAGACCGTGAAGCGGCCGGACTCGGTCGCGTAGGGGCTCTCCCAGATCAGCACGAACTGCCCAAGGTAGGGGTCCCACACGCCGAGGTCGAGGTCGGCGGAGCCGGCCACGGGCTCGAGGAAGAACTCGACGTCTTGGGGCTCGCCGGAGGTCAGCCCGAAGCCATCGAAGGGGTCGTATAGGTCGTCGCGGATATGACCGCCGATCACGAAGCTCTCGCCCGCGTAGGTCGTGCCGAGGTAGTCCGGGCAACAGCCGTCGTCGTTCGGCTCGAGCTCCCAGATGTCGTAGTAGACCGCGGGGGGCGGAGGCGGCGGAGCGTCGGGCGTGCCACAGCCGCCGCAATCGGTGCAGGCGGGCAGCAGCAGGGCGAGCGGGGCGAGCAACAGCGGAGCGGGCGCGAGGCGGGGGAGGAACATGGCGGCGGTCCTTCTGAAGGCAGCGGGGAGCTGCTTCCGCAAGGGAAACCGCAATGGGCGTGCCAGCCGAACAGGGCCTCCCTAGGCGCTGGCGGAGGGGCCGGAGCCGGGGCGCGCGTCCTCCCGAGCGGACACCCGTCCCCGCGCAGGCTCACCAGCGGTGGTAGGCGGGGTGTCCTTCCTTGACCGCGACGAACACGCCGCGGCAGGTGGCGGTCACCACGCCATCCGAGGACAGCGTGGCCTCGATCGTTGCCCGGTCGTCGCTCGCCTCCACCACCCGGGCCTCGAGGTGTACGGGCTTGGTCGAGGGCGTCGGCCGCTTCATCCTGACATGGAACTCGGCCGTCACGGTGCAGGGCGGAGCATCGGCGCCGCGGCGGTTCATCAGGTGCCACGCTGCGGCCCAGTTCGAGTGGCAGTCGAGCAGGGCACCGATGATGCCACCGTTGAGCATGCCGGTGAACGCCTCGTGGTGGGGTTGAGGCGTCCAGTCGGCGACGACGAGCTCGCCCTGCAAGAGGCTCTGGATGCGCAGTCCCTTGTCGTTGGCGGGTCCGCAGCCGAAGCAGCGGTTGTGGGGCGCGAAGCGGCCCTGGAGGCTCTGGCTCATCGCAGTCGAGATCCCGCTTTGGGATGGCTCGGCGCGCTCGCGGGGTGACAGCGGCGCCGGGTGCGGGCACAATCTTGCGCCCTCAGAAGGTCCCGACTATGACCCTGCCCCGCTTCCAATCCAAGGCCCACGGCGACGCGACGTCGGCCCCGAAGCTGCACGTGGTCACGTTCGGCTGCCAGATGAACAAATACGACTCCCTCTCGGTGGAGGGCCGCTTCCGCAAGCAGGGCTGGCAGACCACGGAGGCCATCGACGAGGCCGATCTCGTGCTGTTCAACACCTGCTCGGTGCGCGAGCACGCCGAGGAGCGCGTGTTCAGCTGGGTGGGGGAGTTGCGCAAAGCCAAGGAGCGCCGCCCGGACCTCGTGGTGGGCGTGATGGGCTGCATGGCCGAGCGCCTTGGCGACGAGATCTACGGTCGCTCGCCGATGGTCGATCTCGTGGTCGGCACGCGCTCGTTCCAGCACCTGCCGGCGCTCGTCGACGAGGTGCGCGAGAAGCGCGCCGCGACGCCGCTGCGCCCGGCGCGCGTGACGCGGCTTGGCTTCGACGAGGAGCCGGATGCGAGTCGCGTGGGCGAGGCCTACGCAGGCGGTCGCCATGCGTACCTGACCGTGATGCGCGGCTGCGACCTCAACTGCACGTTCTGCATCGTGCCCAAGGTGCGCGGGCGCGTCTTGTCGCGCGGCATCGACGCACTCGTCGACGAGGCGCGCTGGATGATCGACTCCGGCGCGCAGGTGATCACGCTGCTCGGCCAGACCGTGAACAGCTGGGGCGAGGACCTGCCGGTGCCCGAGGGCGACGCGCCGCGCGGGCGCGGACGCCAGGGCCGGCCCGCGCTCGCGGACCTGATGTATCGCCTGCAGGAGCTCAACGGTCTCGAGCGCCTGCGGCTGATCACTCTGCACCCGTCCTACGTGACGCCCGCGCTCGCGCAGGCGCTGCGAGACTGCGACAAGTGCGACCGCTTCCTGCCGTTGCCGGCGCAGTCGGGTTCCGACGACGTGCTGCGGCGCATGAAGCGCGGCTACACGACCGACCTCTATCGCCGGCGCGTCGACATCCTGCGCGAGCACTGCCCCGACATCGAGCTCGGCTCGGACTGGATCGTGGGCTTCCCGGGCGAGAGCGACGCGGACTTCGAAGCGACGGAGCGCTTTCTCGTCGAGCAGCGCTTCCTCGTGAACTACGTCTTCCAGTACAGCCCGCGCCCGTCGACGGCCGCCGAGGCGCTCACCGACGACGTGCCCGACGCGACCAAGCGCGAGCGCAACAATCGCCTGCTCGACCTCGGCGAGAACGTCGCGCTCGCGCGCCTGCGCGAGTATCTCGGGCGCGAGCTGCCCGTGTTCGTCGAGGATCCGCACGAGAAACACGCCGGCGTCCTGCGCGCGCGCACGCACACAGGCATCTCGGTTTCGCTCAAGGGCGAACCGTCGCTCGCGGGCACCACGCAGCGCGTGAAGGTCGAGGACTGCACCGCCTTCAGCCTCGCCGGTACGCTCGCCAGCGAAGTCGTCGCGCGGCCCGAGTAGGTGCGGCGCCCGTCAGCGCGCAGGCAGCCAGCCCAGCCCGTCGGGCTCGCGCCCGGTCGGGATGCGCGCGGTGAACGTCCACGTCTCGAGCGAGAGCTCGCTCACGAGGTCGCTGTTGGTGGCCGCGATCCAGGCGCGCGGCGCGCACGGGTGCACGTAGATGCCGATCGGCGTGGGGCTCGCCGCGAAGTCGCGGCCGAGCAAGTTCGATGCGGCGCTCTCCGTCGGTGACAGCCCGAGCGGGATGCGGCGTGCTTCCATGCGCGTGCGCGCGTCGAACACCGCGAGGTCGCCCGACTGCGCACAGGAGACGAGCACGTGCCGGCCGTCGCGCGTGAACTTGAGCCGGATCGGAAACTTGGGACAGGAAAGCGTCGCCTTCGTCTCGAGCGTGTGCGCGTCGAAGATCGTGAGCGTGTCGTCGCTGCGATTGCCGACCCACAGCTCGGCGCCGTCCGGCGACAGGTCGAGCGCCTCCGGTCCCTTACCGGTCGGCACCTGCGCGATGAGTGCGCCCGTCGCCACGTCGAGCACGGAGACCGTGTCGGACTGCATATTGGTCGTGAACACGCGGCTCGCATCGGGCGCGAGCGCGAGCATGTGCGAGAGCTTCGCGCCCGTGGGCAGCACGCGGCGTACCTCGCCCGCGAGCACATCGACTTCGAGCACCGCCTCGCTCGCCTCGCAGGTGACGAGCACACGCGCGTCGTCGAGCCATTCGATGCCGTGGGGTCGGCCGTGGCCGAGCTCGATCTTGCGCACCAGACGTCCGTCCCGTGCGTCGAGGACCGTGAGCGTCGTACCCGCCGTGCCCGCGCCGTAGTCGCACACGACCGCGAGCTCTCCCCGGCAGGCGACCTCGTGGGGGCCGGTGCCGGTCGGGGTGCGCAGGCGCTCGGCGCGCGCGTCGAGGTCGAACCACATCGCCGTGGCTTCGCTCTTGTGCAGCACGACGAGCGTGCCGAGCGGCTCCGGCGCGGGCGGCGGGGTACTGGCGCAGGACGCGAGCAGGCAGGCGGGGAGGAGGCGGGCGAGGGTGCGAAGGGTGGTCATGGCGCGGCGCTGCGTTGAGGGGCCAAGGCGACGCGCGTAGGATCGCACGGGAGCCGCGAGGCTTCCAACCATGCCCCAAGACGCCCCTTCCTCGCCGCGCTCGCCCCTCGTCCGCGGGCTCCTGCTGTCGCTCGCGACGCTGCTCGCGCTTCTCGTCGCATTCGAGACCGTGCCGCGCTTCGTCGCGATCGACACGCTGCGGCCCGAGGAGCTCGATCCGCTTGCGGCAGTCTTCAAGGACTCGCGCATCCAGCCGCACCCGTATCTTGCCTACGCCAACCGGCCGGGGTTCCAGAAGCCCGCGACGGACAAGGATCCGGTCGAGGTCGCGCACAACAGCCTCGGCTTCAACAGCGCCGAGGTGACTTGGAAGAAGCCCCAAGGCACGTTCCGCATCGTCTGCCTCGGCGGCTCGAGCACCTACGGCATCGGTCCGAGTTCCACGTGGACCAACTGGCCCGTCAAGCTCGGCGAGGAGCTCGGCGCGCGCTCGGCGCGACCGATCGAGGTCGTCAACCTCGGCTGTCAGGGCTACTCGACCTTCGAGAGCCAGATCAACCTCGCACTGCGCGGCGTCGACCTCGAGCCCGACCTCGTGGTCGTGTACCACACGATCAACGATCTGCGCTGCGCGCTCTACCCCGGCGTGGCGCGCGACAACACGCACTGGCGCGCGGTCTGGCCGGTCGATCGCGAGCTTCCGATCGAGTCGGCGCTCGAGCACAGCATCACTTACAAGGCGTGGCGGCGCTACATGACCAGCTGGTGGGAAGAGCGCCAGAACCTCGGTTCGTACGTGATCGTCGACTTCGGCAAGTACGCGCCCGATGACTATGCGCAGCCCGGTGACCCCGACCTTGGCTTCGACGCCTATCGCCGCAATCTGGTCAACATCGTGGCGCTCGCGCGCGCGCACGGCGCGGAAGTGCTGCTCGTCACCGAGGCTTGCCGGATGGGGGACCTCGACCGCTTCGGCTCCGCAGCGCTGCAGCGAGCGGGCTACGAGCGCATGACGCAGGCGATCAAGGACGTCGCGCGGGAGCGCGGCGTGCCGCTGTGCGATGCGCGCGCAGTGCTCGAGAGCACTGCGGACGTCCAGCGCGCCGAGAGTGGTACCGATCGCATCTTCGTGCGCCCCGAGAAGAAGAACGGCGAGGTGCACATGACCGACGAGGGCTGCCTGCTGCTGGCCCAGACGCTCGCGAAGCGCATCGCCGAGCTCGGGCTTGTGAAGTAGCTTCGCTGGCGCGACGCGGTGCCGCAGGAAAGGCGGGCGCGCCCGCTGCGGAACGCTTGGTTCGCAGCGGGCGCGCTGTGCCTTGGGCCGGTGTCTCTCAGGCGAGCAGCGCCTTGACGACCTCGCGCTCGCCCTCGAGCTCCTTGATCGTCGCGGCGAGCTTCTCCTTCAGGAACTCGTTCATCTCGAGGCCCTGGACGATGCTCCAGCCGCCCTTGCCGTCCGAGCGCACCGGATACCCGAAGATCAGGCCCTCGGGCACGCCGTAGGAGCCGTCCGAGCACACGCACACGGAGCGGTATTCGCCGGTCGGAGTGGCGAAGTGCAGGTCGCGCACGTGGTCCACGAGGGCGTTGGCCGCCGAGGCCGCGCTCGACACGCCTCGGGCCGCGATGATGGCTGCGCCGCGCTGCTGCACGGTCTTGATGAAGTCGCCCTTGAGCCACGCCTCGTCGGCGATGACCTTGGCCGCGGACTGGCCGTTGATCTTCGCGTTGTAGAAGTCGGGCACCTGTGTGGCGCTGTGGTTGCCCCAGATCAGCGCACCGCGGACCGAAGTGATCGGCACGCCAGCCTTCTGGGCGAGCTGCGCCTGCGCGCGGTTCTGGTCGAGGCGCGTCATGGCGGTGAAGCGTTCCTTCGGCACGCTCTTGGCAGCCTGCATGGCGATCCATGCGTTGGTGTTGCACGGGTTGCCTACGACGGCGACGCGCACGTTCGCGGCGGCGTTCTCGGCGATCGCGCGGCCTTGGCCGACGAAGATCGCGCCGTTGTCCTTTAGGAGGTCATTGCGCTCCATGCCCGGGCCGCGC
The DNA here is from genome assembly GCA_005778045.1 of Planctomycetia bacterium. Next base: position 8,750 of record SXKQ01000120.1, read on the forward strand.
GGCTTGGCACCGACAAGGCAGGCCCAGTTCACATCCTTGAAGCCGACCTTGGGGTCGCTCGTCAGCACCATGTCCTGCAGCAGCGGGAAGGCACAGTCTTCGAGCTCCATCGCGACGCCCTTGAGGGCCGCGAGGGCCTTCTCGTTGGGGATCTCGATCAGGTGCAGGATGACGGGCTGGTCGGGCCCGAACATCTGGCCGGAGGCGATGCGGGGGAGGAGTGCGTAGCCGATCTGGCCAGCGGCTCCCGTGACAGCGACGCGAATCGGGGCGGGGGTCATGGTGGGGTCGAATGAAGTTCGTCGGGGTCGGAACAGCGGGACAGTTTGCAAAGCGCAGGGCCCCGATGGCACCCCCGGCGGGTGCAAAATGGAGCGTGCTGAGGGGGGCCCTCCCGGCCGAATACGTAGGCGGCTTGGCCGCCCCTTCCGGGGCTGGGCGCTCGCTTGGAGCCGGCACGACGCTACCTTGTGCCTAGGGGCGATCAAAAACCGAAGAGGTGCTTGGATCCTGCGCCCCGCGGACTCACAAAAGGCTTCCAGAACCTGCGTAGGATCCCCATGACCGAGATGGCCACCACAAGCTTGAGCGAGGCTAGCCTGCGCGAGATCCTCGTCGATCTCGCCGCGGAGGCTCGCCGTCGCCGCTTCGAGGTCGCGCCGAACCCCAGCGTGGGCGCGGCTGTCATCGCAGGAGGTCAAGTCATTGGCCGGGGCTTCCACGAACACTGGGGCGGGGCCCATGCGGAGGTCGAGGCCATCGCGGCGGCTGACGCTAGCGGCGTGCCCCGCTCGAGTTGGGAGGCGCTGGTGGTCACGCTGGAGCCCTGCTCGAGCCATGGCAAGACCCCACCCTGCACGAACGCGATCCTCCAGAGCGGCCTGCGCCGGGTGATCGTCGGCGCTCTCGATCCTGATCCGCGTCACCGCGGCGCCGGGCTGCGGCTGCTGCAGGAGGCGGGCATCGAGGTCGACTTCGTGCCGCGCGCCAGCGAGCTCGACCGCACGGCCCCGCACTTCCTGCGCTGGGTCGACATCGACCGCCAGCGTCGCCCGCGCCCGTGGACGATCGCGAAGTGGGCACAGACGCGCTCGGGCCAGCTCAGGCCACCGCCCTCCGTGGGCGGGGGTCGCTGGATCAGCGGACCACAGTCACTGCGCGAGGTGCAGCTCCTGCGCGGTCGCGTCGACGCGATCGTGACGGGCGTCACGACCGTGCTGAACGACGACCCGCGTTTCAGCGTGCGTCCTCCGGGTGACCCGTCGAAGCCGCCGCTGCGCGTGATCCTCGACAGCTATCTGCGCACGCCGCCCGACGGCAAGCTGTTCGCCCCGCCGGGGCCGGGCGAGGGCGCCGGTCCGGTTCATATTCTCTGCCAAGCAGGCGCCAACGCGGCGCGGCACGTCGCTCTCGAGCGCGCCGGAGCCAAGGTCACGGGCCTGCACTCCAGTGAGGAGGACCACGTCGCGCTGCGCGACGTGCAGGAGTGGCTGTGGGAGCAGGGCGTGCGGCGCGTGCTGCTCGAGGCCGGCCCGCAGCTCTTGTCGCGTCACCTCGAGTCGGGCTTCGTCGACCAGCTGCGCGTGTACACGGGCAACGTGGTGGGGGGCGAAGGCCCGACCATGGCGCCGTGGTTCACGCGGTTGCGGCTTGCGGAGCGCCTCGACCGCGAGGTCGCGGACGATTCGGTGCTCGAGAGCTTCGTGTTGCCGAGCAACTGAGCGCGGCCTACTTGGCCTCGCGCTTGCGATCCTCGTCGGCGGCCCACTCGGGGTAGCGGGCGCGCGAGCGCGCTCCGGCCGTGGTGTCGCCGAACTTGCGCAGCAGCGTGCGCACCTTGGCTTCGGCCTTCTTCGGCTCGGCGCTCTCGAGGGCCTGCGCCTCGCTCCAGAGTTTCTCCGCTTCCTGCTCGCGCTTCCACGCGGCGATGGCGTCCTTGGCGGCCTTTTCCTTTTCCATCGCGAGCAGCTCGCGCGCGAGCTCCTTCTCGAGCGGCGTGCCGGCGAGTGCCTCGCGCAGCGCCTCGAGCTCACGGTACGCGTCGACGTGCTTGCCGGCGGCGAAGCTCTCACGCGCGGCCTTGCGCGCGTCCTCGATCGCGCCGAGCGCGCGCGCCTCGCCCTCGCGCGCCGTCTGCGCGTAGCTGGTCTTCGTCGTGATGCCGAGCACCTTCGCGTAGGTCGCCCACGCCGCGCCGAAGCGCTCCTTTTCGAGCTCGCTCGCGGCCCGCGCGAGCAGGGCGCGCACGTCGGCGAGCTGCGGCTCCGTGAGGCCCTCGCCGGCCTTGGTTTGCGCGAGCTTGATGGCCGCGATCACGTCGTCCCAGCTCGCGGCGCTACCCGTCGCCCACGTCTCGATCACCCTGCGATCGGGGCCGAGCAGCAGCGTGGCCGGAGTCTTGAGCTCGCCTTCGACGTTGTGCTCCTTGTAGACGCTGTCGAACAGCTTCTGGTGCGCCATGCAGGTCTCGCTGCGGTAGTGCGAGCACAGCGCCACGGTGGTCTTCTTGCCATCCGACTCGACCTCGAGCGGCGCGGGCGCGTGGATCCCTGTGCCGCCGACGACGATCACGAGCAGGGGCGCGAGGGCGCCAAGGTCCGCGCGCGAGAAGATCTCCTTGCGGTAGGCCTGCACGTCCTCGTGCGGATCGGCGGGGTCGTCGTGGAAGGCGAACACGAGCAGCGGCACGTTGCGCTCTTGGGCGCGGGTGCGCGCCTCGTCGTAGCTCCCCGAGAAGGGCACCACCGGCTTGGTCGCGCTGGGCTTCTTTGACTGGAAACCGAGCGCGGCGACGGCCACGAATCCGGGGACGAGCCAAGTCGTGAGCATTCCGTTCCACATGCCCCAGAGTCTCGCCCCACGGGTTGCGGGGACGCAAGCTCTGGCGGGGCAACACGGCGGGGGAGTCCGGCGCGCAGGCCCACGGCCGGGTTTGAGCTTGAGCGCGGCGCCCGGGCGTGCCGTAGTAGCGCGGTACATGGCTCCGAATCCTCTTCGAGCTGCCTGCCACGTCCTTGGGGCGCTGGCGCTGACCGTGCTTTCGGGCTGCGCGAATCTCGGGGAGCGCTCGCTCGTCGATCCCGTGAGTTCGGAGGCTTCGGCGGCCTTCGAGGCGGCGCGGGCCTGGGCGCGGAGCGAAGACCCGCTGGGGCGCGAACGCGCTCGGGAGCAGGCGGTGCGCGCCTTGGAACTCGCCCCGGACTGGATCGCGCCGCGGCGCATGCTCGACGCACTCGACACCGAGGACCTGCTCGGGCTTGAGGCCCTTGCCGAGCGGCGTGCGGAGTTGGCTCAGGCCGGGGACGACGGTGTGCTCCTGTATCTCGTCGGTCGCCTCGAGGGCGAGCAGGGCGGCGCGCGCTTCGAGCGCGCGGCGCGCGTGGCACCGGAGCTTTCTTGGGCTCACCACGGGCTGGGCTGGGTGGCGGCCCAGCGGCGCGAGTTCGGCAAGGCGGCCGTGCACTCTGCCCGCGCGCTCGAGCTGGCCCGCGACCCATGGGAGCGCACGTACTTCACCGCTTCGCTGGCGCGCTACCACGTGCTCGCGGAGCAGCCTCGCAAGGCACTGGAGATCCTGCTCGAACGTCTGGAGCTCGGGACGCTCGCGCCGCTCGATCGCATCGAGCTCGGAGTGCAGGCGGCCTCGGTCGAGCTCTCGATGTACTTCCAGCCCGAGTACCAGCGCGGCTGGGAGCGGGCGCTCGAGCTCCTGCGCGGAAGCGACCTCTCGGACGCCGAGGTCGAGGACCTCGTGCGACGCATGCGGATCTTCCGCGCCAGCGACGCGGCCTTGCTGGAGCTGCAGCTCGCCCTCGCTGCCAGGCCAAGCGCGGCGCGCGATCGCGCGCGGGCCGAGATCCTGCTCGAGGCACGGCCCTCGGCGCTGGCGCTCGGGTTGCTGCGACGCGCGGGGCATGGAGCTGCGATCGGCAGCGGTCCTCTGCTGCGAGCAGCACGCTTCGCGGCCGGACAGTTTGGAACGGCCGTGGACGAGTGGATCGCCGACTTGCCGAAGGCCGTGCTCGACGAGCGCGGCATGCCCCTCGACGCGCGCTTGGCGCGCATCGTGGATCTCGTGCGGGCGTGTGAGCGCCAGCGCGACGCTGAGACGCTCCGTGCGCTCGGGGATGCGCTGCTCGACGGGGGCTGGTTCCGGGAAGCGCGCTCGGTGGCGGCGGCGCTCGCCGCGTTCGATCTCGACCGCGCGCTGGCGCTCGACGACGCAGCCTGCGCGGCCCAGCAGCTGCTCGCCGACTTGCAGCGCGTCGCGATCGAGCGCCGTGCCGGTCGAAAGGGCTCACCGCAGGAGCCGGAGCCGCCTTCGAGTCTCGACGCGCTGCTCGACTCGATGGCGGAAGTCGTCGCGCGGGCCAACGTCCTGCGCGGAGGCGAGACGGACGTCGAGCGCGTGCGTGCGTCCCTGCGTGCCTCGCCGCGCGTCTCGTACGCGGGCGTGGCCACGTTGCTGCATCCTGGACCGAGTTACTCGCGCGCCGACGAGCTCGAAGGCCTCGGGGTGCAGGGGATGCCGGTCGAGGGCCTCTCGGGCTTACTCGACGGTCTCGGCCGCTTCGGGCTGTTCGGTAAGCTGCTCGGCGACGATGTCGACGGCACGATCCTCGCTCGCGTGGCGGCGCAGCCGCGCTCGGGCGAGCATCTCGGCGTTCCGTGGAGCGGAACCGTGGTGTGGTGTGAGGGTACGGACCTGCGCAGCCGCGCGGGGCGGCTGGGCGCGGAGATCTCCGGTGCCGCGCTGCACGAAGGCTACTGGGTCGATCTCGAGTCGCTGCGACGGGAGCGCGCGCCGTGGTTGGACTTCGAGAAGCGCATGTGGGAAACGAGCGGCGCCGAGCGCGTGGAACGTGCGCTGTCGACGCGCGGGCTCGCCGTGGGCGCTCGTCCCGCGCTGCGCGCGGAGGCTCGGCGGGAGCGGCGCGATACGTCGACCCTGCTCGGCGAGGCAGATCGCTTGCGCCTCGCCGTGCTGCGCGAGCGGCGCGCGGCCGGCGTGAACGGCATCACGCTCGACGAGCTGCTCGAGGCCACGGCGGTCCACGAGGAGGCGCACTTGTGCGATCGCACGCGCTTCCTGCCCCTGCAGCGCAACCTTGGACGCATCGCCGCACTGGCGGTGCGCAGCGGTTTCACCGGCGCGGGCGTGTCGCGGCGGCTCGAGTATCGCGCGCAGCTGGTTGCTCTGTGCAGCGTGACGGAACCGCGCATCCCGATGGTGTCGGTCCTGCGCTCCGCCGAGGGCGGGGCGAACGAAGTCACCCCGCACGCAGACGCGTACCGCGAGTTGCTCGTGGACCTCGTCGCGCTGCTCGACGCGGAAGTCGAGCGCGATCCGGCCGCATGGCCGGAAGTATCTTCAGATCGCGTTCTCGTCCAGCAGTTCCATCGCTTCTCGGCCGAGACGGTGCGACGGCTCGCACGCGAGCTCGCGCGGCGCGAGGGTTTGTTCGAGCACTGATCGCTCCCGCGCGTATGCTCTCTGCAGGCCTCCGTCGTACGTAAAAACCGATGAAGAGACTCCTCGCTTCGCTGTTCCCCCTCGTCTTGGTCCTCGGCTGCGGCCGCGGCGAGGCTGCGCGTCCCAACGTGATCCTGATCACGCTCGACACGACACGCGCGGACTTCGTCTCTTGCTACGGAGTGCACGCTGGCGTGACGCCGAGCCTCGACGCGCTCGCGGCCGAGGGCACGCGCTTCGACATGGCGATCAGCACCGCCGGCGTCACGCCCGTGTCGCATGCCTCGATCCTGACCGGCATGAACAACCAGACGCACCAGCTGCGCGTGCTGTCGGCGCCGAGCGGCTTCGCGCTGCCCGAGGATGTGCCGACGCTGGCTACTACGCTGGCGAGGAATGGCTACCACACGGCGGCCGTGCACTCAGCTTTCCCGGTCTCGCGCAATTTCGGCTTCCAGCGCGGCTTCGAGGTGTTCGAGGACTTGAACACCGAGATGAAGCACCTGACCAACGACAAGGGGCAAGTGAAGTCGATCTGGGACGTGCAGAACTTCCAGCGCCGCTCGGACGAGACCACGGACCTCGTGGAGAAGAGCCTGAAGGGTGAGGAGCCCTTCTTCCTGTGGATCCACTACTGGGACCCGCACGACTGGGACAAGTTGCCGCCCGCGGAAGTGCTCGCGCCCAAGGAGCGCTTCTTCGACGAGGACGGCAATCCGCTGCGTCCGGGGATCGAGCTCTACAAGGCGGAGCTGCGCTACCAAGACGAGCAGATCGGACGGCTGTTCGCTGGGCTCGAGAAGCGCGGACTGCTCGAGAACACGATCGTCGTCGTCACCGCTGACCACGGGCAGGGACTGATGGAGCACGGCTGGGCCGCGCACCGACTCTTGTATCAGGAGCAGGTTCACGTGCCGCTGATCGTCAAGGTGCCGGGTGGGAAGCAGTCGCCGAGCGTGAGGGAGCTCGTGCGCACGATCGACGTGGCGCCGACGGTACTCGACTACTGCGGCGTGAAGCCCGAGAAGGCCCTCGACGGACGCTCGCTGCGGCCCCTGATCGAGGGACGCGCGGACGAGCGTCGTCTTGCGTTTGGCGACCAGATCAACGGCTACGACACCAACGCAGGCATGGCGTACCGCGAGAACCGCAAGTACGACCAGTTCCTCTATATGGTGCTCGACTGGCCGCACAAGCTGATCTACCGGCCGCTGCATCCAGAGCAGTCCGAGCTGTACGACCTCGGCTCGGACCCCGAGGAGGCTCGCAATCTCTACGCGAGCGAGCCGGAGCTGTCCGTGCGGCTGCGCAAGGAGCTTGCGCGCACCAACCCGTGGGTCCCTGGGCCTTACGAGAGCGCCGATGGAGCCGTGCAGGACGAGGCGGCGGCCCGCGCTCTGGCCGAGCTCGGCTACACCTCGGGGCAGACGGTCGATCCCGCGTGGAGCTGGACGTGCCCGGAGCATATGGACGAGTCGCTCGAAGGTCCGAAGGCGCGTTGCGGCAAGTGCCAGTCGCCGCCCCTGATGATCAAGCGGTAGAGGTCTGGCCGTGCTTTCCGTGGCGCTCCTCACGCTCGCGCTCGCGCTCCAGAACGGCGACGTGAAGGGTGAAGAGCAGCCGCCGTTGCCGCAGGACTGGCGTGTCCCGGTGTCCGCTCCGCGCTCGCCCGAGGAAGCGCTCGCGAGCTTCCGCCTGTCGCCGGGACTGAAGGTTGAGCTCGTGGCGGCCGAGCCGCTCGTGGTCGCGCCCGTGTGCGCCGTCTTCGACGAACGTGGTGCGCTGTGGGTGTGCGAGATGCGCACTTACATGCGCGATGCCGATGGCTCCCGCGAGGACGCGGCCGAGAATGCCGTGATCGTGCTGCACGATCGGGACGGCGATGGCCGCATGGACGAGCGTCAGGTGTTCCTCGACGGGCTGGTGCTGCCGCGTGCGGTGGCACCCACGCGCGGCGGCGCGCTGGTGCTCGCTCCGCCGAACTTGCTGTTCGCCCGCGACACCGACGACGACGGACGTGCCGACGACGTGCGCGTCGTCGAAACGGGACTGCAGGGCATCGCCAGCCCCGAGCACGCGATCAACGGCCTGCTCTACGGTCTCGACGGCTGGTTCTGGTGCGCCAATGCGCCCTGGCGTTACCGCTGGGAGGGCGAGCGCCTCGTGCGCGGCTGGACCGCGGGCGGCGGGCAGTGGGGAATCACGCAGGATCGCTTCGGACGCATCTACTTCAACGACAACTCCACTCCGCTGCGCACGAACGCCTACGCGTCGCAGTACGCGGTACGCAATCCGGCGCTGGGCATCGCGCACGGCATGGGCGTGTCGATCACGCACGGATCGCGGCCGAACCCCACGCACCTCACGCCCGGCGTGAACCGCGGATATCGAGGCACGACGCTCGTGGATGGACGGCTCAACGAGTTCACGGGAGCGTGCGGGCCGCTCGTGTACGAGGGCGACGCTCTGCCAGAGCGCTACCGGGGCTCGGCGTTCGTCTGCGAAGTGACGGCCAACCTCGTGCACCACTTCGAGCTGGAGCATCGGCGGGACGGACTGCCGGTGGCGACCAACGGACCCGGCGGCGGCGTGTTGCTCGAGTCCGACGACGAGCGCTTCCGGCCGGTGAACCTCGCCGAGGGTCCCGAGGGAGCACTGTACGTAGTCGACATGTATCGCGGCGTGATCCAGCATCGGCTGTTCGTCACCTCGTGGCTGCGGGCGCAGATGGAGGAGCGCGCGCTCGAGGAGCCGATCGACCGCGGTCGCATCTGGCGCATCACGGCGGCCGATGCGAAGCCGCGCGAGCGCGTGAAGCTCGCCGAATGCTCGTGGACGGAGCTCGGCCACGCGCTCTCGTCGCCAAACCGCTGGACACGCCAGACGGCGCAGCGGCTGTTCGCGGAGGAGGGAGACACGTCGCGCGATGCGGCGGAGGTGCTGCAGGAGGTCGTGAGCAAGGGCGAGGAGCTTGCGCGGCCGCATCTGGCCGTCCTCGTGCCGCCGTCGGCGGATGCGGCCGCCCTCGCGTGGGAGGGGATCGGCAACTCGCTCGAGCGCGTGCTCGCGCTGGGGCAGTTGCGCACGCCGGAAGCGATCGACCTGCTCGTCGGGATGGTTTGGTCGGGAAAGCTCGACGCGACGCGATGCGGAGCGGTGGTGTCCGGGCTCGCAGGGCGGGAGTTCGCCTTCCTGCGCCGCACGCTGGAAACCTGCGCGCGCGACTGCTGGCTTCCGTCTCACGAGCCGGAGAAGCTCGCGCTCGTGGAGTTGATCGGAGCGTGCGCCGTCAACGACGGCGGTGACGCCATCCTCGCGGAGCTCATCGAATGGATCGGCGGGTTTGCCAAGGGCCTCAACGTTCCGAACGAGTGGCGCAACGCGCTCGCGAAGGGGGCGCTGGGCGCGCGCGCGAAGGATGCTAAGGGCAACTTCCGGCCGATTCGCGTGCCGAAGGAGCCCGTGGCGTTTGTCCACGGCCTGCCGGAGGCGACGGCGTTCCTCGAAGCGCTCGTCTGGCCGGGGAAGCCGGGCAGTGAAGGCCTTTTCCCGCGGGATCTCGACGCGCAGGAACAGGCGCGTTTCGAACGGGGCCGATCGATCTACGAGCAGACCTGCGCGGCTTGCCATCAGGTGACGGGGCGCGGCGACATCGGGGTCGCGCCGCCGCTGCGCAACTCGCCGTGGGTGCTCGGGGATGCGGAGCGCACGACGAAGATCGTGCTGCACGGCCTGCGCGGGGTGGTGACGCTCGACAACCTCACGTGGGACGCCGAGATGCCGTCGCACTCGTTCTCGGACGAGGATACGGCGAGCGTGCTCACCTACATCCGGCGCGCGTGGAACCACGGCGCGGATCCGGTCGCGCCGGAGCAGGTTCGGAAGGTGCGCGAGGCCCACGCGGCGCGGCGCGGCCCGTGGCACGTCAGCGAATTGCCCTGAGGGTCACTCGAACTTCGTCAGGCGCAAGTTGCGGAAGCGCATGCGCGTGTTGTTCCCGGAGTGCACCTGCAACGCGATGAAGCCCGAGGCGTCGGCCTCGTCGGTGGTGTCGACCGTGGGCACGCCGTTGACCCATGTGCGGATGCGGTTGCCGCGCAGCTCGATGCGGTAATGGTTCCAGTCGCCGTTGCGGAAGGCCGCGCGGGCTTCGGGAGCGTCCTTGAGGTCGAAGAGCCAGCCGCGGCGGCCCTCGTCGTACAGGCCGCCCGACCAGGCGCGTTCGGACGGGTCGATCTCGATCTGGTAGCCGAAGACCTTGCCCTTGTCGTTCTGGTGCGAGCGCACTTGCAGGCCCGAGTTGCCGGGCAGCTCGTTCTTGAGCTCCAGCTCGAGCATGAAGTCGGAGAACTCGGCCTCGGTCGCGAGGAAGCTCTGCGAGCCGCCGCCGATGGAGCCGACCAGCTCGCCGTTCTCAACCTCCCAGCGCGCGTCGCCGATCTGGCGCCAGCCGGAGAGGTCGCGGCCGTTGAAGAGCTCGAGCGCGCGCGGAGCGGCCGGCCCAGGCGACGCCGACTCTGGGGCCGCGCAAGCGGCGAGCAGAAACAGCGACGCGCGGATCGTGAGCTTCACTTCGCGAATCCCGAGGCGAGTACCTCGTCGGCGGCCGCGAGCAGGCGCTCGAGGTCGGCCTCGGTGTGATCGCCCATGTGGCCGATGCGGAAGGAGATGTCCTTCAGGTCTCCGTAGCCGTTCGAGATCGTGTGGCCGCGCTTCTTCAGCTCCCCGAGGAACTTCACGACATCGAGCGGGCCCTTGCGGATGCAGGACACGGTCCACGAGCGGTGCTCGGGCGCCGGGATGTACTCGAGCCCTTGGCGCGCGGCCCAGTCCGCCGTCGCGCGGTACATGCGTTCGTGCTTCGCATAGCGCGCGGTCCAGGCCGCGGCGCCGCGCAGGGCACTGTCCTGCGCGGGAACTGTCGTTCCGTTCGAGATGTCCTCGAGTTGCTGCGCGAGGGCGAAGTAGAGCGGAATGCACGGTGTGGCCGGCGTCTTGCGCTCGCGGTGGCCGTCGAGCACGCGCACGGCGTCGAGGTAGTAGCTCGGACGCTTGCCCTTGCGCGCGCGCTCGAGGTAGCGCTTCGAGGCCGCGAACACGGTGATGCCCGGAGGCAGCGCGAGTGCCTTTTGGGAGCCCGCGAACGCGAAGTCGATGCCGTGCGCGTCGAAGTCGACTGGCATGCCGGCGAGGTAGCTCACCACGTCGACGAGCCACAGCGTCTGCGGGTGCCTGCGCATCACGCTCGCCACGCCCGCGAGAGGGGTGCGCACGCCGCTCGAGGTTTCGTTGGACACGAGCGTCAGCGCGTCGAACGGTCCCTTGTCGACTAGCGTGCGCTCGATCTCTTCGGGGCTCGCGGCCTCCCCAAAAGCTTTCTTCAGCACCACCGTCTCAAAGCCGAGCACCTGCGCGATCTCGGCCCAGCGCTTCGAGAATGAGCCGTTCGTGACGCACAGTATTCGGCAGCCCGTGCCGTGCAGACTCGCTTCCATGAGTCCCGTGGCGCTGCAGGTGTGCACGGCGACCTCGCTGCAGCTGCCTTCGGCGAATCCGAAGGCGAGCCGCAGGTGCGGGTCGATGCGGTCGTGCAGCTTCGACATTGCGTCGGAGCGGTGCCCGATCATGGGGCGCGCGCACTCGGAGAGGAGCGACGGGCGGACTTCGGTCGGACCGGGAATCCAGAGTTTCATGGTGGGCGCTCAGCGGACTTCAGCGCGCGACGCGCGCGGCGCGTAGCAGAGGATGGTGGACCGGGTCCTGCGCGAGCGTCTCGATCTCGTCAGTGGCGACGAGCAGCGGGAGCAATGCGGACAACTCGGGCGCGTCGCAGGTCACGACCGCGCGAGCGAAAACGGCCTTGCGGCGTGCGACACCGCCGAAGGCGACGAAGCGGCGCGCTGCCGGGGCCGCTTCGAGGTCGGTGGCGCCGTCGCCGATGAGCACCAGACCGCCGCGACGATCCTCGCGCGCGAGCTGGCGCAAGACCTCGAGCTTGCCGCCTGCGCGGGCGAGCGGAGATTCCTCGTCGAAGCCGGCGTAGGCTCCGTCGCGGTCGTGAAACACATCGACCGCGAAGACGTCTTTGGATTCGATCCGAAGGTGATCGGCCAGGGCGAACACCGCCTGACGGAGTCCACCCGAGAGGATGCAGACGCGCTTGCGTAGAGCCCGCAGGGCCTGCACCAGCTCGAGCGCCTGCGGCAGGGCCGTCGCGACGTACTGCTGCCCGAGGGCCGCGACCTGCTCGCGCGTGGGGCGCAGGAGCTCTAGCCTGCGGCCGTACACGGCCTCGAGCGGGACCTCCCCGGCCATCGCGCGCTCGGTGAGCGCCGCGATTTCGGCCTTGCGCGGGCCGGCGAGTTCGTCGATGCCTTCGATGGAGGACAGCGTCGAGTCGCAGTCGAACACGAGCGTGCCGTAGGGCGGCGCGGAGTCGTCGACACGGGTGGGGAGCGCCATGGCTAGAGCTGCACCAGTCGCACGGAACGGATCGGCTCGAGTCGCGCGAGCTCGTCGAGCACGTGCTGCGACGGATGGACGTCGAGCGCCAAGAAGCCGCGCGCGAGCCCGTCGGCCGCGCGCGCGCCCGGTCCGAGCTCGAGACGGCGAATGTTGATGCGCGCGGCCCCGAGCGCGGTCCCGAGCTGGCCCACGACACCGGGCTGGTCCACGTGGGTCGTGATGAGCAGCGCGCCCTCGGGCACGAGGTCGAGATAGTGGTCGTCGATGCGCACGATGCGCGGGTCGCGACCGAAGACGCTGCCGCCGACGACGTGCACTTCGCCGGTGCGCGAGATCGCGCGCGCCTTGACGAGGCTGTGTAGGAAGTGCGATTCCTCGTCGGCGCGCTCGTGAACGGCGAGGCCGCGCTCCGCGGCGAGGCGCGGAGCGTTGACGAAATTGAGCGGCGTGTCGCAGCCCTTGCGCAGCGCGCCCACGAGCACGGCGAGCCGCACGTGGCTCGCGTCCTTGCGCGAGACTTCGCCGGAGAGCGAGATCTCGAGCGTGCGGATCGGGCTATCACACAGCTGCGCCAGCGTCGATCCGAGCTTCTCCGCGAGTAGGACCCAAGGCGCGAGCTCGCGCAGGGTCGCGGCGCTGGTCGCGGGCAGGTTGACCGCGTTGCGCGCCACGCCCTCGAGCAGGAACTCGCTCACTTGTTGAGCGATCTCGAGTGCGACGTTGCGCTGCGCCTCTTCGGAGGACGCCCCGAGGTGCGGCGTGAGGATGACATCCTCGCGCGCGAGCAGCGGGTGGTCCTTGGACGGTGGCTCACTCTCGAAGACGTCGAGCGCGGCGCCCTTGAGCCGTCCGGCGGCGAGCGCGTCAGCGAGCGCGAGCTCGTCGACGAGGCCACCGCGCGCGCAGTTCACTAGCCTTGCCCCGGGCTTCATCGCAAAGATGCGCTCGCGTGAGAGGATGTTGCGCGTCTCATCGCTGTAGGGGACGTGCAGGCTGACGAAGTCGGCGCGTGCGAGCAGCTCGTCGAGCGGCAGCAGCTCGACGCCTTCGAGCGGCGAGCGCTGGCCCGCGAGGTAGGGGTCGTAGGCCACGACCTTCATGGCGAGGCCGAGTCCGCGCGTGGCGACCACGCGACCGATGCGACCGAGGCCGACGACGCCGAGCGTCTTGCCGGAGATCTCGCTGCCGGAGAGCTTGCCGCGCAGCTTCCACTCGCCCGCGCGCACCGCGCGATCGCCGCGCGCCACATTGCGTGCGAGCGCGAGCATGAGCGAGACCGCGAGCTCGGCGGTGGTGGTCGTGTTGCCGGCGGGAGCGTTCATCACGACCACTCCGCGCGCAGTGGCCGCATCGACGTCGATGTTGTCCACGCCCACGCCGGCGCGACCGACCACCTTCAGGCGTGGTGCCGCGGCGAGGATCGCGCGCGTCACCTTGGTGGCCGAGCGCACGACGAGCGCTTCGACGTCGTGGACGCGCGCGACCAGCTCCGCTTCCTTGAAGCCCGTGCAGACCTCGGGCTCGAGCCCGTGCGCGGCGAAGACCTCGAGCGCCTCGGGTGACAGCTCGTCGCAGATCAGGATGCGCTCAGGTCGCGTGGGGGCGCTAGGCGCGGAAGTTGCGGTCGCTTCTCGCAGCGGGGTCGTCATCGCGGGGCTCCTCCTCGCGCGCGAGCATAGGCACGCGCACGGGCGGCCGCGACTAGCCCTGCAGCGCAGTGCGGACGAGCAACTCGAGGTTGACGGGATCGACGGCCTGAGAGGCGCGCTCGACCTGCTTGCGCGCGTCCTTTTCGGAGTAGCCGATCGAGATCAGGGCCGTGACCGCGTCCTCGAGCTGCGCCGGGCCACGGGCAGCGGGCGCTTGGGCGCTGCCGCTGCCGGCGAGCATGGCGGCCTTGCCGCGCAGATCGAGCAGGATCTGTTCCGCGGTCTTCTGGCCGACGCCCTTGACCTTGGTCAGGCGCTTGGCGTCACCGGCCACCACCGCGGCGACGAGCTCGTCGGACGACAGGCCCGAGAGCACCGCGAGCGCGACCTTGGGACCCACACCCGTGACGCCGAGCAGGGCCCGGAACATGTCGCGCGTGGCCTCGTCGCGAAAGCCGTACAGCGAGTGGCTGTCCTCGCGCACCACGAGATGCGTCCACAGGCGCAGGCGCCCGCTCGAGGGAAAGCTCGCGCCCGGCGGCACGAGCACCTCGAAGCCCACGCCGCGCACGTCGAGCACGACGCGCGCGGCCGAGCGTCCCGCGACCTCTCCGTCGAGGAAGTCGTACACGGGAGCTCGGGGGCTACTTCTTCTTGGTGACCTGGAGCTGCAGCCCGAACTCCGCCAGCTTGCGCTTGAGCTCGAGCAGCGAGGTCTGGCCGAAGTTGGGCATCGAGAGCAATTCGTCCTCGCTGTGGGCGAGGATGTCGGCGAGCGTCAGGCAGGCGAGGTTCTCGACAGCGCGGCGCACGCGGATCGAGAGGTCGAGCTTGCTGACCGGAGTGTTGAGCACTTCCGAGCTCTCGTTGCTGCCCGCGCGCGGGCGAGCCGCGGCCTCGATCGAGGCCACTGCCTCCTCGTGCTTCATGCCGAGGCGCAGGCCCTTCGAGTTGAGGATGTCCTTGATCTCGTTGAGCGAGGTCTCGCCGAAGTTCTTGTAGGCGAGCAGCTCCTGCTCCGTCAGGCGGACGAGGTCGCCCAGCGTGACGATGTTCATCTTGTTGAGGCAGTTGCGCGCGCGCACCGAGAGCTCGAAGTCGGTGATCGGCGTCTTGAGGATCTGGTTGAGGCGGTCTTCCTTGCGCTCCAGATCCTCGTCGTAGTACATGTCGATCCCCGAGCGCGCGTCCTCGAGGTACAGGCGGGCGCGCGGGTTGGTCGGGTCGTTGCGCGCGATGACGTCGTAGCAGGCCGCGGCCTCCTGGTGACGACCGAGATCCTCGTACAGCACGCCGAGGTTGAACATCACGTTGCGGTCGATGGGGAGCATCGACGCAAGCGACTGGTAGGCCTGCAGCGCGAGCTCGTCGAGGCCGCAGCGCTCGGCGAGCGCGGCGAAGCGGGCGAGGTTGGTGCGGTGCGAGGGATCGATCTCGCGCGCGGCGGCGTACAGGTCGAGAGCGGACTCCGGCGAACGGCGCAGCTCGGCGAGACGGCCCCTGAGGTAGCTGTGCTCCGCGCTGGCGGCGAAGGACGGCGGGGCGCTGTCGAGCTCGCGCGCCAGCGTGGCAGCCGCGCCGTCGTGGTCGCTCTTGTGCAGATCGAGCTCGAGCTGAGCTTCGAGCTTGTTGCCGCGCGGACGGGGCTCCTCGGGGTACTGGTTCGAGAGGCGCTCGAAGATCGCGTGAGCATCGGCCCAGCGGCCGATCGACATCAGCGCGCTGCCGCGCGTGAAGGCCGCGACCACGTCCGTCTTCTCGTAGCCGGCGAGCTGCGCGGCGCAGGCTTCGTAGCGCGCCACCATCCAAATGCCGAGGCCCTTGCGTCGGCCCTCTTCGCCGGCCGACGAGAGGCTGTCGACCATGCGCGTGAAGCTGTCGACGGCTGCGCGCGAGCGGTAGACCGTCGAGCGCGCCTGCACCAGCGTCGTGAAGTTGGGGATCGAGGCGCTCTTCAGGTCGAAGGCCTCGGAGGCGGCCGACATCTCGACAGTGCTGGAGGTCATGCGGGTGGGTCGGGTGGAGAGGTGAAAGGAGCAGCCGTAGGGCCTTGGGGGTGCGGCGGGCCGAGAGTGCCGACCGGACGCGGGCGAGGCCCCGCCCCGGGGCATTGGAAGGGCGGGGAGAATACAGGTGGGCGGCGCAGGGCGTCAACTTGCCCCGGCGGGAGGGGCGGGGGCTTGCGCCCGCCGAAGCTCGGCCGTTCCCTTGCGGGCCATGGACTGCATCTTTTGCCGCATCGCCGCCGGGCAGGCTCCGGCGCGCGTCGTGTTCGAGAGCCCGCGCGTGCTCGCCTTCGAGGACCTCCACCCGCAGGCGCCAGTGCACGTGCTCGTCGTGCCGCGGGAGCATGTCGACTCGCTGTGGGAGCTCGTCGACGGGGCCTTGGCGGGTGAGCTGCTGCTCGCCGCCGCCGAGGTCGCGCGCTCGAAGGGACTCGCGCGCGGCTTCCGCGTGATCACCAACGCGCGGCGCGACGGCGGGCAGGAGGTCGAGCACCTGCACCTGCACGTCGTCGGAGGCAAGCGACTCGGCCGCATGTTGCCGAGCTGAGCGAGGCGACTGCGCGCGAAGCGCGCGCGAGAATTTCGCGGCGAGTCCTTGATTCGATCGCGCGCTTTTCGGAAGAGAGAGCGGGACGCGCGCGAGGGGCGCGCGGGGGGGGGAGATATGGACAAGTTCGTGATCGAGGGCGGGCGCAAGCTGCAGGGCAGCGTGCGCGTTTCAGGTTCCAAGAACGCTGTGCTTCCGGTGCTGGCGGCGACGCTGCTCACCGACGAGCCGGTGGTCATTCCGAATGCACCGGACGTCTCCGACGTGCGGCAGATGCTCAAGGTCCTCGAGGGCCTCGGCTCGAAGTGGGAGCGCTCCAAGGAGGGCGTGCTCACCGTGCGCTCCGCGCAGGTGCCGCACAACGAGGCCGGCTGGGACTGCGTGCGCAAGATGCGCGGCTCGATCGCGGTGCTCGGCCCCGTGCTCGCGCGCACCCAGCACGCGCGCGTCAGCCTTCCGGGCGGCTGCGTCATCGGCGTGCGCCCCGTCGACCTGCACGTGAAGGGCATGAAGGCCCTCGGCGCCAAGGTCGATCTCGACGGTGGCGACATCGTGGCCTCGGCTGCCGGTGGCCTGCGTGGCGACGAGATGTACCTAGGCGGCGCCCAGGGCCCGACGGTGCTCGGCACCGCCAACGTGATGATGGCCGCGACGCTCGCCAAGGGTCGCACCGTGATCCACGGCGCCGCCTGCGAGCCCGAGGTCGTCGACCTCGGCGAGTGCCTGAATAAGATGGGGGCGCGCATCACGGGCCTCGGCTCGCCGCGCATCGAGATCGAGGGCGTCGACAAGCTTCACGGCTGCACGCACGCGGTTATCCCCGACCGCATCGAGGCCGGCACGCTGGTGATCGCCGGCGCCATTACCGGCAGCAAGATTCGCGTCGAGGGCTGCC
Source organism: Planctomycetia bacterium (assembly GCA_005778045.1). Next base: position 25,785 of record SXKQ01000120.1, read on the forward strand.
GTCCCGACCACCTGATGATCCTGCTCGAGCGCATGCGTGAGGCCGAGCTGCCGCACCACTTCGGCGCCGACTGGATCGAAACCATGGCCTTCGATCAGCGCAAGAAGCGCGCCAAGCCCACCGAAGTCACCACGCTCCCGCACCCGGCCTTTCCGACCGATCTGCAGGCGCAGTGGATCGCGCTGATGACGACGGCCGATGGCATGAGCCTCGTCACCGAGACGATCTTCACCGATCGCTACATGCACGTGGCCGAGCTGATGCGCATGGGCGCCAACATCCGCCGTCAGGGCGCGAGCGCCATCGTGACGGGGCCCGCGAACCTCAAGGGCACTCAGGTCATGGCCTCGGACCTGCGCGCGTCGGCCGCGCTCGTGCTCGCCGGCCTCGTGGCCGAGGGCACGACGGAAGTGCACCGCGTGTACCACATCGACCGCGGCTACGCGCGCATCGAGCAACGCCTCGCCGAGCTCGGTGCGGGCATCGCGCGCGTCGACGACGATCCGGACGCGATCGCGACGGATACGGCGCCGGCCACGGAGACCATCACCCCGACGAAGCCGGCGGTGCTGCCCAAGCCCGCGGCTACGCAGGCGGTCCCAGTCAAGCCGGCGGCACCGGTCGCCAAGTCCGCTCCCGCCCGCCCGGCGGCCAAGAAGCCGAAGGCGAAGGTCGCGCGCCGCTAGCCGCGCACTGGGCGCCATGACCGACCCTAACCCGCTCGAGCCGCGCGAGGTCGATCCATACCGGGCCCCGCAATCGGGGTTCGCTTTGGAGACGGCGAATCCGGGCGCGTACTCGGGAACGCCGCTCGACTGGGAGCCGTTCGAGGCGCTGCGCTTTGGCTTCGAGTCGGTCAGGCGCTACCCGATCTCGATCTTGGCCGCGTTCGTCGCATCGCTGGTGGCCTCCATCGTGGGCGGCATCGGCAGCATCGCGCAGAACGTCCTCGGCCTGAATGGGGACGAGCGCCTCGTCTTGCTCGGCGCGGTGATCTACGTGGTCTGTCTGCTGCTCAACATCCCACTGGCGGCGTGGATGGGTGTGGGGCAGGCGCGCTACGCGCTGGCGCTCGTGCGCGGCGAGCGTCCCGAGCTGACGGTGATCTTCCGCGGCGAGGGTCTGTTGGCCGCGATCGGCGTGCAGTGCGTGTACGTCTTCGGTGCGATCGCCGTCGGCATCGTGCTGTTCTTCCCGGCGATCCTGCTGTTCAAGGTGCAGTGGTCCGACCTAGGCGTCGAGCCGTTCGTCGCGGCCGGCGCGGGCCTGCTCGTGTTCCTGCCCCTCGCGCTGTTCTTCGCGGCCCGCATGAGTCTCGCCAACACCGCCATCGCGGCCCGCGGGGCGGGCACGTTCGAGAGCATGGGCGATTCGTGGCGGCTCACGGCGGGCCAGCTGTGGCCGTTCGTGTTGTTCTTCCTTCTGTTCTTCGTGCTCTCGGTCGTGGCCTACATCGTCGGCCTGCTCGTGTGCTGCGTCGGCGTCCTCGTCACGGTGCCGGCCGCGGTGATGATGTTCTATGTGGGCACGGCCTACGCCTACCAGAAGCGCAGCGGCGTCGAGCCGGTGCTGCCCGCGGCCTGAGCGACGTCCCCGGCGGGGCACAGCGGTCCAGCGATCTGCGGCGTGAGGCGCGACAGCCGCGCCCCACAGGCGGCATAATCTTTGCCCCTTCCAGACTGGGACGCACGCCATGTTCGAGACGCTGACGCAACGACTGACCGGGGCCTTCTCTTTCCTCAAGGGGAGCGCCGAGCTTTCGCCGGAGAACATCGAAGAAGGCCTGCGCGCCGTGCGAGCGGCGCTGCTCGAGGCCGACGTGCACTTTCAGGTGGCGCGCGACTTCACCGAGCGCGTGCGCGCCCGCGTGGTCGGCGAGAAAGTGCTCAAGGGCGTCGAGGCCTCGCAGCAGTTCATCCACGCCTGCCACGAGGAACTCGTCGCGCTGCTCGGCCCCGAGGAGAGTGCACTCGAGATCGCCAAGAGCGGTCCGACGGTGATCCTGATGGCGGGCTTGCAGGGTGCCGGCAAGACGACCACCTGCGCCAAGCTCGCCAAGCTCCAGAAGGAGAAGTTCCAGCGCCGTCCGCTGCTCGTCGCGGCCGACGTCAAGCGCCCGGCGGCTGTCGAGCAGCTCAAGATCCTCGGGCAGAAGATCGGCGTGCCGGTGTTTCACGTCGAGGGCGTGAGCGCGCCCGAGGTCTGCGCGCAGGGCGTCGAGTTCGCGGGCAAGAACGGTCACGACCTCGTGATCCTCGACACGGCCGGCCGCCTGCACGTCGACGAGGAGATGATGGCGGAGGTCGCTCTCGTCGCCACGCGCACCCGGCCGCACAACCAGCTGCTCGTGGTCGACGCGATGACCGGCCAGGACGCGGTCAAGTCCGCCAAGGCCTTCCACGAGAAGCTTGCGCTGACGGGGGTCGTGCTAACCAAGC
>SXKQ01000121.1 GCA_005778045.1 Planctomycetia bacterium
GACTAGGAACGGCACCTCGAAGCACTTGTCGTGCATGATCGGTCCGTGGCCGAAGTAGCCACTCTCGCCGAACAGCTCGCCGTGGTCGGCGTTGACGACGATATGCGTGTCCTTCGGGCACAGGTCGTAGAGCTTCTCGAACACGGTGTCGAGGTAGCGCACGGTGTCGACCTGCCGCTCGTGCAGCTGGCGCATCTTGTCGTCGTCGAAGAACGCGGTGTCGTCCTTGACGAGGTTGCCCTGCGCGTCGACGGCCTCGCCCATCTTCTTGAACACGCCGTTCACGCCGGAAATGCGCGGCCACATCGAGCTGTCCTCGTCGGGCTTGGCGTACGGGTAGTGCGTCTCGCCGACGTTGAGCATGTAGAAGCTCGGGCGCTCGGTCGTGAACGTCAGCGTGGGCAGTATCGACGCCATGTCGTTGTGCTTGTCCATCAGCTGGAAGCTGTCGAAGTCGCGGTTGATGCCGGTCTTCGGGTTGAGCACCGGCAGCGACACGCGCGCGTTCGTGCGGTAGCCGAGCGTGTTGCGCAAAAAGCCCGGGAACCACAGCGCTGGCACCATCTTCGCGAAGTCGACATCCTTCGCTCCGAGGCGCGCGTTGTAGTTGAAGAAGTCCTCCTTGTAGTACTCCGACGCGTAGACGTTCGGCGGCGTCGTGTGCGGCAGGAGGCCCGTCAGCAGGTTGTAGTGCGAGGGCGCGGTCCAGCTCGCGTAGCTGTAGCGCTTCTCGACCTTGCCGCCGGAAAGCTTGGGGATGATCTTCGGTGCCGCGCGCATGAACGAGTCGTAGCGGCAGCTGTCGAGCGTGATGACGATGAAGTTGTTCGTCGCCTTCGGCTCGGGATGCGCGCCGAGCGCGCCGAGCGGACGCGGCATCGGGCGCGGGCCCGAGGGCGGCGCCGTGGCGGGCTTCTTCTTGGAGAGGAAGTCGAACAGTCCCATCGTGGTTGGTTCCTTGCGTTCGCTGGAGGGGCGCGCGGTGCGCTCTCAGAGATAGCCGAGGCTCTTGAGCTTGCGCTTGATGACAGCGAGCTCGGACTCGCTGAAAGCAGCCTTCGCGGCGGGCGCGGCCTGCTCGCCGAGCACATCCCGCAGCACGTAGACGATGAACTCCGTCGGCGAACTGAAGCCCGAGCCGTCGACGACCTGCTGCACCTTGCGGTACAGCGGCCGGGGGATCTTGACGGTGACCTTGGTCTCGCGCACGGGGCGTCGCTCGGCGGTTTGGGGCATGCAGGTTGAGGAGCGGCGCCGCGGCGGGAGAGGCCGCGCGCTTGAGAAACGTACTCCGATCGGAGTGTCGGTGGGGTGCGATCGGAGCCCGCGGCGACGGCGCGACGCGAAATGTGTACATAAGTGTCTGTCGCAAATGGACTTGCACACGGGCCCTCGGCTCGGATGCGGGCTCCGCTGCGTCCCCCGCGCCGCTCCGGGCCCCCCGGGCATCCCTTTCCCGTGCGCTCGACGCCCGCGCGCGGCTTCGCTGGAGCCTCGCGCCCCCGCTGTACGATTCTTGCCCGCCATGAAGCTCACCCACCTCACCCTCGCCCTCGGTCTCGGTCTCGCGCTCCTCGGCTCCTGCGGCGGCTCCGCCACCCCGGCGGAGAGCGTGCAGGCCGGCTCGACGGCGCTCGGCAAGAGCGACTGGCGCACGGCGCAGACGAGCTTCGAGTCCGCGCTCGCCGCCCTCCCCGCGGAAGACCCCGCCTACAAGCGCGCCAAGCTCGGGCAGGTCGAGGCCCTGATCCAGCTCGACGCCGCCCGCGCCAAGACCGAGTTCCTCGCCTACGCCGACAGCGCGACGGCGACGCTCGACTCGAAGGACTGGCGCAACGTGATGACCAAGCTGACCGCCAAGGGCAAGTTCGCCGAGGCGATCGGCGTGCTCGAAGTCGGCCTGAAGAAGCACCCCGAGGACGGCGACATCAAGAAGATGGGCGACGCGATCAAGGTCGCCGCCGAGAAGGCCGGCGACACGAACGCGCTCGGCTCGCTCGCGGGCCTCGGCTACCTCTAAGCCTGCCGTGAACGAAGCACCCACGTCGGCGCCCGAGCGCCTGCGCGCGCCCGCCATCGCGCTCATCGCCTACGGGATCCTCGCCACGCTGATCCAGCTGGTGTCGCTGGTGAACGAGCTGCTCGGGCACCCGCTCGGGAAGCGCTTGTTCGAGTTCCTGCGCGAGCGCGGCGTCGAAGTACCCGATTTTGATCCCGAGGCGCTCACCGGCGGGCTGCTCCTCGGCGCCAACCTCGTCGTGAACGTCGTGATGGGCGCGCTCACGCTCGGCCTCGCGCTGTTCAGCGTTTGGGGCGGCCTGCAGATGCTCCGTCGCCGCCAACACGCCGCCTGCATGGCCGCCGCCATCGCCGCCTGCCTCCCCTGCGGCGCCTGCTGCTGCCTCGGCATGCCGCTCGGCATCTGGGCCCTCGTCGTGCTCAACCGCGCCGACGTGCGCGCCGCCTTCTTGGACATCTGAGCGGGGCGAGCTGCGGAACTCGGCTCTCGATGGGCCGGTTGAGGCGCTCTACAACTGCGCGCTCGTTGGTTGCGGCCGGGAGCGGCGCTCGCGCGGGGCGTCGAGTGGGAGCAGCTGCGCGAGGGAAACGAAGGGAAGGACGAGCATGCACGACATCACTTGCCCGCACTGCCACAAGGCGTTCAAGGTCGACGAGGCTGGCTACGCGGAGATCGCGAAGCAGGTGCGCGATCGCGAGTTCCAGCAGCAGATTCGCGAGCGACTCGAGCTCGCGGAGCAGGAGAAGCGCGCGGCGCTCGAGCTGGAGCGCGCGAAGCTCTCGGGCGAGGCGCAGCGCAGCGCGGCGGAGAGGGACGCGCTGATCAAGGAGCTCAAGGCCAAGCTCGATTCCAGCGGGGTCGAGCGCGACCTGTCGGTCAAGGTGGCGCTCGCCAACGTGGAAAAGGAGCGCGACGCGCTCGTGAGCGAGCTGGCGCGCGTGCAGCAGGAGAGCGCGACGGCGGTGAAGCTCGCCGAAGCCAGCCTGCGGAACGAGCTGCAGACGTCCGCGGCTGGCAAGGACACGGAGATCCAGGCGCTGAAGTCGCAGCTCGAGGCGCTCGACGTGAAGCAGCAACTGGCGCTGAAGGAGGCGGTCGGAAGCGTCGAGAAGCAGCGCGACGAGCTGAAGGGCGAGCTGGTGCGCACGGCGCTCGAGAAGCAGCTCGC
>SXKQ01000013.1 GCA_005778045.1 Planctomycetia bacterium
ATGCCCTTGAGCGCGTGGCTCTCGACCGGCACGCCGAGCACCGGCAGCACCGTCTGCGCGGCCACCAGGCCCGGCAGGTGCGCCGCACCGCCGGCACCCGCGATGATCACGTCGAGCCCGCGGCCCTCGGCGGTGCGCGCGTACTCCACCATCCACTCCGGCGTGCGGTGCGCGCTCACGACCTGGCACTCGTGCTCGACGCCGAGCTCCTTCAGCGTCGCGCTCGCGTGCTGCATCGTCTCCCAGTCGCTCTTGGAGCCCATGATCACGCCCACGCGCGGGCCGCCCGAAGTTTTCGCGGTGCTCATCGTGCGCGCAGCGTAGTTCCGACGGCGCGGCTGGCGCAAGCCGCGCGGTTCTAGCCCTGCGTTTCCAGCGTCAGCCAGCCGCGCTGGAAGGCCCAGATCAGCGCCGAGACCATCGAGGCGTTGACGATCGTGACCCCGACCGCGAGCGCGAGGAACGAGAGCGTGCGCGTCTTGTGCCGGAAGGTCCGCATGCCGATCCACAGGCCGGGGCTCGCGAGCGGTAGCGCGAGCATCGCCAGCGTGCCCTCGCTGATGCGCCGCAGGCTGCGCTCGGCGAGCACCTTGTCGATGCCCTGTGCCGCGAAGGCGACGAGGTTCACCACGCACAGGAGTGCCAGCGCAAGCCACGGATCAACAGTCATGGTCCGCGACAGCGTAGCGTTCTTCGCATTCCGTCGTTGCGGCGTGCGCCGCTCTTGCGCGAGCATGGGGGTATGCCTGCGCTCGACGTGCTGCTCCCCGATCCCCTCGTCGCCTCATCCCTTCCCGAGGATCGCCGCCTCCTCGTCCGCTACCTGCGCGATTATCTCATCACTGGCGTGGTGCAGGAGCCGCCTCAGCTGCACTCGTCGCACAAGCAGATCCGCGTCGACGAACGCCGCGAACCGATCGGTCAGGTGGCGTGGAAGTGGTCTGAGCTCGCCGGCAAGTACGCGGGCTGTCCTTTCTGGAGTACCGAGGCGTTGCGCGTGGTGGTCAGCCTCGACGCGCGCTGGCCGGGCCGCACGCTGAAGCGCGTGTGCGAGCGCGTCTCGAAGGGCTACTTCCTCGAGAGCATCCAGCACGAAAACGTGTACCCGCGCCTTGAGTGGACCGCGCGCCTGCAGGCTCTCGTCGCAACCGAAGCCGTTCCCTCGGAGCCCGACCTCGAGGCGCTGCTCGACCGCTTCAGCGTCGGCTGCGTCCTTACGCGCGCGCAGGTCGACGAGATCGCCGCGCGCCCGAGCAACGCTGAAAACCCATGGCTACGCTGCCAAGGCACCTCCATCCGCCTGCTCCCCAACCCTGCTTGGAGCGAGTCGCACCTCACCTCGGTCCGCGAGTCCGGCCTGCTCGCGCCGCGCTAGAGCGCGGCGCACCCTCACGGCGCGCGCGGGGGCGTCCGCAGCGCGTTTTCGGTAGCATCTGAACCCTCCCATGCGAGTCCTTTTCGTCTATCCGAACCTCTACACACAGATGGGGTTCAACCATGGGCTGGCGACGTTGTCGGCGGTGCTCAAGCGCGCCGGGCACGAGACGCGGCTCCTGAACCAGAACGAGAACCTGCCGCCTGTCCCGACGGAGGACGACGTGCTGGCGCTCGTGCGCGACTGGCAGCCCGGGCTGATCGCGTTCTCGTGCCTGACCCAGCAGTATCGCGCCGCGAAGGAGCTCGCAACGTGGCTGCGGCGCGCGGCGGCGCAGCGCGGGTTCGAGCTGCCCCCGATGCTCGTCGGCGGAATCCACCCCACGATGGTGCCGACCGAGGTCATGTCGGATGGCGTCTGGGATCACGTCGGCGTCGGCGAGTGCGAGGACGCGCTGCTCGAACTCGTGACGCGCCTCGAGCGCGGCGAGCGGCCCGACGACGTGCGCAACTTCCTCGCTTGGAAGGGCGGCGTGCGACCCGCGGCGGCCGAATTCGCGCCGGTTCCGAGCGAGCTGTGGCACCACAATCCGGTCGGCGAGTTCCCGGACATGCGCACGCTGCCGATGCCGGACTACGAGCTGTTCGACACGCAGCGTATCACCGACCAGAAGCATGGCTGGTTCGGGTTGCTCTCGTCGCGCGGCTGCCCGTACCGCTGCACCTATTGTCTCAATCACAAGATCGTCGATCGCTACCGCGACGAGCTCGGCCGCTCGACTACGCAGATCGGCTTCTTCCGCTTCCGCCCGCCGCAGCTCCTGATCGAGGAGATCCAGTGGGTGCTCGCGCGCTACAAGAACATCGGCACGTTCATCTTCGACGACGACCTGTTCACGCAGAATGTGCAGCACGCAATCGCGGTCTGCGACGCGTACCACGCAGCGGGGATCAAGGTGCCCTTCGTCGTGAACAGTCACGTGAAGCAGCTCGATCCGCGCGTCGCCGAGGCGCTCGCGAAGGCCGGTTGCCGGATCCTCAAACTCGGCATCGAGTCAGGTTCCCCGCGCGTGCGCAAGGAAGTGCTGCAGCGCTTCATGTCGAACGACGACATCTTCAATACCGTCGAGGCGGCGGAGATGTTCGGTCTGCACACGTCGGGCTTCCTGATGGTGGGCCTGCCCTACGAGACGCGCGAGGAGCGCTGGGAGACCGTCGACGTGCTCGCGAAGTCCGGCATCGGCCGCTTCCGTACCTCGCTATTTTTTCCGTTTCCGGGCACCGAGAGCTACGCGCTCGCGCTCAAGGGCGGCTATGTCGATCCGGCGCGCGAGGTCAAACTCACTGACTTCACCGAATCCTCGTGCATGGACTTCGGAGCGGAGGAGAACCTGTTCATCGACAAGCTCGCGACCTGCATGCCGTGGTTCGTGAACTCGCGCCTCGATCGCTATCGCGAGGCGCCTGCGAGCGCGCGCTACCGCGGCATCGTCGAGCGCGTGCTCGCGATGGGGCTCGAGGAGTGGGAGGCGTTCAAGCTCTCCGTCCGCAAGCTCGACGCCGAGCTCTCCGCCGCAGCCGTCGCGGCCGGCGAGCTCCACTACGCGATCAAGTACAACGCCTTCATGGGCGTACGCTCCGACTACTACCTCGCCGAGGAAGCGGGCATCGAGTGGCACACCGCCGCCGCCAAGCCCGTTCCCGAGCGGCTGGCCGAGCTCGCCCTTGCCGCGGCCGCCAGCGAGATGTGCTGACATGCCGATTCCGGACTACGCGCGCCTGCAGGTGGGAGTCGTCGGAGACCTGATCGCCGATCACTATCTCGTGACCGAACCTCGCTCGCTGTCGCGCGAAGCGCCGGTGATGGTGCTGCGCTACGCGAGCGAGCATGTGCAGGCGGGCGGAGCGGCGAACGTGGCGCGCAACGTGCGGGCGCTGGGCTGCGCGACGCGGCTGCACGGGGCGATCGGGCGCGATGCGCGCGGTCGCGAGCTCGGCGAGCTGCTCGACAGCCAGCGTATCGACTGCTTGGGGCTCGAGAGCGCGCCCGCGTGGACCACGCCGACCAAGATGCGCATCGTCGCGGCCGAGCCCCGCCGCAGCCTTCAACAGGTGCTGCGCGTCGATCGCGAGCCCGCGGTGCCGCCGCCCGCGGAGGTGCGCGCGCGCGTGCGCGAACGGCTGCTCTCCATGGCGGCCTCGACGGACGCGCTGCTCGTCTCGGACTACGGCTACGGCACGGTCGATGCGGAGCTCGGATTGATCTGCGCGACGCTGGCCTCCAAGGGCGTGACCGTGGTGCTCGATCCGCGCTCGGGGCCCGAGGGCTTTTCCGGGATCACCGCGCTGACGCCGAACATCGGCGAGCTCGCACGCTTCACGGGTCGCGTTGTGGAAGAGCTCGACGAGCTGCGGGCGGTGGCGGATGCCGCGCACGAGCTGCTCACGCGCGTACCGATGCGCTGGCTGCTGGTCACGCGCGGCAACAAGGGCATGGCGCTCTTCGGAGAAGGCTGCCCGCCGCGCGGTGTGGTCGTCGAGGCTTCGGGCTCGGGCAACGTCACCGATGTAACGGGCGCCGGGGACACCGCTGCGGCCGTGTTCACGCTGTCTCTCGCGGCGGGCTGCGATGGCCCGCGCGCCATGGCGCTGGCCAACGCTGCTTCCGGTGTCGTCGTGATGGAACACGGCACGGCGGTCTGCACGCCCGAGCAACTCCGCGCCGCGGTGCCGCTGGCGCCGGTCCCGGTGCGCACGGCATGAGCGCGTCGCGGATCTGGCCGCGCGAGGAGCTCGCGCGCGAGCTGGCTCGGCTGCGCGCGCAGCGATCCGGGTCGCGCATCGTGCTCGCGAATGGTTGCTTCGACCTGCTGCACGTCGGGCATGTGCGCTACCTCGAGGACGCGCGTGCGCGCGGTGACGTGCTGGTCGTCGCGCTCAACACGGATGAGTCCGTGCGCGGGCTCAAGGGTCCGGCGCGGCCGCTGATGCCGCTCGAGGAGCGCGCTGAGGTCGTCGGCGCTCTGCGTTGCGTGGACTATGTGCTCGCGTTCGCCGAGCGCGACATGGAGGCGACTCTGCGCGCGCTTCGACCTGACGTGCACGCCAAGGGCAGCGACTACACGGTCGAGACGGTCCCAGAGCGAGCTGTGGATCGCGAGCTCGGCATCGAGGTCGCGATCTGCGGCGACGCGAAGACGCGCTCGTCGACGGGCTTCGCCACGAGGCTCGGCGGGACTGGGGCGTGAGCGAGACTCCCGTCGTGTCCCGTGCGAGGCGTGCATTCGCACTCGCGGTCTGGCTCGCGGCCTCGACGCTCGGCACGATCTGTGGCATCGGCGGCGGGATCTTCGCGACGCCGATCCAGCACTACGTGTGCAAGGTGCCGTTGCCGCGTGCGATCAGCATTTCACTCGTGCTCGTGTTCGTGATGACGGTCGTGGCGACCGTCGGCGAGTCCATGCGGCCCGATGGAGCGATCAACTGGAGTGTCGTGGCGCTGCTGCTCGCGGGCAGTATCCCCGGCGCCCAGCTCGGCTATGCCGTGGGCAGCCGCGCAAGCGTGCGCGCCCTCAAGATCGCGTTCGTGGTCCTGATGGTCGCGGCCGCGATTCGAACTGCGACCCTGAGCTCGCAGGGCGGTGTCGAGCAGCGGAACGACGTGGAACTCGCCGCTCTCGAAGCGTTCCTGACGGTGGCCATCGGCCTCGGCGGGGGATTCCTCGCGCCCCTGCTCGGCGTCGGCGGCGGCATTCTCGTGATCCCGATGCTGTTCCTGACGATTCCCGAGATGACGTACCTCGAGGCCCGCGCCTGCAGCATGGCGATGAGCATCGTCAACGCCGCGCAGTCGGTCTGGCTGCACATGCGCGACGGCCGCGTCGACTTTCGCGCCGCGGCTCCCTACGCGCTCATGGCCGTAGTAGGCGCGCTCGCGGGCACGTCGCTTGTGCACCTGCCCGGCTGGGGCGAGGTCGCTCGCATCGCGCTCGTGTGCGTGCTGCTGTTCGTCGCCGCGCGCTTCGCGCTCGACGTCCGCGCTACACGGGAGTGAGCGGGAACGCGATCGGGATAGCGACCAGCGCGACGGCCATCACAACGAGGTCGAGCGCCACCCCTACGCGCAGGAAGTCCGAGAAGCGATAGCCGCCCGGACCGTAGACCATCAGATTAGTCTGGTAGCCGAAGGGCGTGGCGAAGCCCGCCGAGGCGCCAACAGCGACGGCGACGACGAAGGGTAGGTAGTTGACGTCGAG
>SXKQ01000122.1 GCA_005778045.1 Planctomycetia bacterium
GCGAGATATCGAAGATCGCGCCGCGATCCTGAAGGATGTAGCCGAGCTCGCGCGGCGTCTTGCACGAGAACATGCCGCTGTAGTTGCTCTGGATCAGCTAGACCATATTGCCGCTCTAGTCCGCGGTCGTGAGGTAGATCGTGTCGCCCTCGTCGACGGCCGGGTTGCCGACGGGCATCGACTTCGCCGCGCGCTCGCCGATCAGCTTGCGTCGCGCCGCCGCATATTCGTCCGAGATCAGGTCCTCGACACGCACGGTCATCGCGTCGAGATCCGCGTACAGCTGCGCACGATCCTCGACGGCGAGCTTCTTGGCCTCGACGAAGCGATGCACGTGCTCGAGCGATCCGAAACCCGCCGCCCGCAGGTCGAAGCCCTCGAGCACGTTGAGCATCTGCAGCGCCGCGATGCCCTGCCCGTTGGGCGGCAGCTCCCACACGCGATAGCCGCGGTAGTCGATCGACACCGGGGCGAGCCAATCGCCCGTGTGAGCGGCGAGGTCTTGGGCCGTGAGGAAGCCGCCATTCTGCGACATGTACTCGCCGATCTCGTGCGCGATGCGACCCTTGTAGAACGCGTCGCGACCTTGCTTGGCGAGCGTCTCGAGCGTGGCCGCGAGGCGCGGGTTCTTGAATAGCTCGCCCTTCGCGGGCGCGCGGCCACCGGGCAGAAACGTGGCCGCGAAGCCGGGGAAGTCCTTGAGCGCGGCGGCGTTGCGCGCCCAGTAGTAGGCGACCAGTTCCGTGATCGGCGCGCCTTCGCGCGCGTGCGCGATCGCGGGCGCAAGGACCTGCGCCATCGGGAGCGTGCCGAAGCGCGCGTGCAGCGCGAACCAGCCATCGACGCAGCCGGGCACGGAGACGGGCAGCGGACCGAGAGAAGGAATGCGTGCGAGGCCGCGGCGCTCGAACTCGGCGAGCGTGAGACTCGCAGGCGAACGGCCGCTGCCGTTGTAGCCGACGAGCTCGCGCTTCGCCGGATCCCACACGATCGCGTAGAGGTCACCCCCGAGCCCGCAGCCCGTCGGTTCGAGCAGTGCCTGCACCGCGGTGGCGGCGATCGCTGCGTCGACGGCGCTGCCCCCGGCCTTCAGCATGTCGATGGCCGCGACGCTCGCGAGCGGAATGCTCGTCGCGGCCATGCCGTGGCGCGCGATGACTTCCGAGCGCGTGGCGAAGCTCTTCCCGGTGATGCGATCGCCCGCGAGAGCGAGCACGGCAGTGGCGAACAGGGTCTGGATCATGTCGGTCTCCCGCGCGCAGCATGGCACAGCCTGCGCCCCGGCGGAATTAGCGGAACCATGACAGCGAAGCGCGGTTCGAGCGCAGTACAACCTGCACCTCATGAGCACGCTCGCCCTCGCCCTGGCGTTCCTCGTCCAAGCCCCGCCGCCTCCGCCGCCCGCTCAGGATGGTCCGCCTGCCGAGAAGCGCGGCGTGCTGCGCCAGAGCGAGGCGATGGCGCCCGGCTACACGCTGTTCGGTCCGCTGCGCTCGAAGTCGACCTACCTCGTCGATGCCGCGGGCAACGCGGTGCACGAGTGGAAGAGCGACGCGACGCCGGGGCAGTCGGTGTACCTGCTCCCCAATGGGCACCTGCTGCGCTGCGAGCGCGTCGACAGCGAGGTGTTCTCCGGCGGAGGCCAAGGCGGCCGCGTGCGCGAGTACGACTGGGACGGCAAGGTCGTGTGGGAGTACGTGTGCGCGGACGCCACGAAGCTGCACCACCATGACATCGCGCCGATGCCCAACGGCAACGTGCTCGTGATCGCGTGGGAACTCAAGACGGAAGCCGAGTGCCTCGCGGCCGGGCGCAGCTCTCAGCTCTTGCATGCCAAGGAGCTGTGGCCCGACATGGTGCTCGAGATCGAGCCGATACGGCCGAGCGGCGGCAAGGTCGTGTGGGAGTGGCACGCGTGGGATCATCTCGTGCAGGACCGCGACGCGCAGCTCCCGAACTTCGGCGACGTCGCGGCAAGCCCGCACCGCATTGACACCAACATCTCGACGCTCGCGCCCGAGTCGACCGAGGAGGAAATCGAGGAGCTCGAGAAGCTGCGCAAGCTCGGCTACGTCGGCGACGACGCTCCGCGCGGCGACGATCGCGGCGGTCCTCCGGGGCGCGGCGCCGACTGGTTCCACTGCAACGCGATCGACTACTCGCCGGAGCTCGACATGATCGTGCTCAGCTCGCGCGAGCTCTCCGAATTGTGGTTTATCGATCACTCGACGAGCGCCGAGGAAGCCCGCGGTTCGAGCGGTGGTCGCTGGGGCCACGGTGGTGACTTGCTGTTCCGCTGGGGCAACCCGCGCTGGTCCAAGGCACCGGGCGCGCGCATGCTCTTCGGCCAGCACGATGCCCAGTGGATTCCGCCCGGATTCCCCGGGGCAGGCAACGTGCTCGTGTTCAACAACGGTGAGCGCGACGAGCGCGACTGGTCGAGCGCCGACGAGCTCGCGATGCCGTTCACCGCGGACACGCTGAAGAACGCGTTTGCAGCGGAAGATGGCGTGAAGGTCGAGCTCGTCTCGACCCATCGTTCGCCCGACTTCTGCGAGCATATCTCGGGTGCCCAGCGCCTGCCGAACGGCAACACGCTCGTGTGCGCCGGCGAGACGGGTCGCGTGATCGAGTTCACGCCCGCCGGCGAGGTCGCGTGGGAGTTCTTGAGCCCCTTCGCCGGTACGGAGAACGTCGGGCCCGGCGGCCCCGGTGGCCGACGCGGCCCTCCGGGCGGCCCGCCGCCGGAGGGCGAACGTCGCGGTCCTCCGGGTGGGGATCGCCGTGGTCCTCCGGGCGGGGATCGCCGTGGTCCTCCGGGCGGCGGGCGTGGTCCCGGCGGCGGCGGCGGCCCCGGAGACACGCGCGCGATGTTCCGCGCGACGCGCATTGCTCCGGAATATCCCGGTGTCGCCGCACTCGCGAAGCCGGTCGAGACCGCTCCGACCGCTGCGCTGGTTCCGAGCGCTGGCCGCGTGCTCTTCGATGGCGAGAAGCCCGAAGCGAAGCCGCTCGCCATCGATGCGGCCAAGTCGGAAGGCTGCGGCACCGTCGGCACGCAGGACCAGAGCCTGCTGATCGGCGCGAATGGCGGCATCGCGAACGTGGTCGTCACGGTGGAGCTCGCTGGCGCGGCTGTGAAGGCGCCGGAGAAGCCCGTGCTGCTCGACCAGAAGACCTGTCGCTTCGAGCCGCACGTCACGGTCGTCCCCGTGGGCACGACGGTCGAATACAGGAACTCCGACGCGATCTCGCACAACGTCCACAGCTATCCCTCGAAGAACGAGGGCCTGAACAAGATGGTGGGCGCGGGCGCCGCCGAGGTTCAGAAGCTCGACAAGGAAGACCGCATCGAGATCAAGTGCGATATCCACCCGTGGATGAACTCGTGGCTCATCGTCGCGAACACGAATCAATTCGCGGTGACGGGCTCGGACGGCTCGTTCACGCTCACGGGCCTTCCGCCGGGCGAGCACAAGGCGCGCTTCTGGCACGAGAAGCTCGGCAAGGCCGAGGCGATGCTCGTGGTCGACGCCGCGGGCAAAGTCGCGCCGGTCGAGGTGAAGCTGGGGCTCGAGAAGAAGGGTGGGCGCGGCAAGCGCTGATCACCCGGCGTTCGCTGCGATTCGAGGTGCGAGGGCTCTTCGGCGAGCTCCCGCGCCTCGCGCGCTTTCAGACCAGCGCGGGCGCGTTCGAGGGCGTCGAGCGCAGCGTCGCCGCGAGCGCCGCGAGGCCGCGCTCGAGTTCTGCGCGCGTGCGCGGCGTCGAGAGGCACACGCGCACGGCGTGGGGGACCGTGCCGCGACCGACGACGAACGCCTCGGCGCTCGACACCGCCGCGCCTGCGAGCTGCGCGCGCGCAACGAACTCGTTCGCCGTCCAGTGCTCCGGCAGCTCGAGCCACATATGGCAGCACTCGCGACCCGAAGGCGTGCGGATGTCTCCGAGGATGCGGCGTGCGAAGTCCTGACGGACGCGCGCCTCGGCGCGCTTCTCCCCGGCGACGCGGCCTGCGACGCCCGAGTCGATCCAGCGCGTCGCGAGCTCCGTCACCAGCGGCGCTGCCGTCCAGCCGATCGCGGTCACGGCGCCTATCGCGCGCTCGAGCACGTCCTGCGGGCCGACGGGAGGCAGCAGGTAGCCGACGCGCAGGCCCGACGAGACGCTCTTAGAGAGGCTCGTGAAGTAGTAGGTGCGCTCGGGCGCGAGGCTCGCGAGCGTCGGCGTGCCCGACGTGTCGACGAAGCCGTAGGTGTCGTCCTCGACGAGCGCGACATCGTGGCGACGCGCGATCTGGACGAGTTCCTCGCGGCGTGCGCGCGTGAGCGTGACCGCGGTCGGGTTCTGCGAGGTCGGCTGCACGTACAGCGCGCGCACTTCCTTGCTCGCGCAGGCGGCCTCGAACTCGGCGGGCACGATGCCGTGCTCGTCGAGCTCGACCGGCTGCAGGCGCTGGCCCAGCAGGCGCGCGAGCGGCTTCAGGCCCGTGTAGGTGAGCGCCTCCGCGAGGATCACGTCGCCGGGCTGGCCGCAGGTGGCGAGCGCGACCGCGAGCGCGTGTTGGGCGCCGCCCGTGATCAAGATGCGCTCCGGAGTGCACTGCACCCCGCGCTCGGCGAGCCAACGAGCACCCGCCGCGCGGTGCGCGGGCAGCCCCTGCAGGTGGTAGCCCGTGAACAGGCCGTCGAGGTCAACGCGGCCCGCGAGCTCGGCCAGCGCCTCCGAACGCTCGACGCTAGTCGGGCCGCCACAGGGCAGGTTGAACGCGAGGTCGACGAGCCCCTCGGGGATCGACTCGGGCGCGGGAGTGGTCAGTCGCCCGCGGGCGGCGGGGTGGCGCACGAAGCTGCCCCGGCCAACCTCGCCGTCGATCAGGCCGCGGCGGGCAGCCTCCGCATACGCGCGGGTGATCGTGCCGACGTTGCATTCCAGTCGCCGGGCGAGCTCCCGGTGGGTGGGGAGCCGGGTCCCAGGAGCGAGGCGCCCCTCCTGAATGTCACGGTAGAGGGCCGTCGCGATGGTGACGTAGAGGGGCTCGTCGCCCTTCTCGATCTGCGGATGCCAGCTTGTCATCGGAGTGTCCCGTCCTTGGATCGTGACATTCCGCACCATAGAGCGGGACAAGTTGCCCCGTCCACACGGCGAGCGCAGAAATCCGCCCGATTTGCTCAGGGGGAGCCGCGCAGCACGAGGATCTCGATGAAGAACTCCATCATGCGCTCGGTGTTCATGGCGGCATGGCCGACGTCGGGCCCGACCTGCAGGTCAAAGCTCTTCCCCGCACGCTGCAAGGCCGCCACGAGCTGCAGCGTGTTGTTGGGGTGCACGTTGTTGTCCGCGGTGCCGTAGAAGAGCATCAGCCGCCCCTTCAGGCTGGCCGCGAGCTTGACCGCGCTGCCCGCGTCGTAGCCCTCGGCGTTCACCTCGGGCGTGCGCATGTAGCGCTCGGTGTAGATCGTGTCGTAGTGGCGCCAGTCGGTGACCGCCGAGCACGCCACCGCGGCCGCGAAGGTCTCGGGATGCCGCATCACGGCGAGCGCGGAGACGTAGCCACCGTAGGACGTGCCGAAGATGCCGACCTTCGAGCCGTCGACGTAGGGGCGCCGGGCGAGCTCCTTCACTCCCGCGGCCTGGTCGTCGATCTCGACCGTGCCCAGCTTGCGGTAGATCGCGTCGAGGAAGCGCTTGCCTCGGCCCGCCGCGCTGCGCGAGTCGAGCGTGGCGTACAGGAAGCCGTACTCAGTGAGCCCGCTCGGCGTCGTGAAGGTCTCCCTCGCACCGTTGGTCGCCGGGCCAGCGTAGACGCTGACGAGCAGTGGGTACTTGCGCGCCGGATCGAAGTTGGACGGGAAGTGCAGCAGGCCGTGCAGGTCCGTCGTGCCGTCGCCGGCCTTGTAGGTGAAGAGCTCGACGCGGCGATAGCCAGCCTTGTCGAGCTCGGTGAGATCGCTCGTCGCGAGCTCGCGCACCACCTTGCCCTCGCGATCGAGGAGTCGCGTCGCGGGC
Organism: Planctomycetia bacterium; assembly: GCA_005778045.1. The sequence goes on from SXKQ01000122.1 coordinate 6,007, forward strand.
GGCGTCGCGTGCGCCTGAGCGACGTCGACGAAGTGCGCGCCATCGGGCGCGAGCGTCACCGCGTGGTTCAGCGTCGGATCCGTGAGCCGTCGGTCGTCCTTCCCATCGAGGCCGACGCGGTGCAGCTGCAGCTTCATGTGGTTGTCGCCGCTGCGCGCCATGTAGAAGAGCGTGTTCGCGCTCTCGTCGACGCGCACGACGCTCGCCACCTCGAACGGATGGGCGGTGACGGTCGCGAGCAACTTGCCGGAGAGCTCGTAGACATAGAAGTTGCGGAATCCGGTGCGCTCCGAGGCCCACAGGAAGCGCTGGCCGTCCGCGAGCCACGTCATCGCCGGCGCGTTCTCCGTCCAGCTCTCCGGCCACTCCTCGCGCACGACCACGCGACATGCACCGCTCGCGGGATCGGCGGCCACGAGCTCCATCACGTTCTGCCAGCGGTTCGTGCGGTGGAACAGGAGCTCGCGCGAGTCCTTGGTCCACTCGACGCCGTACACGTAGTGCCCGACCACGTCGTCGGTGAAGGTCGCGCCGTCGCGCGCGTCAACCTTGGTGACCGCGCCGCTCGCGAGGTCGAGCACGTGGAGCTCGGCCACTGGGTTGGGAGTGCCCGCCTTCGGGTAGGCCTCGATGTCCATCACGCTCTGCACCTTGGTCTGGTCGAGCTGCAGGTAGAAGTCGGCCACGCCGCTCTCGTCGAAGCGATAGAAGGCGAGCTTCGCGCTGTCGGGCGACCACCACATCGCCGTGTTCTGGTCGAGTTCCTCGCCGTACACCCAGCTGCCGATCGCGTACTTCGTGCGCTTCGCCGCGTCGCCGTCAGTCGTGATCGCGCGCTCGTTCGCGCCGCCCGCCTCGCGCAGCCACAGGTTGCGATCCTTGTGGAACGCCTCGAGCCTGCCGTCCGGTGAGAGCGCGCTCGCGAACTGCCGCCCGCGCTCCGGCGCCGGCCCGCGCCGCGCACCCTGCTCGCCACGCTTCTCCTCGCGCGCCTCCTTGGGCACCTCGACCGCCTCCGCCGCCCCGAGCTCGTAGCGCAGCATCTTGCCATCGCGCCGATACTGCACGGCCTTGCCGCTCTCGTCCCACTCGACGCTGAGCGCTCCCGACTTCCACGCGCCCGCCGCCTTCTTCCCGGCCGCCTGATGGCGCTCGTACCCCGGCATCGACTTCAGCCGATCCTGCCCGAAAGCCAGCGACGAGAACGAAACGAGCGCCACCAAGGCGAGCCTGCCAATGCGATGCGTCTTCATCGCCGCAGTGTAGCCGCGCCCCGCGCCGCGCGTGGTCCTCGCCGAGCGCCATCGTAACCGTTCGGCGAACCCCATCTTTCCGCGCCCGGAATCGGCGGCAGCCTGTGCGGGATGGAACGACGTCGAGAGATGGATCGGTGGCTGGCGCCGCGGGAGCGTGAAGGGCTGACGTTTCGGGCGCTCGCGGAGCGCAGCGGGATCCCGGTCGGGACGTTGGCGTGGGGGGCGTGGCGCTCGCGGAAGCAGCTGGGCTCTGCGACAGGATCGCAGCGCGTCGTCGAAGTCGGAGTGGTCGACGAGTCGCGACCTGCGGCGATCGCGGCGGCGGTCGACGACGAAATCGAGCTCGTGATCGACGAGCGGTTCCGTGTGCGCGTTGGCAGCGCTGGGGACGTCGATCGCGTCGCGAAGCTGGTGCGTGCGCTGCTCGCATGCTGAGCCTCTCGCCACGCGTGCGGATCTTCGCGGCGGTCGAGCCCGTCGATTTCCGCGAGGGCTTCGACCGCGTGGTGCAGGTCGTGCGCGACGAGTTTGGCGAGGATCCGTTCGCCGGCGACCTCTTCTGCTTCTTCAACCGTCGTCGCGACCGCGTGAAGGTGCTCGTGTGGGATCGCAATGGCTTCTGGCTGCACTGCAAGCGGCTCGAGCGTGGCACGTTCGAGCGCCTCGAAGGGCGCGGTCCGAGGGTGGAGATCGAGCGCGCTCAGATGTCGATGCTGCTCGAGAGGATCGACACAAAGTCCACGAGACTTCGCCGTCACTTTTCGCGCGATCTGCGTATCTGTGCGCGTGACACGGACCGTGAAAGAGAGCGAGCTTCCCGATGATCCCGAGGCGCTGAAGGCGCTGCTCGCGCAGCGCGATGCGCGCATCCGCCAGCTCGAGCTCGAGAACCGCATCCCGCGCGTTGAGCGTTTCGCGCCCAAGAGCGAGCGCCGCCCGTCGCAGTGCTTCGTGCTCGACGCGAAGCAGCAGCACTTGCTCTTCACCGAGCTGATCGAGGCCGCCGAGCGCGTCGCCGACGAGAAGCGGGTCGAGGGCCAAGTCGAGATCGTCAAGCCCGAGGCCGAGGCGGTGCTGCGGCGTCGCAAGCACTTCCCGCCGCACCTGCCCGTGGTCCGCACGAGCTACGAGTTTCCTCTGGAGCAGCGCGGCTGCGTCTGCGACGCGACGATGGAGACGATCGGCGACGAAGTGACGAAGGAGCTCGAGCGCCTCGAGCTATCGGTCCTGCACGAGATCGCGCGCGCGAAGCACGCCTGCAAGGCGTGCGCGTGTGGCGTGAAGCTGACGCCGGGCTTCGACCGAGTGATCGACAAAGGCATCGCTCCGGCCACCACACGCCCTACAACCGTCGCGAGTCGAAGTACGCGAGCGAGGGCTTCGACCTGTCGCGCTCGGTGCTGTGCGAGAGCGCGAACACGTGCGGCAAACTGCTCGGGCCGATCGCGGAGGGGGTGCGCAAGGACGCGCTGGCCACGGGCACTCAGCAGACCGACGAAACGCCGGTCAAGCTCTAGGAAGACGGCCACCAGCACTCGCGGCAAGGTCGCGTGTGGGTCTATCACGGCCTCGGTGACCAGATCTTCTTCGACATGACGGAATCGCGCGGCCGTGACGGCCCGAGCGCGGCGCTCGGGGGCTTCGCGGGCTACCTGCAGGCCGACGCCTAACCAGGCTACGACGCTGTCTTCCGCGATGGTCGCGTGCTCGAAGTGGGCTGCTGGGCCCACGCGAGGCGCTATTTCGTGAAGACCGAAGAACAGGAACCGCAGCTTGCGAAGGCGGCGATCGACCGCATTCGCGAGCTCGACGTGATGGAACGCGCTGCGAAGGAACGCTCGCTTGCGCCGGACGCGGTGCGCGAGCTGCGTCGTACCGAGGCGCTGCCGCACCTCGCGGCCCTGCGCGACTGGATGACGGTCACCCGCGCCCCGGTGCTCGACAAGGGCGCGCTGGCCAAGGTCATCGACTACGCGCTCTCGAGCTGGACCGCGCTCTGCCGCCGCTGCGACGACGGCGGCCTTGAGATCGACAACAATGGCTCGGAGCGCTCGCTGCGCACAGTCGCCGTCGGCCGCAAGAACTGGATCTTCTTCCGCAACGAACGCGGCGGCCGCACTGCCGCGGTCATCTACTCGCTGAGTGCGACGTGCAAGAAACACGACGTCGATCCGCGCGCCTACCTGCGCGACGTGCTCCTGCGCATCAGCAAGGTCTCCGACGTGCGCGAGCTCACGCCCCACGACTGGAAGGCGAAGTGGGCCCCCATCGTCGAAGCCCACCGCGCGAGCATCGTCGAACGCGTGCTGGCGAAGTAGTCCGCCTCAGGCGTCAGGCGGCCGCGTCAACAGCCTCGCGGGGTGGGGATCGCCGAACGGTTACTCTTCGAGAGATCGGAGGCGCCCCGCGGTTCTTGGGCGGGCGAGGGGCGGGAAGTGAGCGCGGGCCGCGCGTGCTGGGGGGCACGGGCGGCCCGCGGTGGGGCGAGAGCGGGGGGCGGGCGCTAGCTACTTCTGGCCCATGCGGGCGAGTCGGGTGGGGCGCTCGGCGGCGAACTTGGCGATGCCGGCCCAGAGGGAGTCGGGGTCGATGTGGGCTTCCTTCTTGAGCTCTTCGACGTTGCCGCCGGTGCGCCAGCGGTTGTCCCAGTCGCTGGAGAGGACGTACTCCTCTGCGATCTTGTGGGGGAGCCAGTCGTGCATCAGGCGGCGGGCGCCGTTGGTGATGCAGGTGGAGTCCATCCAGTCGGACCAGGGCAGGACGCTGTCGCGGTAGGACTGGGGCTGGAGCTGGAACAGCTCCCACGAGACGGCCTGCACGAGCTTCACGTTCGGGCCCTCGCCCTTGGCGAAGCGCGGCAGCAGCGCGTAGAGCGACTCGGTCGAGCTCGTGCCTTGGATGATGATCGTGCCTTCCTTGGGGCGCTTGGGATCGAAGTCGCGGATCACGTAGGCGCCCTTGGCGGCGTCGAAGTGCGACGGGATGCCGAGCGCGGCGCGATCGGGAACCTTGACGTTGGGGCGCGTCAAGTGGATCGCCACGATCGGTTGCTTGCAGCGCAGGGCGGCGGCGAGCGCGGGCGCGACCTCGTTGTGCTCCCACGGGTGGATGTTGATCACGTGGCCGTCGGGGAAGAGCTGCGTCACGCCCGGCGAAAAGATGCCGAAGTGCGTGCGGCTGTCCTCGGCGGTCTCGGGGCCCGAGTGGCCGACGACCCAGATCGTCTTGCCGACCTTGAGCGGGCAGTCCTGCGCGAGCTGGCTGAAGAGGCGGAACATGCCGTACTTCAGGTACGAGAACGAGCCGTAGGTGGAGCAGGCGCCCCAGTAGCCGAGGAACTCCTTCTCCGGCTCCGCGCTCATGTTCACGGTGGCGAGGCCGACGGTCAGGCCCGAGTTGGTGAACTCGGTGATCTGCTGCGGGAGCAGCGAGCCGTGCGGGTTCTTGGTGCGCTCGTACCAGCCGAAGTTCTTCTTGTCGCCGAAGTCCTTGGCGAAGCCGAAGATGCCGGTCGACTCGGCGAGGTCCGCGGAGCAGGCGAGCACCAGCGGCCGGCCCATCTTCTCGCGCGCGTAGGAGTTGAACCACGAGCCGAAGGTCAGGAACGCGTTCTTGTTGGCGATCGCGGTGCCCGGCGCGGCGAAGAGCTCCTTGGGCAGTGCCTGCGGGTCGAGCCAGCTGGTGTCCTCGGCGAGGTTGACCTTGCTCTCGAGGCGGAAGCCCTCGGCCTTCGCCGGAACGCTCTCGCCGATCTCGACCAGCGTGTCGGCGAGGTACTCCATCAGGTCGGGGTCGTTGGCGAGCACGCTGAAGACGGTGTGGAACCACTTCTCCGACTGCTCGCGGCACTTCGACTCGCCGGGATCGGTCGTGTCGCCCGCGCCCTCGAACGCGACGCCGTACTTGCGCGCGAAGTCCTCGCGGCACTTCCAGAAGAGCTCGCTGTTGCGCTTGTGGGCCGCGCCGTGCGAGTGGAAGTCGAACTTGTGGTAGCCGCGGCCCTTGCGCGTCTTGACCCACACGCAGCCGGGGCGGCCGCCGGTGGAGTCGGCGCACACGATCTCGAGCAGCGCCTTGGTGATTTCCTCGTAGTTTTCGCCCTCCGTCGTGCCGGCGACGCGCCAGCCGTAGGGCTCGAACCACTCGACCGGCGTGCCGTGCACGACCTCGCTGTTCGCGAAGTGGTCGATGCCGTGGTCATTCCAGTCGAATAGGTAGATCAGATTGTCGAGGCCGAGGCCCCAAGCCGAGTTCTTGACCTCGTGGTGCGCGCCGGCGGTGTGGCCGCCCTCGCCCTCGATCGCGAACACCTTCACGTCGCCGGCGCCGGCGTGCTTGAGCGCCATGGCCTCGCCGAGCGCGGCGGGCGCGCCGTGGCCCGAGGGACCGGTGTTGAACTTGAAGAAGAGCGTCTTGCCCTCCATCTCCGCGTGGCCCGGCAGGTGGCCGTTGTAGCGCAGCCAGAGCAGGTCTTCCCACGTGAGCTGGCGCTCCTTGGCATTGGGCACGAGGTACTTGGGATCGCCGGTCTGGGCGTAGCGCAGGCGCAGCGCCTCGTTGTAGACCGCGAGCATGGCGTAGATCACCGGGTTGCAGTGGCCGGCGACGAGGACTGAGCGGTCGCCGAAGGCCAGCTCGGGCCGACGTACGTCCCAGCGCATGACACCCAGCGTCGCCGCAACCATCAGCGGCGTCTTGGAGCGCGAGCCGCCCGGGTGGCCGCTCTGGCGCAGGTTCAGCATCAGGTCGATGCACTGGTCGATCAGGTCTCCGACCTTCTCCCAATGCTGGAAGTGCGGGCGGAGGCTCTCGAGGCTGGGCTTGGCAAGGGTCTGCATCGCGGTCCTTTTCTCACCCGCTGGCCGACGTTCCGACCGGGCCGGGCGCTCGCCGCAGACTCTAGCAGGAAGGTCGTCCTCGCGCCGCTTTCCGCCGCGCGCGTGTCGACAGCGGACGCCGCAGAGTGTCCCCTAGGGCCGATGAACTTGCTGGACGAGGGGCCGGGGCTGGAGTCGGGCAGCTTGCTGCTGCGCAACCCGATCTACCTCGGCTACACGATCCTCGGCCTGGTGGCGTTCACCTTCGCCACGGACCTGCTGGTCGATACGAGCTCGTCGATCGGCGTGGTGTACTCCGTGCCCATCTTGCTGACGCTCTGGCTCGGCCGTCGCGAGATCACGATCTACGTCGCCGTCCTGTGCGCGGCGCTGGTCGTGGCCGCGGTCCCGGCTCACTACGCGGCCGCGGAAGAGCTGCGCGAGATCGTGCTCGGTCGCTGCTCCAACCTGTTCGCGATCTCGATCGCGGCAGCCCTGTCGGTGATGCGCCTGCGCAGCGAGCGCGAGCTCCAGCGCATGCGCAGCTGGGCAGTGACGACGCTGCGCGGCCTGACGGAGGCCGTGATCTCGGTGGACGCGACGGATCACGTGGTGTTCGTCAACATCGCGGCGGAGCGGTTGCTCGGACGACCGCGCGAGCAGCTCCTACGGCGGCCACTCGGAGACGTGTTCATCGTGCGCGACGTCGGCGGTCCGCCGCGGCCGCCGGTCGTGGAGTTCTCGGAGCTCGGGATCAGCGACGCGCGCGAGGCGCAGCTGTTCGTCATCGGAGGCCAGCGGGTCGCGATCGAGTATTCGCGCACGAGCGTGCTGGCGCAGGGTGACGAGCGCTTTGGAGAGGTGATCGTGTTCCGCGACATTCGCTCGCGCAAGGAGCACGAGGAGACCATCCGCAAGCTCGCCTACCGCGACGACCTCACGGGCCTGCCCAATCGCGTCTCGATGCTCGATCGCTTCCAGCTCGAGCTCGCGCACGCGCGCCGCGGCAAGAACGTGCTCGGCGTCATGTACCTTGATCTCGATGGCTTCAAGCTCGTGAACGACACGCACGGCCACGAGGCGGGCGACCACGTGCTCAAGGTGACGGCTCGGCGACTCGCATCGACGCTGCGCGCGGGCGACACGGTCGCGCGCCTCGGTGGCGATGAGTTCGTGCTGCTGCTGCCGGGCGTCGCGGGTCCGGAAGAAGCGAGCAAGGTGGGCGAGAAGATCGTCGCCGCGCTCGAGCAGCCGATCGAGTGGAACTCTGCGTCGCTGAGCGTGTCCGCGAGCATCGGACTGGCGCTCTATCCGGCGGACGGCGACGAGCCCGAGACGCTGCTGCGACGCGCGGACAAGGCCATGTACCGCGCGAAATCCGGCAGCCGCGGTCAGGTCGAGAGCGTGCGGCGCAACGAGTGGGACTGAGAGCCCGCGCGAGCGCGGGACTCACTCTTCCCAGAGGCGCGAGAGGCTGTCGAGCGCATCGCGCGAGCGACGGCCGCGCGAGTCCCAGCGACGCATCGCGTCGTAGAGCGCGACCAGCGCCTCCTGCTCGCGCGAATCGGAGAGCTTGCCCTCGCGGAGCGCGGGGAAGGCGACGTTGCTGACGCGACCCCAGCGCGTGCGGCCGAGCCGCGTCTCGCCGCTCGCGAGCAGCACGTTCAGCGCCAGCACGACGCGCACCTCGGGGTCCTGCTCGCGCTCGAGCGCATCGAGCATGCGGTCGACGACCTCGGGGCTGCGCAGCTTCCACAGGCCCTTGGCGAGCGCCATGCGCGCACCAGCGTCTTCGAGACCGAGGCGGTCGAGCCACAGGCGCTCCGTCTCGCTGTCGAGGGTGTGCGCCATGCGGCGGCGGGCGGCCGGCACGAGGCCCTGCTCGCGCACCTCGCGGCCAAAGCGCTCGTACCATGCGCGCCAGTCCTCCTCCGGATGCTCGCGTGCGAGGTCGAACACGATCGCCCAGCCGAGGAAGTGAGCCACGAGGTTGTCGCGCGAGTCGTACTCGTCGGTGGCCTCGAGCTTCATCCAGCGCTCGACCTCCGCGTCGCTGGCCTTGAGGTCGCGCAGCTCGCGCAGGGGCCAGCAGGCAAGGCCATCGCCGAACCAGCGGCCGTCGTGCAGCACGCCGTCGCCCCAGAAGGACGCGAGGCCTTCCTCGAACCACAGGGGCAGCCGCAGGCCGAGGTCGGCGATGCGCGCGTGGACGAGCTCGTGCACGGCCGTGCCGGCGTCGCTGGTGCCGAGGAACACGCCCGAAGGCTCGAGGCTGAAGATGCCGCTGCGCACGTGGTAAGCGCGCACGCGGGCCGGGCCGATGTCGGGCACCATCTGGAGCTCCCCGGTGGCCGGGCCGTCGGGGGGGGCCGAGTCGCGCGACTGGGGATCGAGCGCGTGCACGCGCACGGGCCGGGCGAAGGCGCCCATGCGTTCCTCGACCGCGGCGATGGCGGGCTCGAGCGTCTCGCCGAAGCGATCGACGTCGACCTTCTCGTCGTCCTTGACGTACAGCGTCCAGGAGTCGTCGCGCAGGACGGGGGTCCAGCTCGCGCAGCCGCCGAGCAGCGGAGCGAGGCCGAGCGCGAGGAGAACCAGCCGCATGGACGCCGATCGTGCGCCACCGCTCCGCATCTGTCCAGCCACCGCAACGCCGCACTTCGCGAGGACTTCGTGAGCAGCCCCTGCGGGGCCTAGCTTGCCGCCCGAACCGCCCGCGCTACCTTGGGGCGCCTGCCTTCGCTGCCCACGACCCCCGCGCACCCTCCCATGGCCACCTTCCGCTGCGAGCTCGACGCCCCGAACAACATCGTGATGGTGATGGTCACCGAGGACGATGGCAGCGAGCACGACTACCAGTTCGACTTCGACCCGCGCTCGGGCCGCTACGAGTTCTCCGAGCGCGAGATCCTCGAGCGCGACTTCGGCACCGAGTGGGTCGAGGAGATGGAAAACGCCGTCAAGGGCCTGATCGAGCAGGCGGTTCGGGCGCGGCGCGGCTGAGGCAGGACGGCGGGCGCGCCGTGGCCTAAGATCGAGCTCGTGAAACGCGTCTTTTTGATCGTGCTGGACTCGCTCGGCGTCGGAGCCCTGCCCGACGCGGCGAGCTTCGGCGACACCGGCACCCACACGCTCGACCACATCGTCGAGGGTGCGGGCGGGCTCGAAGTTCCCAACCTCGTGCGGCTCGGCCTCGGTCACGTGCCGGGCGTGACGCGTGTGGCGCGCGGGGGCAGTCCCTCGGGCGCGTTCGGGCGCTGTGCTGAGCGCAGCCCGGGCAAGGACACGTCGACCGGGCACTGGGAGATGATGGGGTGCGTGCTCGACGCGCAATTCCCGGTGTTCGAGCACGGCTTCCCGCCCGAGATCATCGACGCCTTCGTGGCGCGCTCGGGCGTGGCGGGAGTGCTCTGCAACGCGCCGGCCTCGGGCACCGAGGTGCTCGCGCGACTCGGCGAGGAGCACGTGCGCACGCAGAAGCCGATCGTCTACACGAGCGCGGACAGCGTGTTCCAGATCGCGTGCCATGAGGTCCACTTCGGGCTCGAGCGCCTCTACAGCTGCTGCGAAGTCGCGCGCGAGATCCTCGATCCCTATGGCGTCGGACGCGTGATCGCGCGACCGTTCGTCGGCGAGTCGGGCAGCTACAAGCGCACCTACAACCGTCGCGACTACTCGCTCAAGCCCTTCCACGAGACCGCGCTCGTGCGCCTCGAGCGCGCCGGGCTGCCGGTGACGGGCGTGGGCAAGATCGAGGACATCTTCGCGGGCGTGGGCGTGACCCGTTCGGTGCACACCGAGGGCAACCGCGATGGCATGGAGCGCACGATCGAGCTCGCGGCGACGCAGGAAGGCGGGCTCGTGTTCGTGAACCTCGTCGACTTCGACATGCTCTATGGCCATCGCCGCGACCCGCGCGGCTATCGCGCGGCGCTCGAGGAATTCGACGCCCAGTACGCGCGGCTCGCGGAGCGCCTGCGCCCCGACGACCTTGTGCTGCTCACGGCCGATCACGGCAACGACCCGCTCTTCACGCAGACCACCGACCACACGCGCGAGTACGTGCCCGTGCTCGCGGACGGCGCGAAGGTGAAGCCGGGCGCGACGCTCGGCACGCGCGAGAGCTTCGCGGACATCGGCGCCACCGTCGAGGAGTTCCTCGGTCTCGCTCCCAAGGGCCCCGGTCACTCCTTCTGGCGCGAGATCGCGCGCTAGCCATGGATGCACGCGGGATTCTCGCCACCAAGCGCGATGGCAAGCGGATCTCCGACGCGCAGATCCGCGAGTTCATCGCGGGCTACGTGTCGGGCGCGATCACGGACTACCACGCCTCGGCGCTCCTGATGGCGATCTTCATCCACGGGATGGAGGAGGGCGAGCTCGCGGTGTGGGCGCGCGCGATGCTCGAGAGCGGGCGCGTGATGAAGTTCCCCGGCATCTCGAAGCCCAAGGTCGACAAGCACTCGACCGGCGGGATCGGCGACAAGGTGTCGATTCCGCTCGCGCCCGCGGCGGCGGTCTGCGGCCTCGCCGTGCCGATGATCTCGGGCCGCGGACTCGGTCACACCGGAGGCACGCTCGACAAGCTCGAGGCGATTCCCGGGTTTCGCACGCACCTGTCGGAGGCCGACTTCGCGCGCTGCCTCGAACGGACGGGCGTGGCGCTCGGCGGCCAGACGCCCGACATCGTTCCGGCGGATCGCAAGCTGTACGCGCTGCGCGACGTCACGGGCCTGATCGAGTCGATCCCGCTGATCGCGAGCTCGATCATGTCGAAGAAGCTCGCCGAGGGCCTCGACGCGCTCGTGCTCGACGTCAAGTTCGGCTCGGGCGCCTTCATGGTCGCGCCCGCGCGCGGCGAGGCGCTCGCGAAAGCGATGCTCGGGCTCGCGCGCGCATTCGGAGTGCGCGCGACGGCGCTGCAGACCAACATGGAGCGTCCGCTCGGGCGTATGGCGGGGCACTCGCTCGAGATTCTAGAGAGCTTCGACTGCCTCGAAGGCGGCGGGCCGGCGGACCTGCGCGAGCTCGTGTGCCTGCAGGGCGGCGAGATGCTGCGGCTCGGCGGACTGGCGGGCACGCTCGACGAAGGCAAGACGCGCATCGCGCGCTCGCTCGACGATGGCAGCGCCCGCGCGGTGTTCGCGCGCGTGATCGAGGAGCAGGGCGGCGATCCACGCTGCCTCGACGAGCGCTCGCTCCTGAAGCGGGCTTCCAAGATCGAGATCGTGCGCGCCAAGCGCGATGGTGTGCTCGCCTGGCGTGACCTGCGCGCCCTCGGTGCGGCGATCTGCGAGCTCGGCGGGGGCCGCAAGAAGCTCGGCGACGTGATCGACCTCGGGGTCGGCCTCGAGTTCGAAGTGCAGGAAGGGACCGCCGTGAAGGCCGGTGACGCGCTGCTGCGCGTGCACCATGACGGCCACGGGCTCGCGCAGGCGCACGCTCTCGTCGAGCGCTCGTACGAACTCGTCGACGCCCACCGCCCGGCGCCGCTCGTGCTTGCCTCGTGGAGCGCATGACGTTGTAGTGGGAACCGCATGCAGTATCTGCGCTGCCTCTTCGGGATCGCGTTCTTCATCGGCTTGGCGTGGGCGATCTCCTGGGATCGGCGACGCTTCCAGTGGCGCGTCGTGCTCGGCGGGATCGCGCTGCAGTTCGCGCTGGTGCTGCTCGTCGCGAAGACGGACGCGGGACGCGCGTTCTTCGAAGGCGCAGCGCGCTTCATCGTCAAGCTAGTCTCCAAGACCGTGCCAGGCGCGCAGGCCGTGTTCGGTCACCTCGCGACGGATAGCGGCGCGGACTTCATCTTCGCGTTCGCCGGCACGGGCCTGCTCGTGATCATCTTCGTCTCGGCCCTGATGTCGATCCTCTATCACGTCGGCGTGATGCAGGTGCTCGTGTGGGCCATCGCGAAGGTGATGAGCTCGACGATGGGCCTCTCGGGCGGCGAGTCGATGGCTGCGGCCGCCAACATCTTCATGGGGCAGACCGAGGCGCCGCTCGTGATCCGGCCCTACCTGCTGAGGATGACGCGCTCGGAGCTCAACTCGCTGATGACGGGCGGGTTCGCGACCATCGCGGGTTCGGTCATGGCGATCTATCTCAAGATCCTCGGGCCGGAGCTCGCGCCGCACCTGATCGCGGCCAGCGTGATGAGCGCGCCGGCGTCGTTCGTGATCTCCAAGATCATCCTGCCAGAGCGCGATGCGCCCGAGACCGCGCGCGGCGTCGAGCTCAAGGTCGAGCGCAATGCCGTCAACATCATCGAGGCGGCGGCGAACGGCACGAGCGACGGACTCAAGCTGTGGCTCAACGTGGTCGCGATGCTGATCGCGTTCATCGCACTCGTGGCGCTCGTCGACTGGCCGCTGGGCGCGCTCGGAGAGTGGCTGGGGTCCCTCGGCTTGCTCGAAGGGCCGCTCTCGCTCGGGCGCATCTTCGGCTGGATCTTCGCCCCTTTCGCGTGGGCCATCGGCGTCGAGGGCTGGCACGACTGCCAGATGGTCGGTTCGCTGCTCGGCACGCAGGTCTCGGTCAACGAGTTCGTCGGCTACAGCCAGCTCGGACAGATCCTGCAGTCCACGGACCCCGCGCAGCGCTTCGAGCACTCACGCTCGGCGATCCTCGCGAGCTACGCGCTGTGCGGCTTCGCGAACTTCGCCTCGATCGGCGTCCAGATCGGTGGCATCTCCGCGCTTGCGCCGGAGCGCAAGGGCGATGTCGCCAAGCTCGCCTTCCGCGCGATGCTCGGCGGCGCGTTCGCGTGCTGGATGACGGCCACGATCGCGGGAGCGCTGCTGTGAGCGCCGCGCAGCAGGTCGAGCGGCTTGCGAGCTCGCTCCGCCACCACGGCGTCGGCGCGGTCGACGTGACGTTCGTGCTCGGCTCGGGCCTCGGCGCCTTCGCGGAGCGCATCGAGCGCGCGCGCGCGATTCCCTACGCCGAGATCGACGGCATGCCGACGAGCGGCGTGAAGGGGCACGCGGGCCGCCTTGTCGTGGGCGAGCTCGGGGGAGTGCGCGTGCTCGCGCAGCAGGGGCGCGTCCATCTCTACGAGGGCTGGAGTGTGAGCGAAGTGACGCGAGCTGTGCGCGCGATCGCGCAGCTCGGCTGTCGCCGCTTCGTACTGACCAACGCGGCGGGCGGCATCCGGCGCGAGTGGCGGCCGGGGTTGCTCATGACCCTTCGCGACCACATCAACCTGCAGGGGCGCTCGCCGCTCGGGCGCGGCGAGTCCGGTTACGCGCGACCGTACGACGAGGGCCTCACGCAGGTCCTCCACGCTGTCGCGCTCGAGCGCGGCGTCGCGCTCGAGAGTGGCGTGTATGCGGGCCTGCTCGGGCCGAGCTACGAGACCCCGGCGGAGATCCGCATGCTCTCGGCCATGGGCGCCGATGCGGTCGGCATGAGCACGGTGGCGGAAGTGCTCGCGGCGCGCGCCAGCGGCGCGCGCGTGGTCGGGGTCTCGCTCATCACGAACCAAGCGGCCGGCATCACGGGCGAGCCGCTGTCGCACGCGGAGGTCATGGCGGCGGGCCAGGAGGCCGCAGGCCGCTTCTCGGACCTCTTGCAGCACGCCGCCGCGCGACTCGTGGGCTGAAGCGCAGGCCGCGGCGCTACAATCCTGCGCCCATGGCCCTCGACGTCCGAGAGATCGCCCGTCGCGCCGCAGCGCGTGTGCTCGCCGAGCGCGCGACGCGTCCGACGCCTGCCGCGCCCGAGCGCCCGGCGCCCGTCGTGCCGCCCCGCGCAGTCACGGCCCCCGCGCCGAC
>SXKQ01000123.1 GCA_005778045.1 Planctomycetia bacterium
CAAGGGCACCGGCAACATGGAGATCGTGCTGTCGCGCAAGCTCGCCGACCGGCGCATCTTCCCGGCCATCGACATCGAGCGCTCGGGCACGCGCAAGGAGGAAAAGCTGCATTCCTCGACGCGTTTGCGTCGCGTGCAGGTCCTGCGCCGCGTGCTGCTCAAGATGAACTTCGCCGAGGCAATGGAGTTGCTCGTGCACAAGCTCGAGAACGTGGACAAGATCGACGACTTCCTGAAGCGCTTCGACGTCGATCCGGACGCGTGAGCGCGGCGCACGGGGCGCAAGCATGACGACGACGGCCAAGCTCGTGCTCGCGCTCGTGCTGCTGGCGCTCGGCTTGCGGCTGGCGTCGATCGGGCACGGGCTGCCGCGGCGCTACGTGCCCGATCACCACATGATCAAGCGCTCACTCGTGATGGCGAGCGAGCGCGACCTCGCCCCGCCGATCTCGGCGGAGATGAGCTACCCGTACCTCGTGCCCTACCTGCTGCTGCCGACTTACGCAGCGGAGTACGCGCTGGGGAAGGTCGCGGGCCGCTGGGAGAATCCGCAAGAATTCCAGCGCGAAGTGACGCTCGATCCGGCGCTGCTGCACATTCCGGCGCGCGCGTGGATGGCGCTCTTCGGGGCGCTGACGGCGTGGGCGGTGTATCGCGCGGCCCGAGCGGCAGGGCTCGAGCGCGGCGCGCTCGCCGCGGGCTACTTCAGCGCGACCTGCCTGCTCAACCTACAGCTCTCGACCCACGAGCGACCGTGGGCCGCGACCATCTTCTTTGGCGCGCTCGCCAGCTGGGCGGCGATCGTGCACGCGCGGGAAGGGAAGCGTGGGACGCTGCTCGCGTCCGGCGCCGCGGTCGGACTGTCGTTCGCGTGCCATCCGTCGGGACTCGTGTTCGCGGCGCTGCCAGCATTGGCGTGGGCCTGCGCACCGAACGCGTGGAGCGGCGCCGAGCTGCGCACGCGGCTTGGACGCGGCCTCGCGTGTGCAGCTCTCTTTGCGCTCGTCGCGTTCGTGTGTGGGCACCTTTACTACGTGCACGGACGTCCGGGTGGCGAGCAGGTGATCGGCGGCGGCGCGCACGCGAACACGCTAGCGATCGGCGGTCAGGCGATTCGCACGGACATCTCGCTCACCGGCGCCCCACGGCTCCTCAAGGTCTTCTTCGGCTACGACCCCGCGCTCGTGCTGCTCGGCGTCGTGGGACTCGCGCTGCTCTGGCGCGAGCGCGCGGCGCGCGTGGCGGTGCTCGGCTGCGCCTTGCTCGCGGGACTCGCGCTCGTCAATCCCAGCGACCACGTGCGCTACTTGCTTCCTGCAGCGATGTTGCTCGCGCTTGGCGCGGGTGCGCTGTTCGAGCGACTGTGGCTCGCGCGCGCCTGGCGGCCGGCGCTCGTGCTCGCGCTCGCACTGCCGCTGGTGCAGGCGCTGCGCTTCGATTGGGTGTTGCGCCAGGTCGACACGCGCTACCAGGCCGAGCTTGCGCTGGCGACGCTTCCGCCGGGCTCCGTCGTGGCGATCGACAACTACGGTCCGCAGGTCGATCTCGACGCGCGTGCGCTCGAACGGCTCGCGAAGCTGCGCCCGCTGTACGCGCGCGAGGACCTGCGACGTGCGTACTTCGAGGCCAAGGCGGAGCCGCCCACGGGCTCCGGGATCGACGCGATCCAGTGCGAGGACCTGTTCGGCATCGACCCTGCGACCCTGGAGTACGGAGTGACGCGCTCCGACGCCGTGCGCGCGCTCGGCGCGACGCCGCGCGATGTGCTGGCGACGCTCGGAGTCACGCACCTGATGCTGGCGGAGCGTCGCTCCGGCTCGGAGTCGCGTCCGCTCGCGGGACTTGTCGCGGGGCGTGCGCCTCTGGTGTCGTTCGATCCCTCCGCGGAGTCCCTCGATCCGTGCGCCGAGGCCTTTCTTCCCACCGAAATGGACTTTCCCCTGACCGCGCTGTGGCTGGTTTCGCACCCTGGTCCGCGCCTGGAGCTGTACGAGCTCTGGAATCCGCGATGAAGTCGCTGGTCGGGTGCGCGTTGCTCGCGCTCTCCGCAGGCTGCGGTCGCTCGAGCGGGCCGATCGGCCTTCCTGCGGGAGGTACGTGGGAGGGCACTTTCGAGCTCGCAAGCGACGCGCGCATGGACTTCGTGCTCGAGCTGCCCGCCGACGCCGTGATTGCGCGCGTGCGTCTCGACAGCGATGTGGCCGAGCTCGACCTGCATGCCAATCCGCACGCGCGCGCGCTCGATCTCGACGACGCGCTGTATCTCTTCGACAGTGCCGAGGGCGCGCCGCAGTTCGAGCTCAATGCGCTCGGCCCCGATCCGGTCGGTGGGGCGACGTGGCACGTCACGGTGCACTGGCCGTTCGAGCAAGCGCCGCGCATCGGCGACCGGCGTGTCGAGAGCGCATCGATCGCGCTCGAAGTCGAGGTGTTCCGCGCGCGCGTCGACGGGGACCTCGCGCCCGGAGTTCCGCTCCGCAGCGCGCTCGATCACGCGACCGGGGGCTTCCGCTCGTTCCGCGTATTCGTGCCGGAAGGCGCGAAGGCCCTGCGCATCGACCTCGCCGACGTCGAAAGCGACCTCGCCCTGTATGCACGCGCGGGTGCTCCCATCCTCTCGATGGACGACTCGGTGGCATTCTCCGAACACAACTGGGGTCGTGAGTCGCTCCTGATCATGCCCTTCAGCCATCCGCCGCTCGTGCCGGGGGAATGGCGCATCGACGTGCAAGATGCGTTCGGGCCGACGCGGCGGCTTCCTTTCACGGTCCAGGTGAGTTTCGACGAGAGCGTGCCGGAGGCGCTGCTCGCGTTCCCTCGCACCATGGCAAGCGCGGGAGAGACGCCCCTGCAGCGCGCGCTTCGTTCCGTGGTGGAGATCGCGACGCCCGATGCGCTCGGGAGCGGCACGATCCTGTCTGCGGATGGCTGGATCCTGACCAACGCCCACGTCGTCGGAGACGATCCGGAACTCGACCTCGTGGTATCGCTGCTCATCGATCCGGCGCGACCGGCCGTCGAGAGCTTCCTCGCGCGCTTGGTCGAGATCGACGAGTCGCGCGACCTCGCGCTCGTGCAGGTGACGAGCGGACTCTACGGGCAGCCGTTGCCGGCGGGGTATGAGCTTCCCGCGCTCGAGTTCGGCGACGCACGCACGCTCGCCATCGGGGAGCCCCTGTGGCTCGTGGGCTATCCGGCGACGGGGGGCACCGGGAGCCGCGTGACGATCAGCGCGACGCGGGGCATCGTCGCGGGATTCGAGAACGCCGACTTCGGTCGGCTGGTGAAGACGGACGCGGAGATCACACGCGGGAACTCGGGCGGTGCCGCGATCGACGAGCGGGGCTTGCTCGTCGGCGTGCCCAGCTCGACGGTCGAGAATGGCTCGGGCCAGATCGGCTACGTGCACCCCATCGATGCACTGCCGGAGAGCTGGCTGCGGCGCCTGCGGCGCTCGCGCTAGGGGCGCTCAGAGCGTCTTCTGGAGCTTCTCCAGCTCGGCCCGACCCTGCTCGTCGCCGAGAACTTGGGCGAGCTCGAAGGCACGCTCGACGACGGTCCGGGCGCGCGGCTTGGCTTTGGTCTCGATCAGTACCGTGGCCAGACGACGCAGGGCGACGTACTCGTCGCCGGGCATGCGCAGGCTGCGGTAGATCAGCGCGGCTTCGCCGAGCGGCGCAACGGCCTCCGCCAGCTTGCCGCCGCCGGAGTACGCGGTGCCGAGGGCGGAGAGCCCCATCGCGTGGCCCCACCAGTCGCCGAGAGGGGCGGCGTGACCGACGCACTCACGTGCCTTGGCCTGAGCCTTGTCCCAGTCCCCGGCCTTGATCGCCGCACGCGACTCGCCGTGGGCCTTCTGCCCCGCGCGGAACTGCCTCCTCTGCGCGTCGTTCTGGCTCGCGAAGGCGCTGGCGTAGTCGAGGAAGATCGGCGCATGGAGCGCCTCGCTCGCTTGGCGAGCACCCCACAGCGCGCGCGCGTGCAGCTCCGCGATCGCGGCATTGTCGGGCTTGTCCGGAGACTTCTCCCACAGGGCCAGCGCGGCTTCGAGATCCTCGTCGATCGTGTAGAGGATCTCTTGCTGGAACTCCTTCCACAGCGACTTGCAGCCATCGGCGTCCTGCTTCGCATGCAGCGCCACGAAGCGCTCGCGCGCGGACTGCACCTCCTGCTGCCCGGCGATGAGATTCGCCGAGACGCGCGCCTCCGTGGGGGAGAGGAACAGCAGGGCGGAGAGGATCAGCATGTCGGTCGGTTCCGTTCGAGAAGGTCGAAGTAGCGGTACAACGCCATGGCGGAGAAGGCGTCGAGGATCTTGCCCGAGCCGAGCAGTGCGCGCACTTCCTCGAGCGTGAACACCTTCACGCAGATGCGCTCGCTCGACTCGTGCTCCGTGGCGTGGTCGAGGCGGCAGCCGAGTGCCGCGAACACGTTCGCATAGTGGTCGCTGATCCCGTAGATCGCGTAGAAGCCGGGCAAGCGCACGATCTCGCGCGCCGTGGCACCGGCCTCCTCGCGCAGCTCGCGCTCGGCGGCGAGCAGAGCGTCCTCGTTCTCGTCGATGCGCCCAGCCGGGACTTCCCAGTGAGTCGTACCGATGGGATAGCGGTACTGACCGATGAGCGCGATGCGCCCGTCCTCGAGTACGGGCACGACAACGGCCGCGGGACTGATCTCCACGACGTGGTGCACTCCCGGCTTGCCGTCGGGGAAGATCACGTCGTCGGCGCGCAGGCCGACCCAGCGCGACTCGTAGATGCGCCGCGAGCGCACGAGTTCGTAGGGTGCGAACGGCTCCGGATCGGACGGAAAGGAGTCGCTCGATCCCGAGGTCTGGCTCATGGCGAGAGCGAGCTAGTGGGCCGAGCCCGCGTCGGGCCAGAGCTCGCGCCAGTCGGGCTTCGCGCTGCCGCGGCCGGCGAGACGCTCGAGCAGTTCGCGCGGCACGCGCAGGTCTTCGAGCGCGGTCTCGGAGAGCGCCTTGCCGCAGGCCTCGACGACCGAGTCGGCGTCGAGGTGGTGCAACGCGAACACCTCGTCGGGGCGGCCACACTTCGAGAACTTCCGCACGGCGAGCGTCACCTGCTTCACGCCGACGATCGAGCCGATGTTGTCGACGAGGCCGGCCTCGCCGTCACACATGGCGACGATCGGGACGCGGCGCGCGGCGATGCTGAGGAGCTCGGACTCGTCGGAGACCTCGCGCGCCACCGCGTGCAGGTCCCCGTCGATGCCAAGTCCAGTACGCAGGTGCGCGTAGCCGTCGTGCTCGCCGAGGATGCCGAGCAAGAGCTCGGGACTCGAGATCACGATCACGTTCGCGAAGATGCCGCGTGCGTAGAGCTTGTGCGCCGCTTCGACGGCCTCGGTCGCGACCGAGCCCATGGCGAGGAGCTGCACGACGTTGTCGCCCGGCTCGTAGCCGGCATAGCCGCGCCAGTCGAGCAGGTAGTACGCGCCCGCGAGGCACTCCTCGCGCACGCGCGCGAGCAGGTTGGCGTCGGGCAGCGTCGCGACGAGCGACTCGTCCGTGGCTTCGCTCCCGCTCGAGCCCTTCGGCGCGAGCGCGCCGCTCCACGATCCCGGCACCTTCGACTTGGCGTGCGTGCGCACGGACTCGAGCAGCAGCTTCTGCGGGATCGCGCGCGTCACCGCGCGGATCAGCACGCCGCGGCGGCCGTCGTTGCGATCCTCCATGTGACGCGTGATCGCGTCCGAGAGGATCCAGTCGACCTCGAGCGCGAACAGCGGCTCCCACGTGATCAGGTTGGGGATTTGGATGTCGCTCTTCCACGAGTGCTGCGCACCCTCGGGAGCGAGCGTCACGCCGCTCGGCGTGCCCATGATCACGAACTCCGCACCCCAGTAGAGGTTGTAGTAGAGCTGGTCGAGGGCACGTTTGATGAAGAAGTCGTACACGGTCATGATCGGGAAGAATGGCAGGCCCGTGTAGTGGGCCATCTTCCCGAAGCTCGCCGCGGCGCTCATGCAGTTCGCCTCGGCGATCTCGAAGCGAATATGGCGCGTCCAGACTTCCTCGTGCGTCACGAGCGACGGGTGGCGCACTTCCTTGGCTGCCGAGTCGTCGACGTCCGCCTTCGGACCGTAGATGCGCTGGTCCATGACCGGCGACACGTTGGTCGAGGTGCCGACGTCCGGCGAGAGCGTGAGCACGAAGTCCGCGGCGGTCTTCCAGCGCTGCTCATGCTGGGTGAGGTCCTTGCTGCCCGACATCTGCGGCCCGCCCTCGTCGGCGGTACCGATGCGCACGAGCTTGCTTGCGAGCTGGCCCCACATCCACTGCGTGTGAGCTAACGGGAACAGCGATAGGTCGATCTGGAGCGACTCGGGGATCGAGCCGTCCTTCTCGATCTGCTCGCGCACCCAGGCGCGGTTCTTCTCGCGCAGCACGCGGTGCTCCTCGATACCGGCGCGGAACTTCCGCGAGCGCGCGGCGAGGAAGCGACCTTCGTCGGAGTTCTCCGCGAACAGCTCGAATGGAGCCTCGAAGGAGCAGCCCGAGCGCTGGAGCAGCTTGGTCACTTCCTTCTGATCCGGCAGCGCCGAGTGGTTCGACGGGTCGGCCGAGCACTCGAGGCCCCAGCCCTTGATGGTGTGCGCGATGACGAGCGTCGGCTGCGTCTCCTGCTTGCGCGCCTCGGCGAACGCCGCGATCAGCTTGACGAGATCGTGGCCGCCGACGTCGCCGAATGCGCCGAGCACCTCGGCATCCGAGAGCTTCGAGAGCAGCGGCTTGCAGGCCGGCTCGAGCTCGAGCGCGCGCGCGCGGATCTTCGCCGCGTCGCGGGCGAGCAGCAGCATCTGGTACTCAAAGTCGGTGAGCCCGCCCTCGAGGAAACGCTTCCACGCCGCGCCGCCCTCGCGCGCGAAGAGCGCGTCGCGCAGGCTGCCGTGGCGCAACTGGACGACTTTCCAGCCGTTCGCGATCGCCGTCGCCTCGATGCGGTCGCAGTCCGCGCCCGAGAGCCCGCGCTGGTTGGGAATGCGCGTGCCGTCGAGGTTCTGGCGGTTGTAGTCGATGATCCACGTGACGTTGCCGAGGTGGCGCTCGCTCACATCGGGGAGGCACTCGAGCAGCGAACCCTCGCGGAACTCGCTGTCGCCGATCAGCGACCAGAAGTGGGCGCCCGCGGGCACGGTCCAGTCATGGTCCTGCGCGTAGCGATAGGCGAGCGCGAGGTACACGCTCACCACCGGCGGGATGCCGACCGAGCCCGACGGTAGGAAATGGAACGAGTCCGGGTCCGTGCGCGCGTGGTAGCTCTGGAACACCTCGGGGTGCTCCACGGTCTTGAAGGCGCGCAGGGTGTACATCACCTTCGCGCTCTCTTCGGCGTTGAACCACGTGCCGTCCTCGTGCTTGAAGAGCTGCAGGAGGTTGTGGAGCGAGTGGTCGACGGGGCTCGCGTGCGGCTTGCAGCACACGTAGTCCGCGGGTTCGCGCACCGCGAGGTGCAGCGCGGCGAGGATGTGCATCGAGCTGGCGCAGGACGCCGGGTGGCCACCGACCTTGGGATCGCCGGGCCGCTTCTCGCGGTGGTTGGCGTGCCAAATCATGGCCTGCGTCTGCGCGAAGGCGCGGTCGGTGATGCGCCCGAGCAGGGTGAGGTCGGCGGCGGACAGGGGGCCGACGCCGGACGAGCCGGCCGAGTCCTTGGGAGGGTTCATCAGCTGGGTGAGCGTGTGCGCGGGGCGGTTGCGGAAGCCCGAATCGGGTTCGGCGAGACGGTCGCGAAGTTCGTGGCTCATCGGATAGGGGGGGCAGCAGGTCGAGAGGCCACGTCCGCCTGCGCTAACGGAGAATGCGGGGAGCGGCCTTAAACGCCAGAGAGCATAGGCTCCGGGGGGCCGGAGGGCGAACCCGACGCCGGAGTCCCGGAGGCCCGAAAACGCGGTTTTCGAGGGCGGAGAGCGGTCGCGCGGCCCGGCGTGGCCGTTTGGGCCGGAGCTGCGCCGCGCTCAGCCGAGTCCGTAGAGCGCCGCGTAGCGAGACGCCATCGCGGCGAAGGAGAAGTGCTCCGCCGCACGCGCGCGGCCGAGAGCGCCAAGGTGGGCACGCAAGGCCGCATCGCAAGCCAGCCGAGCCAGCGCGCTGGCGAGCGCCGCGTCGCAGTCCGCCCCGAGGCTCACGACGAACTCACGCGCCGCGTCGGGGAGCATCGTGCGCACGTCGCCGACGTCGGTGGCCACGATCGGCAGGGCACTCGCCATGGCCTCGAGCAGGGCGAGCGGCATCTGCTCGGTGTCGGACGTCAGCGCGAACATGTCCATCGCGCGGTAGTGCGCGCGTGGATCGGCTTGGTAGCCCGCGAAGTGCACGCGGCCAGCGAGCCCGGGAGCGCGCGCGAGCTCTTCGATCCTCGCGCGCTCCGGTCCGTCGCCGAGGAGCAGCACGTGCACATCGTGCGCTCGCGCGCAGCTCGCGACGGCTCGCAGCAACCGGGGCACGTTCTTCTCGGGGCGAAGGTGGCCGACCGCGCCGACGACTAGCGCCTGCGGAGCGATGCCGAGGCTGGCGCGCAGGACGAGGTTGCCGTCGCGCGGCTCGAATCGCTCGAGCTCGATGCCGTTCGGGACGAAGTGCAGGCGGCGCTCCGCGATGCCCCAGCGCTCGCGCGCGATGCGCTGCAGGTTGGCGCTGATGACGACCACGTCCACGTTCCCGCGCAGGGAGGCGCGCCGCATCCAGCTGCGGCGCAGCTTGAGTCCCTGCGCCTCGTCGGGCAGGAAGCCGTCCTCGTGGTGCAGTACGCGAGTGCCGAGCATGCGCGCGGCGATCACGCTGTCGATTGCGCCGAAGTTGTACGTGAGCACGAGTTCGGGCGAGAGCTCGCGCAGCAAGGCGCGCATGCGCGGCACGGTCGCGAGCGTTCCGGCCTTCGGTGGCGCGGGCGCGAAGCGCACGTCGAGTCTCGGCGCGAGCAACTCGCGCGCGTCGGCGAGACCGTCCATGGCGACGATCGTGTGCCGCGCGCGCGCGCCACAGTGCGCGATCAGCTTCGTCGTGCGCACCTGCGGACCCGCAGGCGCGAACGTCGAGAACACGTGCACGAGGTGCGGGATGGCCACGGCCCTAGGAACTCTTGCCGAGGTCCTGCGCGGCCATCGGCCGCACGGCGAGCGCGAGGAAGCGCTCGCGTTCCTCGACAGGCTTCCAGCCGAGCAGCGTGCGCGCGAGGTCGCTCGCGAGGCGGACCGTGAGTGCGCGGCTGGCGAGGTCCCGGTAGCTCGGGAACGCCGCGTCCTTGCGGCGCCCCGCCTTCTTCACGAGCCACTTGCCGATCTCCATCGCCGGGCTGAGCGCGAGGCTGCGCGGGTGGAAGTGCAGCGCGCGACCTGAAGCACGGCGCAGTTCCTCGACCGTCTCGCGCGCCGTGAGCGGCACGTTGGCGGCGAGGTTGAGCGCGCGCCCGTGCAGTTCGGGGCCGTCGTGCAGCGCGGCGCGCACGAGTGCCTCCGCCACGTCGTCGACCCACACGAGCGGGAGCGGCGTGTCGCCGTGACCCCAGCCGACGCAGTGGTTGTCTCGCACCCACAGGCCGAGGCCGGAGTGCTGCAGCGCCGTGCCTTGCCCGACGACGATGCCGGGGCGCAGGATCACGAGCGGCAGCCCTCGCGAGCGATGCAGCTCGAACAGCGCCAGCTCCGCCGCGATCTTGCCGCGCGCGTAGAGCGAGCGGCCTTCCGGCTGCGGATCGCTGTTGGGCGAGTCCGTGCGGGGATGCGGCTCCGTTCCACCGAGGTAGAGCGCGGCAGTGGTGGACACGAACAGGAAGCGCTCCACCCCGTGCGCGAGGCACTGCTCCGCGACGGCGACGCTGCCCTTCACCATGGCGCGCTCGACCGCTTCCCACGAGTTGCCGTTGCCTGTGGCGAGTTGCATCACGCAGCGCGCTCCCGCCAGCGCGGGCCCGAGCGATCCCGGCTCCTCGAGACTGCCCGGAACGAGCCGCACGCGCCCGTCGCGCGCCGCGTCGATGAGGAACGGCGGCAGGCTGTGCGCGCGTCGCACGACGGCGGTCACTGGTACGCCACGCTCGAGCAGCTTCGCGATCACGCGCTTGCCGATGAAGCCCGTTCCGCCGAGCAACACGACTTCGCCTTGGCGCAGCGGGCCCGGCTCGGGAAGCCCGGGCGCGGCGGGCGGATTCGGCTGCACCCAATTCGTCGCGGCCTCGCACCAGCGCAGCACGCTCTCGCCCTTGCGCGCGTCGGCGGGCAGCTCGCGGCGCTCGCGCAGCGCGGCATGGAACGCGCGGATCGAGCCGCGCATGCCGGCGAAGAATGCGTCTTCGCGGGGCCCGAGTCCGAGCGTCAGCCGCAGGTAGTCCACGAGGTTGCGACGCGCGCTCGCTCGCAGCTCCCCGCCCCGCCGCCAGCCCGCGAGGAAGCTGTTCCAGAAGTCGAGGTAGAGCGTCTTCTCCTCGCCCGAGAGGAGGTTGTGACCGAGGTCCGCCTCGAGCGCGCCGTCGCTGCCGAGCACTTCGACCGTGCTGCGCGTGAAGGCCGCCCCAAAGTGCAGGTATAGCTCGAGCGTGCCACGCTCGCCGCGACCCGAGATCACCCAGCGCTCGTGGAAGTTCTGCCCGGGCTGGAGCTCGCGCGAGGCAAGCGCGCGCGAGTGCACGTCCACCGGCGCGCCCACGAGCTCGACAGCCTGCGCGAAGGGGTGGGGTGCCTGCTCGAACACGATGTTGCGCGGCTCGCGGAACATCCAGTGCGAGACATCGCCGGCGTCGAGCTGGCGCAGCGGCACGGAGAGGCACACGCGCACGTGCTCGACGCGCCCGATCTCGCCGGCCTTCACGCGTGCGAGCAGGCGCTCGAAGGCCGGGTGGAATACGGCGTTGTGATTGACAGCGAGCGGCACGTGGCGCGAGTCCGCGAGCTCGCCGAGCTCGCGCGCGTCGGCCGACGAGAGCGCCAGCGGCTTCTCGACGAACACTCCGATACGACGCTGCAGCAGCTCGCGTGCGACGGCGACGTGCAGGTGCGGCGGTACGAGCACATGGGCGACGTCGACCTTGAGCGGCTCGAGCTCGGCGAGCGTGCCCACGGCCGTGGCGACACCGTGGCGGCGCGCCGCTGACTGCGCGCGCGCAAGGTCCGCGTCGCACACGGCCACGACCTCAACCCCCGGCGTCGAGCGCAGGATCTCGAGGTGGAACTCCGCGATGAAGCCCGCGCCGACGATGGCGACACGGGTGGGGCGGGAGGCGAGAGGGGACGTCACGGCGGCGAGTGGGGCGGCGGTCGATGCTCGCGGCGCGCATCCTAGGGACGGGCGGGCCCGCGAGGCAGCTTGGGTAAGGCTTCTTCCTATCGGCCGGTCGCACTCGGGGACCGTGAGTGGAAAGTCCTTCCCGGGTGCCCGTGAGCCGAGGGCGAAGAATCCGGGCCGGACGCAAGTAGGTTGCCTTCGGCCGCCGAAACACCCAGAGCTCCTTCGTTGAGGGCCCGGCAGCCTGTAACAGGGCTGTCCGGGCCCACTTGCTTCCTTGGACTTGGGGCCGGCCGCTCGCTAAACTCTGGCGCTTTCCAAGACGATCCGCGGCCGCCTTTCGGCGCCCGCGAGAGCCGTCGCGGAGAAGCGGAACGTCCCTCGCGACGCGGAGCCCGTGCCTCGGGCTCCTGTGCTTTTCTGCGCGCGGCCTCGTGGCCCCGGGGAGGCGGAGCGCCGATCGCGCAAGCGAGAGCCTAGAACCATGGTGCAAGAACTGCCGCTCGGCCTGACGTTCGACGACGTCCTGCTGGTGCCCTGCCATTCCGACGTCATCCCGCGCGACGTCGACGTGTCGACGCGCTTTTCGCGCCACGTGACGCTCAAGGCGCCGTTGGCCTCGGCCGCCATGGACACCGTCACCGAGGCCGGGCTCGCCATCGCCCTCGCGCGCGAGGGCGGCATCGGCATCGTCCACCGCAACTTCACGATCGAGCAACACATCGCACAGGTCGATCAGGTCAAGCGCTCCGCCAACGGCGTGATCCTCGACCCCGTGACGCTGCCGCCGAGCGCCACCCTGCGTCAGGCGCGCGAGCTGATGGCCCGCAACAAGGTCAACGGCCTGCCGATCGTCGAGGGCGAGACCGTGGTCGGCATCCTCACGAGCCGCGACTGCCGATTCCACGCCTCGGACGAGACACCGGTGTCGCAGATGATGACGTCCAAGGGACTCGTCATCGCGCCTCCCGGCACCTCGCTCGACGAGGCCCGCAATCTGCTGCACCGCCACAAGGTCGAGAAGCTGCTGATCGTCGATCGCGACATGCGCCTGCAGGGTCTGATCACGATGAAGGACTTGAAGCAGCTCACGGAGTTCCCCAACTCTTGCCGCGACGAGCGCGGGCGCCTGCGCGTCGGCGCCGCAGTGGGCGTGCACGACTACGAGCGCGCGGAAGGTCTTGTGCAGGCCGGCGTCGACGTCGTCGTCGTCGACACC
>SXKQ01000124.1 GCA_005778045.1 Planctomycetia bacterium
CGAGTGGCACAAGGCGGGCACCAAGCTGCGCAAGCAGAACGTGTTCGACGACTTCATCGGCGCGGGCGAGTGGCTCGTCGCGAACCGCTGGACGCGCCCCGACCGGCTCGCGATCAACGGCGGCTCGAACGGCGGCCTGCTCGTCGGAGCCGTGCTCAACCAGCGCCCGGACCTGTTTGGCGCTGCGATTCCCGCGGTCGGCGTGATGGACATGCTGCGCTTCGAGAGCTGGACCATCGGCTGGGCCTGGGCCAGCGACTACGGCTCCGTGAAGAATGCCGACGAGTACCGCGCGCTGCGTGCCTACTCGCCCTACCACAACGCGCAGCCCAGCACGCGCTATCCGGCCGTGATGGTCGTGACCGCGGATCACGACGACCGTGTCGTGCCCGCGCACAGCTTCAAGTACGCCGCTGCGATGCAGCATGCGCAGGCTGGCGAAGCGCCGGTGCTGATCCGCATCGACGTGCGCGCCGGTCACGGCGCCGGCAAGCCGACGGGCAAGCAGATCGAGCAGGCAGCAGACGAGATCGCGTTCCTCTGCCGCGCGCTCGACTGCGACTAGTCATCGCCGTTGGGGTGGCACTGGTAGCACGTCTGCGGCCCGAACACGTAGCCGCCGACGTCGTCGTGCTCCTCGTCCATGTCGCCCTGTCGATGGGCGTGGCAATTCGTGCAGTTGAAGAACGAGAAGTTGCCCGCCTGCGTGTGACACGTCGAGCACGCGATCCCGGAGTGACGTCCCGACTGGATCGGGAAGTCGGGGTGACTCCAGTTGTCTTGGCCCCAGCTGCCCGTGCTGGTGTGGCAGCTCTCGCAGCTGGTGCCAAAGCCCGCCTGCGCGTGGTTGGGGCTTGTGGTCGCGTTGTAGTCGGAGAGGTGGCACGTGACGCAGCTGCCCGTGATGCCGGCGTGCGAGAAGCTCGCCCCCTGCCACGAACCCGCGGAGTGGCACTGGGCGCATGTGGTCGGAAACGTGAACGAGGGCGTGACGTGGTCGGGATCTGTGGCGGTGTCATAGTCGAGCTGGTGACAGTCGACGCACTGGCTCGGCGTCCCGGCGTACAGATTGCCGGCATGGCAGTCGGAGCAGCTCGCGCTCGCGTGCGCTCCCGAGAGTGGCCAGAAAGCGTGACTGAAGGCCGCGCCACTCCACGCGATCGGCATGTGGCAGCGCTGGCAATCGCTCGTCCAGCCCTGCGCGACGTGATCGGGGCTGGTCGCACGCGCGAGGTCCTGCGCGTGGCAGGACTCGCAGCTCGTGTCCGCGCGCGCGAAGTTCCCCACCTGCGCTCCAGGATGGCACTGCCAGCAGCCCGCCGCCGCGTGCGCACCGACGAGCGGGAAGCGCGTGCGAGCATGAGTCGCTATCAGCTCCCCCGGACGCCACGTCGCTTGCTCGTGGCAGCTCTCGCACGAAGGCCCCATCTGTGAGCGATGCGGATCCTCGTGGCAGCCGCCGCAGCCGCGCGCCGCGAACATCTCGACCGGACCGCGGTCGTTGTGGCAGCGCAGGCACTCGGCCGCGCGGTGCGCCGCCTCCAGCGCGACGCCGGTCTCCTGCTCATGGTCGAATGTGAAGTCGAGCCGTATGCGGTCCCAGCCCTTCCCCTCGTGACACAGCGAGCAATCCGCGGGAAACTTCTCGTGCGGAATCACCGGTCCGCGACCGTCCCACCAGCCTTGCACGGGCGTTCCCTGTCGTCCCGTGGTCGCGCAGGCGACGCCGAACGCGAGCAGCAGGCCAAAGAGCGCCACGCTCGAGAGGATCCAGCCGCCGTGCCGCGACTCCGGTCGATGTCCGTGAGCCATGCCTAGAGTCTCCTCTGCAGCCAGACGCCGACGCTCGTCGCGTCCTGTTCGTCGCCGAAATACACATCCGCGCGCAGGGCGCAGGACCAGTCCGCCCCGAGAGCGAAGTCCCAGTTGGTACGCACGTTCTGCTGCAGCAGCGACTCGAACGGGCCCGTCACGCTGTCGATCTCGTTGCGCGCGAGCTCATAAGCCAACGAGAGCGAGCCTGCATCCGTCCAGCGGCTCGCTCCGAGCCGCAGGCCGATCACCGTGGTCGTCTTGCCGTCCATGCCGAACAGCGAGCCCCAGACCTCGCCGCGCTCCCACAGCCAGTTCCGTCGCGCCGCGCGCACTTCGCCACCGAGGCCCGAGTGATCCTGGTCGCTCCACGGGTCGATTCGAGCGGAGAGACGCATGTCCTCGGACACGTCGCGCCAGCCCGAAATGTTGAGCCGGCGAACTTCTCCGTCGCGAATCGTCGTCGTGGTGGTGGGAGGCAGCTCGTCCCGCAGCAGGAAAGGCCAGCGCACCTGCGACACGGCCGTCGACATGCCCCACTCGCCTGCGACGTTGTAGCGCGCGTTGAGATGCAGCTCGGTGAGCTCGAACCCTTCGCTCTTGAGCGTGTCCTCGGCCGTGTAGAGGTCGATCCACGCCGAGCCAGCGAGCCACCAGCGCTCGCTCGGGCGCCATGCGAAGTCCGTGAGCGCGACGTCGCGATCCTCGCGCCCCTCGTGCCACGTCTTCTGTAGCGCGCCGCCCAGCGAGAACTCGCCGTCCTGCCCGCCGACATGCCGATAGAACACGCTCGCCTGCACGTCGTCGCCCGTGTCGAGGCTCGCGTTCCACGCGGGGAATAGACCCGCGCTCGCGCCGAAGCGATCTCCGCCCTCCGTGCGTACCACGTACTCTCCCCCGTCGATTACGCCGAGCTGTGGAAGCTCCGAATGCAGGAAGCGACCGAACTCCATACGACGCGGGTTCTCGCGCCAGTCGCCGAGACGCCACGAGGCGCGATCGACACGCAGCCGGTCGAGCGTCTCGTCGCCCTGTCCGCCGTCGCTGGAGCGGTGGAAGTACTCGCCGTCGAAGCGCACCACATCCCCGCGTCCCGTCGCATTCTCCCACTCGCCGTCGAAGCCCGTGCGCGCGAGCAGGTACTCGCGCCCGTCGCCCTGACCATCGAAGGTGCCGTCGAATCCGGTGTACCAGCGACCACGGAAGCGCGAATCGCGCTCGGCCGGCGTGGGCGCGCGCGTCGGAGCGAGCAGCGGTGCGGAAGGATCCCACGTCTCCTTCGGATGCGCCCAGGTCGGCGAGTCGCCTTGACCGCGCTCGCGCGGGATGCGCACCTCGACCTGCTCTCCGGCGGAGACGACGGCATCGGGCACCTGCACATCGCAACGCGCCGTCTGCCGCGACACCGAGCGCACGATGAACTCGACAGTCTGCCCTCCGGCCGCGAACACGCGGCCGCGATCTCCGGGTTCGAGTCCGCCATCAGAGCCCTCGTCGATGTAGAGACTGGAGCCCGATACGGCCGTGACGCGCGCCTCGACCCGTCGCGAGTCGGACTCTTGAGCCGCCGCGAGGGAGCAGGCGAGCGGCAGGAACAGCGCGCGCGAGAGCCTCACCCCTTTCCCTTCTCGAAGCCGTGGCACTCCACGCAGGTCGTGCCCAGAGGCTTGTATCGAACTGCGGTGCCGCCGTTGACGAGCGGCCACGGCCTGTGACACGTCGCGCAGGCAAGCTGGACGTGGTTCTGATCGAGCGGAAAGCGCGAGTCGCGCGCATGGTCGAAGCGCAGCTCGCCCCAGCCCTCGGACGAGGCGTGGCACTCCTCGCACGAGCGCGACGCGAACTGGCCGATGTGCGGATCGCTGTGGCAATCGGAGCAGCGCGAGCCGCTCGCGCGTCCAAACGCGCGGTCACTCGCATCCCGCGGGCCGGGCACGTGGCACGCCTCGCAGGCCGAGGCCGCGTGCCGTCCCTCGAGCGCGAATCCGGTCCACATACCATGGTCGAATTCCGCGCGGGGCACTTCGTGGAAGCGCTCGACTCCATGGCAGCGCGCACAGCCGACCTCCCCTGCGACACGCTCGGGGCGGCCGGGAGCGTCGAACATTCCAGCGTGGACATCGACGTGGCACGCAGCGCACGCGCGGGAGTCGGAGCCAACGAGTGCCGGACGCACCTCACCCAAAGTGCGCGTCGAAGCCAGCTGGGCAGCGCGCGGATTCACGAGCGGAGCCGGCTCGGAGTGGCACGCCGCACACTCGGCCCGCGCGTGGGCTCCCGTGAGCGCGAGGCCGGTCCACAGCGAGTGATCGAATGGCAGCGCGAGCGGCTTGAAGCGCTGCGCGTCGTGGCAGCGCTCGCACGAGCCGCGCTCGCCGGCTTTGGTCGGCGAGGACGAGCCATCGAAGACGCCCGCATGAACATCGACATGGCACGTGGAACACTCGTCCGGCGGGACGCCGAAGATTCTCGCCACGCGGCCGAAGCGCCGACCGAGCGCGTCCTCGACTGGCGTGCGAACGTGACAGCGTTCGCACTCAGCGTGCAGGTGGGCACCGTCGAGCGTGAAGGCGGCGCGCACAGCATGCGTCGAGGCGTCGAAGTGGTGCTCCGCCTCGAATGCGCTCGTCGCATGGCACTCCTGACAGTCTTGCGTGCCACCCGGAACAGCCGCGTAGAACGCCTCACCGTGCACATCCTCGTGGCAATCCGCGCAGCGCGCAGACGTGCCGCGGAACGTGCGTGGACGCTCGCCGTCGCGCTGGTGACACTGGTCGCACTGGACGCGCATGTGCGAACCTTCGAGCGGAAACGCGGTCTGCCCATGGCGCGCGAGATCGAACGAATGCGGCTCGAAGCCCGGCATGCCGTGACACGAGACGCAGGCCTGCGGAGTCCCGCTGGCATCCACAAACTGACCGCCGTGGGGATCGGCGTGGCAGGCCCCACAGTCGTTTGCCTTGCGGCCCGGGAAGCGCGACGCGAAGGCGGCTTCGGTTGCGTAGCCCGAGTGGCACTGCTCGCATCCGACCTTGTCGTGAGGCCGCTCGAGAACGACGCCGCTGGCAGCGTGCAGCTCGCGCGGGAACTCCGCTCCCGGAACGTCCCAGCCCGCACGCGTCGTGGGATGACACTGCGCGCAGCTCGCGCCGACCGTTCGCTCGACGCTCGCAGCCAGCGCCTGCAAGAAGCTCGACGTGTGCGGCGAAGCATGGCAGTCCGCGCAGGTACGCTCGGGAGGACGGGGTCCGCGACCACCGACGGACTCCACCGAGTGCACGGTGTCCTTCTCGTGGCAGTCCGCGCACGCTTTCCCGGCGTGCACGCCGAAAAGCGCAAAGCGCTCGGTGTGCACGAAGCCGCCGAGCTCCGCGAACGGCCGCTCCTGACCGTGGCAGGCATCGCACGACTGCGCGAAGCGACCGTCGTGTGGGTCCTCGTGACAGCTGTCGCAGCGCTGTGAGAGTCCAAGAAAACGCGCCGCGCCGCTCGCGAGCACGTCGACGTCGGCATTCACGTGGCAGGCCTTGCAGTCGAGCCGCGCATGGGCCCCGACCAGCCCGAACGCCACGAAATCGTGCTGGAACTGCGCGCGGTCGACCACGCCCGCCAGCGCGAACACGCGCGCGTCGACGGGCTTGAGCGAGTCGCCGTGGTGCTCGACGTGGCACTTGCCGCAGCGCGCCAACTCGTCCGGCGCAAGGTGGCCGTGGAAGCCAGCCCTCGACCGCAGCTGGCTCGCGACCGCTTCATGACATTCACCGCACGCCGCGGCCATCTCCGTCAAACTCTCGCCATGGCACAGCTCGCAGCTCCCGCTCTCGACGAGCTCGGGCACGCGCGCGTGGACGGACGTCAACGGGCCCGGAGAGGTCGCGTCGGACTCATGCAGGACGATCGCCAGAACGATCGACAGCGAGAGCAGTGCGAGCGCGTTGCGCGGCTGGAGCAACTTCATGGGAAGAGCTCCCCGAACGATGCGTAGCGCAGCGCAGCGACGATGTGAAGCACGACGATGAGCACCATGTAGAGCGCAACCCAGCGGTGAAGGTAGCGCCACGAGCCCATCAGCGCCCGCAGGTCCTCGAAGTGCGCCGCAGCCAGCGAGGCCCGGTGCGCGCGCCGCGCGAGCTCGAGCGTCTCGCGTAGCTGCACGTCCGGAATGCCCTCGGCGCGGCCGCTGGACGCAAGCTCGGTAAGCGCACGGCGCAAATTACGCTGGCTGGTGAACAGCGCGCGCAGGCGTCGCGGCAACGAGCCGCGCCAGTGCCCGGCCGCGACGAGATCCTGAACGCGAATCCGCACGCGCTCACCGAAGCTGCGGTTCTCGCGGTCCCAGTCCCCTGCAAGCTGCGCGAGGCGCGTCTGAACTTCCTCGAGTTCCAGTTCACGGCCGTTCGCGGCGCGCGGAACGAAGGCGTACAAGTAGCGACCGATCGCGCCCGTGACGACGAGTACCGCCAGCGCCGCGAGCGCATGCCCACCGACCGTGGCGCGCGGGGCCATGCCGGCATGGACGAGCGCGAACAGCAGCCCGAGGACGCCCGTGACGACATGCGAGGTCATCCAGCGCTGTAGGGTGAAGAAGCGGACGCCGAGGTACTCGCCGCGCCGCAGCAGGTAGGCAAGGTTGACGAGGATCAGAGCCGTGGCGACGAGACCGCAGAGCAACCCGGCGCCCGAGACGGGTCGCAGCCACTCGTGATGCTCCGACGCGGCGCGCTCGTGCAGCTCGAGCCCGTAGTAGCCGCGCTGCCAGAGGACCCAGCCGAGCACGGCCAGCGCGCACGCCAGCGCGACCACGAGCGCCTGCGCAAGGCCAGTCCCGCTCTCGGCCAGCGGCTCGACCTTGGCACGCAGGGCCGGATCGAAGGAGACTCCACTCCGCTCCAGCAGGCCGAACGGCGGCTTGCCTCCGGCGAGCACGAAAACTTCGTCGTTCTCGAGCCGCACGGCACGACTCCCGCCCGTCCCCACCAGCTTGAGGTCGACGTGGGTCTCGTCGATGCGCTCGACCTCGCTCGACAGCAGCACCTCGAGGCGACCGTCGGCGCGCGCCTGCACGAGACTGGCCTCGTTGCGCGCCTTGATGCGGAAGAAGCCTTCGCGTCGGTACGAGAGCGTCACCCGATTGCCGGGCTGCTCCGCAAGACCGAGCGCGGCCTCGATCGCGCTGTCGCCACCGCCGACCACGAGGATGCGACGCTCGCGGTAGGAATGGGCATCGAGCAGCGAGTACGCGACCTTGGGCAGTTCCTCCCCAGGCACCCCGAGCCGGTTCGGCGTGCCGCGACGCCCAAGAGCGAGGCACACGTGTCGCGCCCGCAGCTCGCCGCGCGACGTGCGCACCGTGAACACGCCATCTGCTCCGTGCGAGACCTGCTCGAACTCGAGCCCGGTGCGGATCGGCAGGTCCATCGCCGACGCGACCTCGCGCCACAGGTCGATCAGCTCCTCCTTCGTGTAGATCTCGCGGCCGAGCATCCCGAAGCCCGGCAGTTCGACAGGCTGAGTCATCACGAGCTTGCGGCGCGGGTATTTGGCCACGGTGCCGCCGAGCTCTTCCTGCTCGACGACCACGAAGTCGAGTCTCCCAAGACGAGCCTGCAGCGCGCAGGCGAGCCCCGCGGGTCCGGCGCCGACCACGACCAGCTCGAGCACCCCGGCGGCACGGCTCGGAAGGTTGCGAGCGCGACGCGTCACCTCCGTTCCCACCGCGGTGCCGTGAGCGATCGCCGTGCGCACGAGCGCGTAGCCGGTGACTTCGCCCGCGAGGAACAGGCCCGGCTGCGTCGCGCTCTCGAGCGTGTCCGTCAACGCCGGGATGTCCTTGCGCTCGTTCAGATCTCCGAGCGTGAGAGCGATCGCTCCGACAGGACACTCCACGGCGCAACGACCATGCCCCACGCAACGCGCACCGTGGACCACGAGCGCCTGCCCGTGCACGATCTCGAGCACGCCGTCCTCCGGACAGGCCTCGACGCAGATGCCGCAGCCGATGCAGCGCGACAAGTCGACGTGCGGAAACTGCAGGCGCGCCTTGTCGCTGCCGCGGGCGCGCGCGATCCCGCGTTCCTCCACCGCACGCGACATCGCAATGAGCTCCCGCCGCCGCGCCAACACGGCGAGCGCAAGGACCACGACGACCGCGTACAAGAGCGCCCAGCTCACGTGTGAAAGCTACTGAAGGGACGAGCACGAGTCTCGCGCTCGCCGCATGCGGACTTTCCTTTCCTCCAGGCGCTGGATCGACCACCGATGCCACCGGAGTGAAGTGCGCGGACAGTTCTCAGCAGAGCGGTTTCACGAGCGACCACCATGCCCAGAGCGCGCGGTCGAGAGCGCGCAGCGCGAAGGAACGCGCGCCGCCACGGTCGAGCTGCGGCGCGATCGTGAGCGGCCCGCCCACGAGCAGGTCGCGATCGCGGACTCGACGGGTGCGCTGCACGGCCGAGCGCTCTCGCAAGGTGCGCGGAATTCCGCGCAGGAACGCTGCCTTGCCCTGCAGGTAGCCTCCGAACGTGCCCGAGGCGAGCGTGAAGAGCGCCCATACGAGCTCGTAGCAGAGCAGGGCCGGCGCCGTCAGCAGCAGCGTGCGCCAGGAGTGGTTCTTGAACAGGTGGATCCAGCGGTTGCGCGAGTGCAGGAACGCGCGACGTCGCGGGTACTCCACCGCCCCGCGGTAGCTGATGCCGGCGGTGCCGCCGCGGTGCCGGCACAGCGCGTCCTCGACCGACAGGATGCGGTGGCCCGCCATCCGCAGGCGATGGGACAGGTCGAGGTCCTCGAACAGCACGAAGTAGGCCGCATCGAAGCCGCCGAGCTCGCGCAGCACGGAGCGCTTCACCAAGAGCGCTACCGCGATCAAGCCCCCGACTTCGACCGTCCCCGAGCTCTCCGCGCGCACGACCGGCACATGGAAGTTGCGCAAGCTGAAGAGCCCGCAGTAGTGCAGCGAGCCGCCGTCGTAGTGCACCACGTCCGGTTGCGCGTCGAAGACGCTACGCGGTTGGATCACGCTGACCTCGGGATGCGCGAGCGCTGCTTGCTCGAGCTTCGCGAGCGCGTCGGATGCGAGCACCGCATCGTTGTCGACGAGCAAGATCCACTCGTCCCCGACGAGCTCGAGGGCGCGGTTACGCGCAGGGCACGGTCCCTCGTTGCGCCCTAGCGTCTCCACGCGCACGTCGGGGTGCTCGCGGGCGAGAAGCTCGCGACTGTCATCCTCGGAAGCGTTGTCGACGACAAGGATCTCCGCGAGCTTGCGAGTCTGCGCGCGCAACGCCGCGAGGCACGGCGGCAGGTGCTCGCGCCCGTTGTAGTTGCAGACAACGGCGCGGATCGGGCCGAGCGTGATGCGCGGCGCGGACTTCATTTCAGTGGCAGCTCGAAGTCGCTCGCGCGGCATGGCGCGCGGTGCTTCCAGCAGTATGGAAGGTTCGCGAGCACGCTCAAGCCCGCCTTCACGAGCACCCACGCGGCACCGGGAGTCTGCCGCACCGACTTGCCGATGCCGATCGTGCCGGTGGCGTCGCTGACCTCGCCCGTGCGCTCGCGCTTCTCGCCGCGCAGCAGCACGCGCGTCATGACGAGCCACGGCAGGCGCAGCAGATCCCCGAGCGGCGCGTACTTGAGCTGCGTGAGCCACGCGTTGCGCGCGTGGTAGTACAGCGAGCGCTTACCCATCTTGATGCCGAAGGGCGTCTTGTGGAACGCGCGCGCGGATGGGTACTGCAGCACGCGGAATCCGAGATTGAGGAGGCGACACGTGAGGTCGCGTTCGTTGCCGTAGATGAACAGACGCTCGTCGTAGAAGTCGGCGCGTCGGATGGCTTCCGTACGCGCGAGGCTGGCGCAGCCGCGGAAGGTCGACATGTAGCGCTCGCGGCGTAAGTGCTCCTGCTCGAGGTAGCCCGCGGGCATGCCGGGCTCCTCCACCTCGCTCGAGATGATGGCGGTCGTCGCGGGCTCGCGCTCGAGGCGCGCGACGGTCTTCGCGAGCCAGTCCGGCGGCAGCACCACGTCGTCGTCGAGGATCGCGAGGAGCGGCGTCACCGCGGACGCAAAGCCGATGTTGAAGGTCTCGCATGCGCCGAAGGCCGAGTGCGGCATCACCACGAGGCGCACCTCGGGGTAGCGCTCGCGAATCGTGCGTGCAGTCGCGTCGCTCGATGCGTTGTCGACCACGACGATGTCGCTGAACGGCCGCGTCTGCGCGCGGATCGCGTCGAGGTTAGCGCACACGTCGGCGCACTTGTTCCAAGTCGAGATCACGGCCGTCGCCGCGAGCGGTTGGTCGCGCGAGACGACGCCGAGCGCGACGCGAGCACGCTCATAGGCCGCGGGACCGTCGAGTTCGGCCACGACGCGCGCAGGCGCGCCGCGCGCGAGCCGCACACGCATCTCCGGACACGAGGCCACGGCCGCGGCGCAGGCGCACGCCACAGCACGCTCGTGTTCTCCGCTCCCGTCTACATCGGGCATGATCACGACGGTCGGCCGAATGCGCTCGAGCGCCGAGCGAATGCGCGCCACCAGCTCGAAGCTCGACGCGTGCGGCCCCGCGCCGAGCGCGAGCTCCTCGCCGCCCTCGGGCGCGAGCGCGTCCCACTCCCCTGCGCGCACGCTCACGCGCAGCGTCGCGCGCGCGGCTTGCTCTCGGACCGGTTGGACGGGTTGGGGTTGCACGACAGTTCGGGGGGCAGGGCGCGCGGGCTACGGGGTGGCTCCTCGGACGGCTTCCGGGCTGGTTCCGTCGGCTGTCCGACCCCGCTCGCCGCACCTCGGGTCACCCGCGGCGCGCGCGCGGCGGGAAAAATCTTCCGGGTCAGCGCCCGGGCACGCGCGGCGCGGGACCGACCTCGATCTCCTCGCCAAGGCGTCCTCTGATGCGCTGGATCAGGATCGTCGCTGAGGCCTCGTCGTCCGCCTGCGCCTCCCACTCCGCATAGGCGGGGTCGATCGGGCGCGAGAGGTTCATGTTGCGCTCGCTCTCGACGCGCACGTCGACCTTGAAGCGGCGGTCGCCGAGCGACTCGAGGCGCACTTCCGCGCGCTCGCGATGGCCCTTGCCGCGGAACGGCGCGAGTGCCGTGCGCCAGCCCGACAGCATGCGGCGACTCGCCGGGTCCGCGTCCGAGCCCACGGGGAAGTCGAGGCGCTGCACTTCCTGCCCGCACACGGCCCACAGCACGTTCTCGCTCGGCGCCTCGATCTCGAACGATGGGCGCGGGTTCTTGTCCTCGGAGCTCGAGGCGCAGCCGGCGAGGGCCAGCGTCGCCAGCAACGCGATGCGTGAAAGCATGTTCATTCGGCGCTGTTCTCCAGCTTGTCCCGCAGCTCGAGCCGAATCGGTACTTCGCCGAGATCGAGCTCGTCCCGCAGGCGCTTGGTCAGGTAACGGACGTAGTGCTTGTTGAGGAAGCGCTTGTCGTTCACGAATACCGTGAACGTCGGCGGTGCGCTGGTGGTCTGCGTGGCGTAGTAGAGGCGCACGTTGGCACCCGTACGCGTCGGGCTGCGCTCCTCGTTGGCGCGCTTGAGCGCCTTGTTGAGGGCACCCGTCGAGACGCGCACTTGGCTCTTCTCGAACAGCTCCTCGGCGAGCTTCAGGATCGCCTCGACGCCCTGGCCCTCGCGCGCAGAGAGGAAGCGAATCGGAGCGTAGTCGAGCTGCGGCAGCTCGCCGCGAATGTAGTCGACGAACTCCTGCCGCTCCATGTCGCTGACCAAGTCCCACTTGTTGGCGCACAGGATCAGCGGCTTGTAGTGGTCGATCACGTAGCGCGACAGCGTCTTGTCGAGATTCGAGAGCTCCTGACTCACGTCGAACATGTGCAGCACGACGTCCGCGCGGCGCACCGTGCGGTGCGAGCGCGCGTCGCTGAAGAACTCGATGGCGTCAGCCATCTTCTGCTTCTTGCGCACGCCGGCCGTGTCGATCACGACGAAGTTCTTGCCGTCGCGCTCGAAGCGCACGTCGACCGAGTCGCGGGTCGTGCCAGGGATCTCGCTCGTGATCATGCGCTGCTCCTGGCACAGCGCGTTCACGAAGGTCGACTTGCCCGCGTTGCGGCAGCCGACGACAGCGAGCTTCATGTGCGGCGTCGTCGGCACATCGAGCTCCGGCTCGGCGAGCGGCGGCAGCAGCTCCGCGATGCGGTCGTAGAGGTCGCGCAGGCCCTCTCCGTTCTGTCCGCTGATGCCCATCACGTCGAGGCCGACACCGAGGCGCCGGAACTCGTCGATCCCCCACGCGGCCCCGCGGCCCTCGCACTTGTTGACGCACAGGAGCACCGGCGTCGCGACGCCGCGCAGGCGTCGTGCGACCTCCATGTCGAGCGGGGTGACGCCGTCCTTCACGTCGACGAGGAACAGGACCAGGTCGGCCGAGCTCACGGCCGCGCCCACCTGCGCCTCGACCTCCATGCCGAGGTCGTCGCGGTCGACGACGCCGATGCCGCCGGTGTCGACGACCTCGAACCAGCGCTCACCTTGGTGGGTGGAGAGCCGGCCGGGCACGGCGACGCGGTCACGCGTCACCCCCGCGGTGGGCTCGACGATGGCGACGCGGCTGCCGACCATGCGATTGAGCAGGGTCGACGTGCCGACGTTCGGCCGGCCGACGATGGCGATGCGGCGCAGCGTGACGTCGTCGGGCTGTGTGGCGCGGGAGTTCAAGGGATTCCGAGGATGCGGTGGATCTGAGGTAGGACGCGCACGGACAGGTCGAGCGCGCGAGCGCGCTCGGCCACGGCCGTACAAAGTTCGATGGACGGTGCGGGGACCGCGCCGACGGGCGTGGCGGGCTGGACGAAGACGGGCAGCGCCGGGGCATGCTCGGCGACGCTCTCGAGGAGCTCGTCGAACTGCTCGGGCTTGCGGCCGCCGGACACGATCACCTTCGCACACGCGTCGCGCCCCCGCACGAGCGCGAGGCACTCCGCTCGCACCTCGGCCCACTCCGCGCGCGTGCGCGGGACGGGCTCGCTCTCCGCCGCGGCGATCTCGACGGGCTCGTCCAAGTCGTCGGGCAGCTTGAGATCGAGGCTCACGTGGGCCACCGCGTCGAGCACGTCGGCGAGCGCGCGCGGATGCGCGCCGGCGGTCTCGAGGTGGATGCGGCGCGGGGTCGCGAAGCTCGCGAGCGCGCGCACGTAGTCGGGCCACAAAAGCGGCTCGCCGCCGGTGACCGAGACCGTCCGCGGCCGGCCGGGCTCGCACTCGGCGATCCAGCAAGCCGTCTGAAAAGGCGTCGACCAAGCCGGGGCGCGGCGCAGGCCCGAGCGCGCCTCGATGCGCACCTCGCGCTCGCTCGCGTCCAGCTTCCACGAGCCGGGAGTGTCGCACCAGCGGCAGCGCAAGGGGCAGCCGCGCAGGCGCACGAAGACCTGCGGCTCGCCGACGTAGAGACCCTCGCCCTGAATGGAGGCGAAGACCTCCATGAGCGGCGCCGCGAGTGAGGACTCGACGGCCATGGGGTTCACGCTGGAGACCTCGTGCGCGCTCGCGACGCTCGGTCGCGCGCGCGACTACTTCTTGGCGGCCGGCTTGGCGGGAGCGGCGGCGCTGCCCTTGGCGTCCGCCTTCTCCTCGCCCTTCGGCACGGCAACCTTCTTGGCACCGGCGGTCTTGAAGCGCGTGCGGACCTTCGGGAGGCCGAACACCGAGCGCTCGCCTTCCTTGAATTTCCCGGCCTTGGCGAGGATCTCGAGCCGCTCGCGGCGCGAGAACACGCTGCGATCACCGGCGAGGGTGGAGGCGCCACGGAGACTGGAGTGGATCGACATGTCTGGAACTTCCTCTTCGTTGAACCGTTAGGGGCCCGGACGCGCGTGCCCGGGCGTGACTTCATTTGCGCTGGAAAACCTTGTCGATCTTCTCGACATAGGCATCGTGGAATTCGCCCGGCTTGGAGATCGGTGGCGGGCCCTTGAGTTGACGCACGATGCGCCCGAGGTCATCGAGGTCGACCTGGCGCGGCGCGGCGCCGACGAGCAGGTAGACACGCGTGCCCTTCTGGACGAGACAGGCCGGGAGTGCGGCGCTCTCGACGAGGTAGCGCGCCGCGTCCTGCGCGAGGCGCACGCTCGACTCGTTGTAGACGTAGTCGGCGACTTTGAGCGTGTAGGCATTGCGCGGGTCGCGCAGGGCCTGTTCGGCCGCGCTCACCGGCGTGGGCTCGGCGCGCACGGGCAGCGTCCCGCCGGAGTTCGAGCCCGTCGCGGTCGGCGTGCTTGCACCGGCCGGGCCCGTGGCACTCGGGGCACCGCTGGCCGACGCGGGTGCACCGGCGGCGCTCGCCAAACCCGAAGGCCCGGCCTCGGCAGCTTCTGCGCGCCGCACGCTGGCGCGTCCGAGCAGAAAGACGACCACGAGCAGCACAACCTGCGCCAGCACGAGCAACTGCAGGCGCGAGTCGCTCAGACGCCGCCCGCCGGCAAACCCGGGCGACGGAGCGCCGACGGACAGAGCTCCGCCCTGCGACGGGGAGCCGCCTTTGCCCGAGAGGGCTTCGAGCAGGTGCTTTTGCTGGGACACGGGTCGGGAAATGGGCGCACGGGACCGCAGGCGATTCCGCGCGCGGAACCGTCCCGTGGACCTCGACCAAAGGGGCGGGAAGGTTACGGGAAGCGGGTCGGAGCGTCAATCTACGGCGGGCGTAGGAGGCCGGGGGTCCGATGGCGCCCGCCGGACGGAGGGGCTACGCTCGCGGCAGGCTCCGTCGATGCAACCCGCGCCCAAACTGGCCCTGCTCGCCCTTCTCAGCACGGCCTGCTCCCCCACGACGGACCCCGCCGCCGCCATCGGGGACCTGCGCGACGAGGCCTCGGAGCGGGGTCTCGCGCACAGGAACCGCAGCGGGGAGGCCGCCAAGGCCACCGTACTGGAGGCCAACGGCCCCGGCGTCGCGCTGCTCGACCTCGGGCACGACGGCGACCTCGACCTCGCGTTCAGCGACGGAGTGGGAAGCCTCGCGGAGCTGCTCGCCGGCCCCGGCGCCGACCTGATCCTGTACGAGAACGACGGCCGGGGCCAGTTCCGGCGCCTACCGGGGCCGGGCCTCGCGGGCTGGTGGACCGGGCTCGCGGCCGGAGATGTCGACGGCGACGGGGACACCGACTTGGTCGCCGGCGGCTTCGGAGGGCTGGTGGTGCTGCTGCAGGACGAGCGCGGGACGCTCGTGCCCCGCGGCGACCTGCTCGCCGGCGAGCCCGGCCGAAGGCTCGTGCCTGGAGCTCCGCGCGAGCCGGGGCGCGCGCCGCTGTGGGTCACCTCGCTCGCGCTCCTCGACGCCGATCGCGACGGCACGCTCGATCTGTACGCAGGCTGCTACCTCGAGCTCGATCCCCTGCGGCCGCCCTTGCGCGAGCTCGGCGAGGGCGCGCTCGCGGTGCCCTGCTCGTGGAGGGGGTACGAGGTCTTCTGCGGTCCGCACGGCATGACTCCGCAACCCGATCGCCTCTATCTCGGCCTCGGCGATGGGACCTTCCGTGACGAGAGCGCGGGCGCCCTGCCGGGACACGTGGCGAGCTATACGCTCGCGCTCGCGCCATTCGATCTCGAGGGTGACGGCGACACCGACCTGTACGTCGCCAACGACAGCGTGGCGAACCTGCTGCTCGTCAACGACGGGCGCGGCGTGTTCACCGACGTGGCGTACTCCGCGGGCGTGGCGCTCTCGATGGATGGCCGCGGCGAGGCGGGCATGGGCGTGGCGTTCGGCGACGTCGATCGCGACGGCGATCTCGACTTCGCGCTCACCAACTTCTCGGGCGAGCCGACGTCGCTGTACTTCCACAACGCGCGCGGGTTCTCGAACGAGACCTTTCGCTTCGGGCTGCAGCGCGAGAGCTCGCCGCTGCTGTCGTGGGGCGTGCACCTCGAGGACTTCGACGGCGATGGCGAGCTCGAGCTCTTCACCGCCAACGGGCACGTGTACCCGCAGGCGGACCTCGCGAACACCGGCACGCGCTACCTGCAGCCCGACACGCTGTGGCGCCTGCGCGCGCGCGGGGACGAGCGCCAGCTCGAGCGCGTGCGACCGGCGGATGAGCGCTCGGTGCTCGCGCCCCCGAGTGGCTCGCGTGGTTCGGCCGTCGGCGACGTCGACGGCGACGGCGCGCCGGACCTCGTGGTCGCGCGCGTCGACACGCTGCCGGCGCTCGGGATCAACCGCTTTCCGCGTGCGAACCGGCTCGTCGTGCGCTGCGAGGGACCGCGGGCTAGTGAAGCGCTCGACCGGGACGTGGCGCTGCGCTCCCCTACCGACGCATCGGGCGCGCGCGTCGAGCTCCTGCCCGCGGGCTCCGACACGCGCCCCATCGTGCGCGCGGTCGCCACGGGGCAGGGCTTCCAGTCCGCGTCGGCGAGCGAGCTTTACTTCGGACTCGGAGCGCAGCGCGAGTATGGCGAGCTCTCGATCCGCTGGCCCTCGGGTCGCGTCGAGCGTCTCGGGCCGGGCAAGGCCGGTCGGCGCATCACGCTGCGCGAGGGACGGGGGATCGTGAAGGACGAGGCGCTGCCGTGAGGCTCGCGCTGTTACCGCTCGTGGCGCTCGTCGCGGCCGTCGCTCCGCAGGGCGAGGAGCTCGCCGCGCGCAAGGAGCGCTGGTCCGACCTGCTCGCGCTCGACTTGCCGCGCGAAGTGCTCGCCGAGCTCGAGCCGCAGGTGAGCGTGGGCGCTCCGCTCGGCCGCGACGGCGAAGCACTCGCGTTGCTGTCGCGCGCTAAGTTCGCCACGCACGAACCAGCGTTCGATGGCGCCTGGAAGCTGCTCGAGGGGCGCGACGTCGAGGAATCCTCGCGCGCGGCTCTCGAGCTCGAGCGTGCGCGCCTGCTAGTCGAGTCGGACCAGCTCGCTCGCGCGCTGGTGGCCCTGCTCGAGCAGCCGCAGGCGCGCGAACCTCGCTTCGCTGCACGGCCGGAGAGCTGGCTGCTCGCCGGGCGCGCATGGTGCCGCTCCGGAGAGGCGGCGCGCGGCGCCCCGTTCCTCGCGCGCTTCGTCGAGCTCGCGCCGCGCGACCGCGAGGCCAGCTCGGCCCTGCACCTGCTGGCGCAGGAAGCGCTCGCGCGCGGCGATGGTGCGACAGCGCAGGCCTGCGTGCGACGTGCGGAGGAACTCTCGCGCTGGCACGCGTTGTGGAAGGTGCGAGCCCGGCAGGTTCGCGAGAAGCCAGCCGAGGCGCTGCCCCGCATCGGGCTCGCGCAGCTGTGGCTTCAGGCCGGCGACACGGCGCGGGCGCGTGTGCAGCTGCAGGCCCTGCTAGCGCAGCACGCGCGTTCCGCGCAGGGCTGGTTCCTGCTCGGTGAGTCGCAGCGCATGGACGGAGATTTCGAGCGTGCGCTCGCGAGCTACACGAAGGCACTCGACAGCGATCCTGCGCACCTGCTCGCGCTCCACAATCGCGGCACGATCCAGCGTCTCGCTGGTCGGCTCCCCGAGGCGCGCGCGGACTTCGAGCGTGTCGTCGACGGCCCGCGCAGCGCCGAAGCGCCGGCGCTGCCAGCGCATCTCGCGCTCGCGCGCGCGCTCGCCGCGCTCGGAGAGCAAGAGGCAGCGCAGCGGCGCTATGCGCGCTACGTCGAGCTCGGTGGCCGCGAGCCGCTCGCCGAGGCGCAGCGCTGACGGCACAGGTTCGCCGATTGAACATTGTGTCGCAGTGCCGAATGATCTCCGCCATGTCTCTCGCCCGCTGGCTGCTCGCCCCGCTCTTCGTCCCGCTCACGGCCTGCACGGCGTTGCAGTCGGGAGAACCGCCCGAACTCCTCGCACCCACGCTCGACACGACCGTCGAGCACCGCGTCGGCGATCTGCTCGGTGCGACCGCCGCGCCCGGCTCCGCGGAGTCGCTCGCGCTCGACGACGCCCAAGGCTGCGAGCTGCGCGCGGTGTGGTTCGAGTCGCCGCCGACCGGAGGCGCGCCGCTCGCCGCGCGTGCGCGGCTGGTCACCGCCCAGCGCGGAGGTGAGGCGATCGAGCCCCGCAGCCAGCTGGCGCGCGGCGTCCGGATCCTGCGCGGCGTCGAGGCCGAGGCGGCGCTCGCGCGCTCGGGGCGCAAGCGCGAGCTCGTCGCGGAGGAACTCGCGCTGCCGCGCGGAGTGACCGCGACCCTCGTACTGCTCGCGGAAGAGATCGTGCCCGCGGAGGATGGCACGGGCGTGCGCAAGGAACTGCGGCTGGAGCTCGGTCGAGGGCGCGACGGAGTCCTCGCGCTGGCGATCGTGCTCGAGGACCTGCTCGCGACCGAGGAGGACGCAGACGACGA
The DNA here is from genome assembly GCA_005778045.1 of Planctomycetia bacterium. The sequence goes on from SXKQ01000124.1 coordinate 18,080, forward strand.
GCGCGACGATCCGCTCGCACTCGTGCGACGCGAGGGACTCGTGCTCGAGGACGCTCCGGTCGCCGACGGGGGGCCCCTGCTGCTCGTGTTCCCCCCCGAGCGCGCGGGAGAGCCGTCACTCGCTCTCGTCGTGAAGTGCTCGAGTTCCGCTTCCCCGAAGGCGCTCGAGCGCTGTGTCGCGCAGGCGCGCGACGCGGAGCAGGTCGCTCGCGCGCGCACGGCGTGGCTCGGCTCGCGCGAATCGCGCCAGCGACAGATCGAGACCGCGCTGCAGGCGCTCAAGGACGGCGGACGCCGGCGCGCGGCGCTGCTGTTCCTCGCGGCGGAATCGGGCGCGGAGCTGTGCGCGGACCTGGCGCTCGACGCTGATGAGGCGCTGCTCGAGGCCGCCACGGTGTCGCTGGCGCGGCAGCTGCCCGACGCGGCACGGTTGGCGGCGGACGGAGCGACCTTGGGCTGGGCGCTCGAGCGCGGCTGCGCGCAGTTCCTCGCCGAACGCGCGTCGACGCAACCCCTCGAGGTCGAGCTGCACGCGGCCGTACTGCGACGGACGGGCGAGCTCGGGCGCTCCCCCGCCGCGCTGCTCGACGTCGTGCTCACGGCGCGCACTCTCGACGACTTCCTTGCCCGCATCAGCGCGGAGAACCGTATCCTGCTGGAGGACAATCACCCGGCGGCACGCGTGCGCGCCTACGACTGGCTCGCGGCGCGGGGCGAAGCGCCGGAGGGCTATGACCCCCTGGGGGACGAGCCGTCCCGCGAGGCTGCGCTCGAGCGCGCCGGAGGCATGCCGTGACCCTGCGGGAACGGCTCGCGGTGTTCGGTCGGTCGCGCGCGGGGCGAATCTCCCTGCGCGTCGCGCTCGTGCTGCTCGCGCTGCGCGCGGTGCTCGCGCTGGCACAACCGTTCGCGCTCGACGCAGCGGCGCGCGCACTGCGGCTCGAGTGCGAGTACGAGGAACTCGAGCTCTCGCTGCTCTTCGGCGAGGTTCGTCTGCATCGTCTCGTGCTCAGCGAGCACGCGACGGGAAAGCCGGCTGTAGAGCTCGACTTCCTCGAAGCGGACCTCGCGCTGCTCGATACGCTGCGAGGGACACCGACAATCGAACGCGTCGAGATCGACGGCCTGCGGGCGCGCGTGGCGATCGACGAGCAGGGCCGCGTCGACTGGCTCGATCGGCTCGGTGCCGCTGAGCCGACGCCAGAGAGCGAGCCCGAGTCGAGCGAGCCTACGGCCCTCGACCTGCGCCTGCCGCTCGTCGTGCGCGAGGTGCGCGCCACGCGCATCGAGCTGGGCTTCAGCGATCGCAGCGTCGCCCCCGCGCTGGAGGTCGAACTGGCGCTCGACGCCGCCGCTTCGAACATCGGTGGCGACGCGCGCTTCGAGTTGTGGGCCACGAGTCCGCAGTTGCTGGACACGCTGCGCGTGGAGGGTCGCGCCGCGAGCGGCCTGCGCTCCGCGTCGCTCGAGCTCGACTGGCGCGTGGAAGGCCTGCGTCCGAGTCCGCTCGCCGGCCGTCTTGAGGCGCTCGGCATCGATGCGACAGCCCAGCGCATCGACGCTAGCGGCAGCCTCAGCGCGGGACTCCAGCCCGCCAGCCACGACGAGACCAGCTGCAGCGGCGGGCTCGCCGTGCGCACCATCGACGTCACGGCCGATGGCCAGTCCATCGCCAGCCTCTCGGAACTCGCCGTCGCCCTGCGCTCGCTCGGCAGCGGACGCGTCGAGCTTGCCTCGGTGCGCATCGTGCAGCCCCGCGTGCACGCGGTGCGCGACGCCCGCGGACGCATCGGCGTCCCGGGTTTCATCTGGGCGGGTGCGCCTGCGCCCACCTCGCCCGCGCAGGCCCCGGCAGCGGGCGCACGAAGCGCGCCAGGGCAACCCTTCGCGCTCGTGCTCGACCTGCTCGCGATCGAGGACGCGCGCGCGAGTCTGCGCGACCTCGAAGGGCGCGCGCCGGAGCTCGAGTTCGAGTTCGGTGGCGAGCTCAAGAGCCTCGACTGGCCGCCCGCAGAGGGAGCGAACGCCCAGTACTCGTTCCACCTGCGCGCTCCGGGCGTCGTCGAGGACGTTTCCTTCGGCGGCGACATCGGGAACGAGGATGACCGGGCCGCGCTCTCGGTCGGCTACCGCGCAGAAGGCCTGACGCTCGCGAAGCTTGGTCCGTGGATCGAGCCGCTCGGGATCACGCCCGAGCTCGCGAACGGCCGGAGCGAAGGGCTCGTGCGCGTGCTCGTCGTGCTCGAGTCGGATGGACCGCAACTCGACGTGTCGGTGCGCGATCTCACGCTCGCGGACGGCACGGGGCTCGCGTCCCTGAAGTCCCTCGAGCTGCGCGGCCTCGACCGGGAGCCCGACGGCGTGCTGACCCTGGAGTCGCTCGAGATCGCCGTTCCGCGCGTGCTCGCGAGCCGCGATGGCGAAGGTGCCTTGCACCTGCTCGGGCTGCGGATCGCACCAGCGTCCGCTCCTGCACCCGCGGAGCCCGCGACTCCGTCATCGGCGCCCACGATCGCGATCCCCGCGCTGCGCATCGGAAGAATCGACTTGCACGACGCCGAGCTCACACTGGTCGACGAAGGCCGCTCGCCGTCCGTCGAGCACCGCGTGCACGACGTCGCGGTCCGCCTCGAGGGCCTCGACACGGCCACGCCGACTTCCGGCCCCGCTCGCTTCGCCTGCACCTTCGCAGCCGGCGGCGTGCTCGAGGAAGGTTCGTTCGCAGGTACCCTCCGCGCTCAGCGCGAGCCTCAGAGGCTCGAGCTTGACGCGAACCTCCAGCTGCGCGCGATCGACCTGCGCCCACTCGAGGGCTACCTCGCGACGCTCGGTATCTCGCCCGTGCTCGGCGCCGGCCGGCTGCGCGCCGCACTGGGTCTCACGGCTCACGGTGATTCGATGCGCATCGAGCGCATCGACGCACGTGCCGAGGAGATCCGACTCGAGGACGGGGATCGCGAGCTCGCGGCCCTCGACTCGCTCCGCATCGACGGGTTCGAGCTCGCGTCCGCTCGGCCCGAGATCGCCTCGATCGTCGTGCGCGGCGCGCGCATCGGAATCGAGCGTGACTCGGACGGGGGACTGCGCGCATGCGGGCTGCGCGTGGCGCCCGCGGCGCAGCCGGCAGCGGAATCTGAGGCCACGCCGCCGCCCGCGGCCGCTCCCGCGCCGCTGCGACTCTCCCTGCCCGAGTTCGAGCTTGGCGAGCTGCGCGTCGAGGCCGCACGCGTCGTCTGGGACGACGCGGCGAACTCGCCTGCCCGCTCGGCCGAACTCGTGCTCGACGCGCGCCTCCTCGGGCTCGCGAGCGATGCACCGGCTCCGGCCGAGCTGGACGTGCGCGCCTCCGTTCCCGGCGTCGCCGACGAGCTTCGCATGGTCGGCGAGCTCGCGTTGCGCACCGGCGAGGCGAGCGCGATCGATCTCGACGCACGACTCGCGGCCCGCGGCCTGCGCGCTGGCCCGCTCGCGTCGTACCTGCCCGCGGGTCTTGAATGCACGCTGGCGAGCGGCAATGCGGACGCGCAACTGCGCCTGCGTGCGGCCGCGCATCCCACGGGCGGCCTCTCGGGTCGCGCGCTGGTCGAACAAGTCGCCGTCCTCGATGGCGAGCGTCGTCTCGCCGCGCTCCGCCGGGCGAGCATCGACGTCGAGCGAGCCGATCCGCTTGCGCGCATGTATGCGCTGCGCGAGGTGGCCGTCGAGGGAATCGACTTCGCACTCGCCCGAAAGTCGGACGGCACCATCGAGGCGCTCGGCATGCGCGTCGTGCCGGTTGCATCGGAGCAGCCTTCGACGCCGGACGTCGCGCCGCAGACGCGACGCTTGCCCTCCTACTTCGGACCGCTGCCGAGCGTGTCGATCGGTCGCCTCGCGCTCGAGGTCGCGCGACTGGAAGTGAGCGACGAGAGCTTCGGTGCGAGCGCAAAGCCGCTCGTCCTCGCCGCCAGCCTCGGCAATCGCGAGCCGCTGGCCTTGATCGCTCCGGAGGCCGACAAGCTGCCGCCGCTGCAGCTCGCGGCGCGTGCGAGCCTCACGGGCCTGTGCGATGCGCTCGAGTGCGACCTCGCGCTGGCTCCTTGGGCGAGCTGGCCCAGCATGGATGTCGCGCTGCGCGTCCGCGGGCTGCACGGCGAGTCGCTGCTCGAGTACCTGCCCGCGCTCGCCGGCAAGCTCCACGCTCGCGAGCTGCAGTCAGGCGAGCTAGACCTGCACGTCGCGGGCGAGTTCAGCGTCTCGCGCCGAGGCCCCCTCGGTATCGACTGGGCTGCCGGCATCAAGGGGCACGTCGAGCTCGACCGCTGCGAGTTCCGCGCGCAGTCGGGGGGCGAAGTCGTCGCCGGCTTGCAGCGCGCTCGCGCCGAGATCGCGCGCCTCGACCCGCAGCGCGGCGAGCTCCAGCTCAAGTCGCTCGAGCTCTCGACTCCGCGCCTGCGGGCGCTGCGCGACGCGGAGGGCCTGCACGTGCTCGGACTCGTCGTGCCGCTGCCGCAGCCGACCGCGCGCGCGCCGTCGAGCCCATCGTCGGTCGAGCCTGCGCCCACGCTCGCGCCCTCCCAGCCCGCCGCGACCGCCCTCGACACGGACTTCGCGATCACGCGCCTCGACCTCGATGGCATCGACGTGGAGTTCGTCGATCGCACGGGCCCCGAGCCGGTGATCGTGCCGCTCAAGAAGCTCGATCTCGAGCTGCGCAAGTTCTCGACCCGCTCGCTCGCGCGCGGCGGCTCGGTCCAGTTCGAGGCCGTGCTCGAGCCTGGCACCGTCTCGCTCCCGCGGCGCGTGCGCAGCACCTCGCTCGTCGGCGGTCTCGCAAAGGCCACTGCGGCGGCGCTCAAAGGCGGCGAGGAAAGCGCGGGGCGCGAAGATCGCCCGCTGTTCTCGTCGATCACGCTCGCCGGTCGCGTCGCGCCGCTCCCCGCTCCCACCGGCTGGGTGACGCTCGACGTCTCCGAGTTCGAGCTCACCGGCGTGCGCGGGCTCGCGTCCCAGCAAGGTGTCGAGATCGGCGATGGCCTGCTCGACCTCGCGGTGCGCGCGCGCATCGGCGGCGCGAGCGGCTTGTCCGTGCAGGCGACCACGAGCCTCGCGCACCTGCGCCTCTCGGAGCCCGCGGACGGACCGATCTCGCACTACCTCGCCCTCCCGGCACCGCTCGACACGGTGCTGTTCCTGCTCGAGGACGCCGAGGGATGTCAGCGCATCCCGGTGTCCCTGCGCGTGGGACCCGACGGCGTGCATCCGGCGCAGCTCGCCGCCGCGGCGGCCAGCGCGGCCGCGGTCGTGATCGCGCGCGCCGTCGCGAGCTCGCCGCTGCGCGTGCTCGGGACCTTCACGGACGTGCTCGGGCTGACGGGCAATCCCGCGCCGAAGCCGGGTGACTTCGCGCGCAGCTTCGACTTCGCGCCGGGCGATGGCGCCGGGGCCACGGACGGCGACGCGCTCGACACGCTCGCACGCCGGCTCGCGGCGGATCCTGCGCTGCAAGTCATGCTCTACCACGAGTTCGGCGCGGCGGACCTCGCGCGCGCCGAGCGGCTGGCGAGTCCCGGCACCGACGACTGCCGTGCGCTGGTGGCCCGCGCGCGAGAGCGCCGCGCAGCGCTGTCGAGACGGCGCGAGGAAATCGCGGCCGAGGCGCGCATCGAGACGGCGCTCGGTCGCGAGACCGAGGCCGCGGAACTCCGGGCGCGTGTGCGAGCCGTCGACGCCGAACTCGGCCTTGCGGAAGCGGCCCTCGACCGCCTGCTGGAGCTTCTGTTGCCGGGCTCCGAGCGACGCGCCCCACAGCGCACGCGAGCCGCGGCGCTCGCCATCGCCAGCGAGCGTCTCGAGCGCACTCGCCAGGCCCTGATCGAGCGCGGGATCGCCCCCGCGCGCATCGAGCTGCGACCCGCACGTTCTCTCGACGCAAAGCACGAACAGGGCGGGCGCGTCACGGCCATGCCGCGCAAGAAGAGCTGAGCCGCGCGTCAGCGCTCGAGCTGCGCGAGCAGCTCGCGCGTCGCCGCCGCGAACTCGCCTTCGGGCCACTGCGTCAAGTACGACACCAGCACGTCGCGGGCCCGCTCGCGCTCGGCGCGCTCGACATGCAGCCCGGCGAGGTGCAGGTGCACCGGCTCCGGCGTGGGATCGCCGCTGGCGTGGGCGAGCTCGAGCGCGCGCTGCCAGCTCGCGATGGCGCCCGCGGAGTCCTGCGACTGGTAGCGCACGACGCCCTGCATGTAGAGCGCCTCGATCGACTCGGGCTGCAAGCGCAGAGCCCGCTCGAGCGCCGTGCGCGCAGCGACGAGATCCTTGCGCCCAGCTGCATCGACGGCGGCGTCGATCGCGTCGTTCGCGGCCTTGGCGAGCGCATTCGCTCCGAATCCGAGGTCAGCCGCGCTCGCCCCGAGCTCCCGCGCGCGCAGCCAACGCTCGAGTGCCTGCTCCTTGCGCCCCTCGAGCAGGTCGGCCGTCGCCGCGCGCGTGTAGAGCGTCAGCAACGCCACCCGCAGCTCGACGCCGCGGGCGAGCAGCTGCTCGTAGGCCGCGAGTGCCGCGTCGAAGTCTCCGGCCGCCGCGAGCGCGTCCGCGAGCAGCCGCTCCGCCTCGCGGTCCTCGGGCAGCGCGAGCAGCGCCGCCTTGGCGTGCCCCGCCGCGTCGAGGGCGTTGTCCGCGGAGAGCGCGGCGTTGCCGAGCAGCAGGTGCGCCTGAGAGAGAGGCCGCGCCGTGAACTCGAGTGCCGGAACGAGGTCGAGCGCCTCGAGCAGGTGCTCGAGCCCCTTCGACGCGCCGCCCTCACGGCACAGCGCGAGCACGCCGCGCGCGCGCGTCAGGTCCGCGGTCAGCCCCGCGAGCACGAGCCCCTCGCGAATCTCGTCCTCGGCCGAAGCCAGTCGCCCAGCCGCAGCGTGGATCTCGGCCGCCGTCGCGAACACGCGTCCTTCGCCGGCAAAGCGCCCGCGCAGGGACTCGATCGCGCGCACGGCGGCGATGTCGTCGCCACCCGCCGAGGCAAGGCGCGCGCGCAGGAGCTCGACGTCGAGCCCATCGGGCAGGGCGAGTGCCGCCGCCTGCGCCGACGCCAGTTCACCGCGCTCGAACGCCGCCACCGCGGCGCGGAAGGCTGGATCCCCAAGCCGCGGAGCCTGGGGCGAGAGCAGGACGGGCGGCGCGGGCCGCTGGGGCGTCGACGGCACCGACTCGCCGCGCGCGGGCCCGCGGAACTCAGGCTCGACCGTCGCCGGCGCACGCTCCTCGCAGCTCGCGAGCAGGCACACGCACAGCGCAGCGCGCACGGATGTCCTCGAGGGCCCCATGGGCGCGGATCCTAAACCTGCGCCCGAGCCGCTACCATGCAGCCCGCCCGGCAGCGGGCGATGAATCCCCAACGAGCGTGAGCGACTCCTTCCACGAACTGTCCGCGGACGACCCGCACGCCGAGCTTGCGGCCCTCGTGGCCGCGACGCTCGCACACCAGCGTCGCCGACGTGCGATGGGCGCTAGCTCCGAGCGCGGCACCCCCGCCGCGAGCTCCGCGCCCAGCAGCGCGAGCCCCGCGGCGGCGCGACCGGCTCCTGCTCCGGCAGCGGTGCACAACTCCAGCTCGGCTCCTACGACCGCCGCGCCCATGGCACCGCGCCCGGGCACCCCGCCGCCGCCGCGCC
>SXKQ01000125.1 GCA_005778045.1 Planctomycetia bacterium
CGTCCTCGAGGCTTGGCCCTTCGTCGAGGAGCACGACGTGTGGCGCGGCGAGGTCGAGCTCGCGAGCGCAGACGCGACTCTGCCGTGCCGCGCGCTCGGGGAAGATCGTGTCTGGCGCGAGCGGGCTGCCGTCGAGCCGCCGCACACGGCCTGGAATGGCTCTCCGAGTGACTGAAGGCGCCACTCTCGGTGCGCGGGGCCGGGCGCAGCGGCTGCGTCCGGCCTCGTCGTTCCTACTCCTCTGGATCGCGCGGTTTGCGGATGCTGCCGCGGAACTGCTCGAGGCGCCGCAGGGCCTCCTCGTCGAGTTCCTTGCCCCGGGCGAGCGGGTTGTCGCCCGGTCGTCGGGCCCCGCTCGGATCCTCGTCGCTGGCCTCGCGCGCGGATTCGCCCGGCTCGACGGGCGTGAAGGTCGCGGCGCGTTCGCCGACGCCCCCGAAGGTCTGCTCGCGCATCTGCTGCTGCATGCGGCGCATCCGCACGGCCCACAGCTCGCGCGAGCCGGCGAGCCACACGAACACGCCGACCGCGACGACCGACCATTGGCTCGACAGGAAGCCGAGCACGATCAGGCCGGCGGCGAAAAGCTTGCCGATGCCCGCCGCGATGCGCGTGGCGTTCAGCCAGTCCGTGAACACGCCGCAGAAGGCGCGGAACACGCGTCCGCCGTCCATGGGGAAGGCGGGCAGCAGGTTCGAGGCGCCCATGAACACGTTGATCAGGATGAAGTTGGCCAACAGGCCCGCCAGCGTTGCGGTCGCGTTGGGCGCGATGTCGCTCATGCTCGCGATGCCCGAGGCGAGCAGGAATGGCAGCGCCAGCGCGGCCAGCAGGAAGTTCACCGCCGGACCGGCGAGAGCCACGATGGCCTCGATCTTGGGGTTCTCCGGGATCTCGCGCATGCGCGCCATGCCGCCCAAGAACCACAGCGTGATGTCGAGGACCTCGATCTTGAAGTAGCGCGCCGCGAGCGTGTGCCCGAACTCGTGCAGGGTCACCAGCGTGAACAGGATCAGCAGGTTGATGACCGCGGCCAGCGGGTCGCCGGGCCACAGGGCCGCCGTGCCGATCACGAGCAGCACCCACGACAGGTCGATGCGCACCGTGGTCCCGAACACGCGGGCGATGGGGAAGGAACCGAACACGGTGTGCGGGGCTGGGGCTGGCGGGGAGTTCGCGACGAGACCGGAACGGCCCGGATCCACGGCAGGCGAGGGGAAAAGAAGCTAGGCTCCCCCTGCGCCGGTCGCAACCTGCTCCGGCGCAAACCTCGCCGTGGCAACCCTTTCGGACTCTCTGGAGGCTCCGCTCGCGCTGCAGATCGACCTGCGCGCGCTCGCCGGGGGTGCTTCCGTCGAGCCCCGGCCCTGGACGGCGGGCATTCCGTGGCTCGCGCAGCTTGGACGCCTCGGCGGCGGGGCGCTCGGACTGGCGGAGCTTGCCCAGCGCGAACTTTGCGGCGATCCGGCGCCACTCGCCGTGTGCGTGGGGCAGCTCGTGCGGCGCGGGTTTCCGACCGCGGCGCGGGCCAGTGTCGCTTCACGCGCCCCTCTCACCGGGCTCTTCTCCGAGGGGCTCGTCGGCGGCTCGCTCGGCCGCACCTTGGCGCGTTCCATGACGGGCCTGTTCGTCGGCGGCTCGCTCACGGGCGTGGGCAACGTGCTCGTGATCGAGGAACATGGCTGCGCACGATTGCGTGTCTGGCCGGAGCTTGCCGGTCTCTCGCCGCGGGCGACGCACGCTGCGCTCATCGAGCGACTCGGACCCTGCGGCACGCTCTCGGTCGGCCTCGCCGGAGAGCGCGGTGTTCCGCTCGCGAGCCTCGCCTCCGGCGGCGAGCTGCCGCACTTCGTCGGTCGCGGAGGCCTCGGCGCCGTGCTGGGTCGTCTTGGCCTGAAGGCGATCGCCGTCTGCGGGATGGAAGTGCAGGACGAGCCGAACTCCGAGCTCAAGGTGCGTCTCGCGCGCTCGCCGCGATTGCTCGCGCGCGCCGCTGGCGGCACGCTCGAGCTGTTCGACGCGTTCGCGGTCCGTCCCGAGGCAGGCGAGCACGGCGCGGAGCTGGCGCGGCTCGGCGCAGAGGCGCGCGCGGCGCGCGCGAGCCGCCACGGCTGCGCGGGGTGTCCCACGCCTTGTGGCTGGGAGTTCGACACGCGCCGTGGTGCCAAGCAGTCGGCGCGCTTCGGTGCGAGTCACGCCCTCGCGTCCGCGCTCGGTTTCTCCGAGCTGGAGGACACGCTCGAGTTGTTGCGCGCCTGCGACGAGCTCGGGCTCGATGCCAAGGAGGTCGGCGCCACGCTCGCGCTCGTTCGCCCGCGGGACCTCGCCCATGCTCTCGCGCTCGTGCGCGAGTCGTGCGAGGGCCATGGTGATGGCGCGCGCCTCGCGCTGGGATCCGTGGCGCTCGCGCGCGAGCTCGGTGTCCCCACGCCGAGCGCCAAGGGCAACGCCGTCCGCGCCGACGCGAGCCTCGCCTCGCTGCTCGGCCAGTGCGTCTCCTCGCGCGGCGGCGATCCGATGCGCACCTTCCCGTTCCTCGCGGTCGACGGGGCCGACCTTTCCGCCTTCCGTGCCAGCACGGGACTCGACCTGCCCCCGGGTGCCGCCGATCCCGAGCTGCCCGCTGGCAAGGGCGAGCTAGTCGCCTGGCACGAAGACTGGGCCAACGCCCTCGACATGACGGGCTTCTGCGCCTTCTCGGGCGCGGCGCTGATCTCGGACGGGCTGTGCACGCCGGACGAACTTGCCCGGGACCTCGCGCCCGAGCTTGATGCGCGCACGTTTGGCCTGCTCGACGCGGGCGCGGCACTTTCGACGCTCCAGCGCTGGCTCAACGAGCGCTGGGGCGCCGCCGAAGCGAGCGACCTGCCCGACTGGGCCGCTGCGCGATTGCGCGCTCCCGGGGCCTGGGGCGCCTACGCGCGTCGTCGCGGGCTCGACGAGCGCTCGGGGCGACTCCTGCCCGAGCGCATCGCGAGCCTGCAGTCCCTCCGGCCGTGGCAGGTCGCGCCCCCGCCGAGCTCGGCGAGCGCGGCTGCGTCGGCGCCCGTGGAGCGCTCGCCTGGCCTCGTGCGCTTGCGGGTCGCCGGAGAGGCGCCGCGGCAGCTCACGCTCCCGCTGCCCGCGACCGTCGTCGATGTGCTCGCCGAACTGCGTCGCATCGAATCGCGCTGGAGTTCGCTGCGGCCCGCTGTGTACCGCGGCGGCAAAGCGCTCGGCGCGCAGGCGCTCGTGCACGCCGGCGACGAGCTCACCCTGCTGCTCGTCATCGCGGGCGGCTAGTCACTCGCAGGCGCGGGGCGCAACCTCCGCGGGCGCGGCGGCGTCGCCCGTCGAGTTCTCTGGCGACGGGCGTGCGCCGGAAGTTTCACCGCCTCGGCGTGCAATTGCCTTGCCGCGGCGCGGAGACTACAACCCTTGACACCTTGTTTCCGATCCTGATCCTCAAGACCGGAGCGCTCGGCGACGTCGTGCGGACGACGGCGCTGGTGCCGGGCCTTCGCAGCGCGCACTCGGACGCGCGTATCACGTGGGTGACCGCGCCGGGTGCGGTCGATCTCGTGCGGCTGCATCCCGGCGTCGCAGAGGTCGTGGCGCTCGACGCGCGCGCGGAGGCGAGCTGTGCTGCGGTGCGCACGCGCCTTTCGTCGACGCGCTGGGCTTGGGTGATCTCGCTCGACGATGAGGAGCCCCTGTGCGCGCTCGCCTCGGCGCTCGACGCCGAGCGGTTGTCCGGCGCCCACCACGACGCGATGCGCCGGCGCGTCTACACGCCCGATGTCGGCCCGTGGTTCGACATGGGCTTGCTCTCGATCCATGGCAAGGAGGAGGCCGACCGTCGCAAGATCGCCAACCGCCGCAGCCATCCCGAGATCCTGACCTCGATGCTCGGGCTGCCGATGGGCAAGCCGGAGCTGCACGTCGAGCCGCGGCACATCGAGGCGGCGCGCGCCTTTGCCGAGCGTCACGGACTGTGGGCCCACGGCCCCGTGGTCGGCCTCAACACGGGAGCCGGCGGCCGCTGGCGCTCCAAGATGCTGTCGGTGGAGCGGACGGTCGAGCTCGCCCTGCGCGTCCAACAGGCCCTCAGTGGCGCGGTGACGTTCATCCTGTTCGGCGGCGCCGACGAGCGCGAGCGCAACCAGCGGATCGTGGCCGCCTGCGAGGGGCGCGTGCGCCTCGTGGATGCGGGGGTCGAAAACGCGCTGCTCGACTTCGCGGCGCGCGTGGGCCTGTGCGACGTGCTCGTGACGAGCGACAGCCTTGCCCTGCACGTCGGGCTCGCTCGCGGAGTGCGCATCGTGAGCTTCTTCGCGCCGACGTCCGCCGCCGAGATCGAGCTCTACGACCTGGGCGAGAAGGTCGTCAGCACCGCTCCCGACTATTGCTCCTACAAGCCGGACGCTGACACCTCCTCGCTGACCCCCGAGCACATCGCCGACGCGACCCTGCGGCAGTTGGCCCTCGCCCCGAGCCGGAGGCCGCGATGAGCAAGGACAAGCTCTGGTGGCTGGCGAAGGTCCTCGAGGGGGTCGGAATGGTCGTAGTGCTGGTCGGCGTGTTCGTCTCCATGAGCGCCGGCTTCGAGGGGCGCGGCCTCGAGTCCATGGCCTACGAGTTCCAAGGCCTGTTCATCGGCGGGGGCCTGTTCCTGCTCGGGGTGCTCATTGAGCGCTCCATCGGCGCCCGCTGAGCCGGGCCATCGGCCGAAAGCCCATGAACTGGACGAATGTTCTGGATTGGCCGCCAGCCTTGACTCCCTCGGTACCCGAATTCGAGTCGAACTCCTATGATCGGGTGAAGGCGGGAACCCTGAGGTTTCGGCCTTCGTCCTCCCTAGCACCGATGGTCGACCCTCCGCGGACGCGCGCGAGACGACTGGCGGACCCACCCAAGCTCACGCGAGTTCTTCGAATGACCCTCTCTCGGCTTCTTGCCACCGCCTGCGCAGCCCTCGCCATGGCGTCCGTCTCGACCGCGCAGGTCGTGTTCACGAACGCAACGTCGCAGTTCCCCGCGAGCAACCGTGGCTTCACGGAAAACGTCGACTTCGGTGACGTCGATGGCGACGGCGACTTCGACGCGATCCTCGCGGAGGGTGGCGACCAAGGAAATGACCAGAACAACATCTGGATCAACCGCGGAGGCGAGCTGGGGGGCACGATCGGCTTCTTCGTGGATCGCACGAGCACGCAGTTCCCGGCGGTGCTCGACCAGAGCCGTGACATCGAGTTCGCTGACATCGACATGGACGGTGACCTCGACATCTACGTGTCGAACACGTCCCAGTTGTCGAACCAGTCCAACCGCTGGTGGGTGAACATGGGCGGGGCCCAAGGCGGCACCCAAGGCTTCTATCAGGACCAGAGCGCGGCACGCTGGGCGGGCCTCGGCGTGGCCGGACAGTCGTCGATCGCGGCTAACCAGATCCTGCCGACGACGGGCTTCATCGACTTCTCCTGCGACTGCGACTTCGGCGACCTCGACAACGACGGCGACCTCGACCTCGTGCACAGCTCGTACGGCGGCGCCTTCGGCGGCAACGTCCCGACGCGCCTGTTTCTGAACAACGGCGCCGGCGTCTTCGCCGAGTTCAATCCGTCGGGCTACCAGCTCACGGGTCAAACGATCGCCACCGGCAATCCGGGCCTGTGGTGCCAGGGCAACCAGTCGTCGAACACCTCGAACTCGACCGGCACGAATTGCGACGTGGCGAGCTCCGCGCTCGACATCGACGTCGGCGACATCGACGGCGACTATGACCTCGACCTGCTGCACGGTGCGCGCCAAGAAGTGCCGCGCATGTTCCGCAACCTGCTCTCGGGCACCACGCTCGCGTTCCGCGACGTGACGAGCGCTACCTTCCCGGCGGGCTACTCATCGGGCAACGGTCACTACGAGCAGGAGATGGGGGACTGCGACCTCGACGGCGACCTCGACATCTACGGCCTCAACTGGCAGGCGGCCATCCAGTTCAACGACGTCACCCTGCGCAACGACGGCGCGGGCACGTACTCGAACATTCAGGTCCTCTCGGGCTCGGGCGCCGACGACAACGAGGGTGACTTCCTCGACTATGACAACGACGGCGACCTCGACATCTACGTCGCCAACTTCTCTGGTCAGGACAAGCTCTACCGCAACAACTGGTCGGGGACCGGCAACTTCAGCCACACTGACGTCACGTCGAGCGCGATGCCCTCGGCGGGCAACACGGCGCTCGACGGCGACTGCGCCGACCTCGACGAGGACGGCGACACGGACGTGATGGTCTCCAACGACTCCGACCAGCCGGAGTACTACTTCAAGAACCTGCTCAATACGCTCGACACGCACATTCCGCGCATCCCGAACGTCGAGCAGGCTCTCGGGCGCACGGCCGGAACGCAACCGACCGTCGTGCGCGCGCAGGTCTACGACAACGCCTCGTACTACGTGACGTGGTACTACCCCGTCACGCTCGAATACCGCGTCGCACCGGCCCTCGCCTTCACGAGCGTCACCATGCGGGCGAGCCAGGGCCAGATCTGGCGCGGGCTCCTGCCCGGCAGCCTCGTCGGTCTCGTCGAGTACCGCGTCAAGGCCGTCGACCGCATGGGCAACGTTGGATACTCGGCGACCCGCAGCTTCACGGCCACCTGCCCCGCGGTCGCGTCGTACTGCACGGCTGGCACGACGACCAACGGCTGCAACGCGACGATCTCCTCGATCGGCACGCCGAGCTTGGCCGCGACCTCGGGCTTCACGCTCAACGTCAGCAACGTCGAGGGCCAGAAGCAGGGCCTGATCTTCTATGGCATCACCGGTCGAAACTCGGCCGCCTGGACGCCGAGCAGCTCGAGCTTCCTGTGCGTCAAGGCTCCGACGCAGCGCATGACGCCGCTCAACTCGGGCGGCGCCAACAACACGTGCACGGGCAGCTTCGCGATCGACTGGCGCAACTGGATGGCGACCCAGCCGACCGCCCTCGGCCAGCCGATGGGCTCCGGGCAGGTGTTCAATGGGCAGTGCTGGTTCCGCGATCCGTCCGCTCCCGGCACGACGAACCTGTCTCAGGGCCTCGAGTGGACACTGTGCCCCTGATAGACCGCTGAGCGACGGACGAATCGCGTCACCCTTCAGCCAGCGCACGGCCTTCGGCCGTGCTCGGGGGGTAAGCCCGGTTCGACGCCTACGGCGGAGAGTGTCGACGCTATGACGCTTCGGCGTCGTTGCGCGGCACCCCCGAGCAGGCGACGCCTGCGAGGCCTTCTCGGGAGACGCTGATGCGTCTCCCGAGCTTTTTCTGGCCGCAGGAGAGACAAGGCGGCGGCCAGCAACAGACAGGCTTCCGTCCGCGATCCGTCCGCTCCCGGCATGACGAACCTGTCGCAGGGCCTCGAGTGGACGCTGTGCACGTGAGCGGGTGCGATAGGCCGTGGCCGCGCGCGAGCGCGTCGCCGCGGCGCTATCTTCAAGGCGCTTGAACGCCTTTCGCTATGCCTCGTTCGCGGCGCGCGGGTTCGTGCGGCGTGGAGCGCCGCTGCACCTGACGTTGTTTGTCACGGGCCGCTGCAACTTGCGCTGTCGGCACTGCTTTCACTGGAAGGAAGTGGCCGAGGGCGTCGAGGGGCCGAGCGCTCTGGAGGTCGAGCGGCTGGCCGAGTCGGCGGCGCGCATGGGGCCGCTCCTGTGGGTCAGTTTCGGGGGCGGCGAGCCGTTCCTGCGGCGGGATCTCGCGGAACTCGCGCGTTCATTCGGCCGCCGCGGGCTGCGTCACCTCGCGATCCCGACCAACGGGCTCGTCGAGGATCGCCAGCGCGAGGTCGTCGAGCGGATACTGCTCGAGAATCCGGAGCTGTTCCTGTCGGTCGCCGTGTCCTTCGACGGGCCGGCGGAGATCCACGACGCGATCCGGCAGGTGCCGGGCGGGCACGAGCGCTCGAAGCGCAGCGTGCGCGCACTACAGCAACAACGGGAGCAGCTGCCCAAGGAGCTCGCGCGCAGGCTCGGCGTCGGCATCCTCGTCACCCTGACGCGCGAGAACGAGGCAAGCCTCTCGGCCCACCTCGAACAACTCGTGGACGAGCTTCGGCCGGACAACGCGACCCTGAACCTCGCGCGCGGGACCGCTCTCGACGAGAGCCTGCTGCGCGTGGATCTCGATCGCTATCGCGAGCTCGTCGAGACGAAGGCGCGCCTGCAGCGCGAGGGAAGGCTGCCCTACTTCGACTTTCCGCTCGCGCGCCTCGCCGCGGCACGCGATCGCGTGATGTACGAGCATGTCGAGCGCGTGGCGCGCGGAGATCGGAGCGCGCACCTGCCGTGCACGGCCGGGACGCTGTCGGCCGTCATCTTCGAAACCGGGGCGGTGCACCCGTGCGAGATCCTCGGACGCGAGCTCGGCAACCTGCGCGAGCATGGATGGGACCTCGAACGTGTCTGGAAGTCGGCGGCGGCGGCGAGCCTGCGCGAGGACATCGAGCGCACGAAGTGCGCGTGCACATGGGAATGCGCGCAAGCCGACAACGTGCTGTTCGGGAAGCGTGCGTGGCCGCGGCTCGTGCAGGCAGTGGTGGCGGGCCCGTGAGCGCGCTGTGCGTCATCGTGCCGTGCCGCAACGAGGCGGCCGTGATTCGCCGCAAGCTCCGCAACCTCGCGTTGTGCGAGTGGCCGCGCACCCCAGCGCGCCATCGCGTGCTCGTGGTCGACGACGGAAGTGAGGATGGGACGGCCCTGACCGCACGGCAGGAAGCGGAACGGATCGCAGCAGCGCCGTTCACGCTCGAAGTGCTTGCGAATGCCGTGCGGCCCGGCAAGGCAGGCGCGCTGGAGACCGCTTTGCGGGCGACGGGCGAGGCGGATGAGCTGATCGTGCTCTCCGACGCCGATGTCGTGCTCTCCTCGCAGGCACTCATCGCGCTGGCGGCGGAGTTCGAGCGCGATGCTCGTGTCGGGATGGCGACGGGCTCTCAGGTGTTCGTGGAGTCGCTGGCAGACGATGGGACGATTGCGGGCGCCGAAGGCCGAGCGTTGGCAGCCGCGGGCAGCTTCTACGACCAAGCCTCGGCGTTCGTGCGCATGTTCGAGTCGCGCTTCGGACTCGTGTTCAGCATGCATGGACAGCTCATGGCGTGGCGACGTTCCCTGCGGCTCGTGCCGACGCCTGGCGTCGCCGCCGACGACCTCGACCTGATGTTGCAGGCTCGTGTGGCAGGCGCTCGTCTCGTGCGCTGTGGCGCAGCGAGGTTCTACGAGGTTCGGGCTCCACGCGGCGAGGCACGCGGCCAGCAGGCGATTCGCCGCGCGCGCGCCTATCACCAGTTCCTGCGGCACCCGCGCATCGGGGAGCTGCGTCGCTCGGGCTCTTGGCTCGCGCGCCGGCAAGCGAGCTTCTACCTGCAGGCGGGACGCGCGCGCGGTCCGTGGACGGTGATCGCGCTCGGGAGCATCTTCCTCGCGGGCTGGTACATGGGACCGGGGTCCGCGATGGCGGTCGCGGCGTTGAACGGGCTGCTCTTCCTGCCGGTCTGGATCCTGCTGCGCATCGTGCGGTCGCGCATGGAGATCGCGGAGGCGCTCGAGGCACGCTCGCCGATGGGGGAGCGCTGGGAGACAGCGCGCCGATGAGCGAGCGTCGCATCGGCTGGGGAGCCCTGCTCCTCGTGATCGCCCTCGCCTTCGGCCTGCGCAGCCTTGCGGTCGAGCAGCACGAGGCGCGGCATCCGCTGGCGCAACGGCCGGCGATCGACGAGGCGAGCTATGACAGCTGGGCACGCGAGATCGCGGGCGGCGAGCTGCTCGGGAGGGAGATCTTCTTCCAAGAGCCGCTCTATCCGTACGTGCTCGGAGGGGTGTATGCGCTCGCGGGCGACGAGCCAGCCGAGCAGCGCCGCGCCGCGCGTTGGCTGCAGGCTGGCTTGGGAGCGCTGGCGGCGGGCGTCGCCGCAGCGCTGGCCGCGAGGCTCTTTGGCACACGCGCCGGCTGGGTGGCGGGCCTGCTGGTGGCGCTGCACCGACCGTCGATCTGGTTTTCTTCGCTGCTGCTGAAGGAGAACCTGTTCGTGCTCGCGCTCGCTGCGCTCGCGCTCGGCATCGTGGCCACGCGCGCCAAGGAGACGGCCCCCGGGCGCTGGCTCGGACTGGGTGCGCTGGCCGCCGCCGGAGCGTTGCTGCGCGGCAACTTGCTCGTGCTCCTTCCCCTGCTCGCCCTCTGGCCCGTCGGACGAGCCGTTCTGCAGCGACGTTGGAATGCGCGCGTTCTCGCGGACTGCGCCGCATTCGTCGTCGGCGTGGCATTGGTGCTCCTGCCCGTCGCGCTGCGCAACCAGCATGTGGGCGGGCGGCTCGTGCTGTCGACGAGCGGCGCGGGCACGAACTTCTATGGGGGCAACAACCTCGACAATCCCTACGGGCTCGCGAAGGAGTTCGACTGGGTGCGAGGAACTCCGGAACACGAGGCCGGTGACTGGCGTCGCGAGGCGAGCCGTCGCGCGGGCCGCGAGCTCGATGCGACGGAATCGAGCGCGTTCTGGATGAGCGCGGCTCTCGACTCGATCGCAGACCATCCGCTCGAGCACATTCACATCCTGTGGAACAAGCTGCGGCTGACGCTCGGTAGCTACGAGGTGCCGGACAACCACTTCCTCGAGTGGGATGCGCGCTACCTGCCGGTGCTCGGCTGGCCGCTGCCTGGCTTTGCGCTGGTCGGCGCCCTGGGGCTGGCGGGTCTCGCTTCGCTGCTGCTCCTTCGCTCGCGCATGGGCTCCGAGGTCGATCTCGGGGGAGCGGCGGAAGTGGCTGCGCTGCTGGTGCTCTATGTCGCCACGGTCGTCCTGACCGTGACATCGGAGCGCATTCGGCTCCCGATCGTGCCGTTGCTCGCACCACTCGCGGCGGGCTTCCTGCTGCCGTGGTCCTCCGGCGGCTCGCGCTGGTTCACGACCTTCGCGAAGCTCGGAGTGCTGGGACTTGCCGCAGGAGCCGTGCTCGCACCGGTGATTCCGGCGACGGAACGCAGCGAGGATCTCGACGAACGCGACCACAACCTCGCCGTCGCGCTGGTGGAGGAGGGGGACGTCGACGAGGCCGCGCCCGTGGTGGAAGGGTTGCTTGCGCGGCGCGGAGACTCGCCGCGCGTGAAGCTCTTGGCGGCGGACCTCTCGTTCCGCCGCGCCCGGCGATCGCTCGACGGCCTGCCGCCGCGCTCGCGCGTGCCGGCGTCCGTGGGCGAAGACATCGAGCTTGCGCTGCGGCTGCTCGCGGGAGTCTCGAGGCGCGGCAACGCTCAAGAGCGCTATCGCGCGGACCTGCTCGCCGGCGCCATTCGGCAGTACTTGGGGCACTGGGAGCTCGCCGAGACTGGCTATCGTGCCGCGCGAGTGTTCGACGCCGAGAATCGTGACCTACGGCGGCGCCTCGCCGTCGTGGTCGCGGAACTTGGGATGAAATCGAACACGTCCGAGGAACGGTCGCGACGGCTCGACGAGGCCATCGGCTTGCTCGATGGTCTGCTCTCCGAGCAAAACGACGCCGAGCAGAACGACGCCGAGCAGAACGATGCCGAGTTGCGTGACCTGCGTGCGCGATTCACGAGCGCTCGCGACGCGAGGTGACCGTCCCGGTCGCTCCCTACCCAGCGTGTTCGAACTGCAGCGTGTAGAGCCGCGCGTAGATCCCGCCGCGTCGCAGGAGTTCGTCGTGAGTGCCGCTCTCGCGTAGCTGGCCACGGTGCATGACGAGAATCACATCGGCGCGACGCACCGTGGAGAGGCGGTGAGCGATCACGAGCGCGGAGCGCCCCTGAAGCAGATTCTCCTTCGCTTCCTCGATCTTGTGCTCGGTCTCCGAGTCAACGCTCGCGGTGGCTTCGTCCAGCACGACAAAGTGAGGATTTCCCGCCAGGGCTCGCGCGATGGCGAGCAACTGCCGTTCTCCTGTGGATAGCGTCGCGCCACGCTCGGCCACCGGTGCTTCCAGGCCGCCGGGCAGGCGCGCGATGACCTGCGAGGCTCGGCTCGCCTCGAGCGCACGCTGCAGGGAAGCCGCGCTCACGTCCGTGCGCTCCATGACCAGATTCTCGCGCACGGTTCCCGCGAACAAGAAGTCCTCCTGCAGCACCAGACCGAACTGCGCGCGCAGCGCAGAGAGGTCGAACTCGCGCAGGTCGACGCCGTCGATCGTGATCCGGCCCGCGCTAGGCTCGTAGAAGCGCAGCAGCAGGTTGACGAGCGTGGTCTTGCCAGCACCGGTGGCCCCGACGACCGCAACAGTCGCGCCCGGCGGGATTTCGAAGCTCACGTCCTGCAGCACGGGCGTTCCCGGCAGGTACTCGAAGCTCACGTTCTCGAAGCGCACGTGTCCGGCGCGTGGTGCAGGCAGCCGGGCGCGTTCGGGCGGAGGCGAGACGATCGCTGGCTGCGTGTCGAGCACCTGAAAGATGCGCTCCGAAGACGCGAAAGCCGACTGCAGAATGTTGTAGCGCTCGCCCAGTTCGCGCACGGGGTCCAGCAGCTTGTTGACGTAGAGCCAGAACTGGAAGAACAGGCCCACCTGCAGCGCGCCCGAGGCGATGTCGACGCCGCCGGCCCAGATCGTCGCGGCCTGAATGCCGTTGACGACGAGGTCGAGAGCTGGGAAGAACAGCGCGAACAGCAGGATCGTGCGGACGTTGGCGACGAGGTAGCGATCGAGGAACTCCGCGAAGCGCCCGCTGACGCGGTTCTCGCGCCGGAAGACCTGCACTACGCGCACGCCGGACAGCACCTCCTGCAGGTAGCCATTCAGCCGCGACAGGTGTCCCCGTACGTCGCGGTGCGCGTTGCGTGCTCCGCCACGGAACACGAGGCTGACGCCGACGAGCAACGGCATCAGCAGGGTGACGACGAGCGCGAGCTTCCACTGCAGCGCGAACAGCACGGCGAGCAGCACGGCGATGCGGATGAAGTCGAAGCCCAGCGTGACGAGGCCCGACGTGAACATCTCGTTCAGGTTCTCGATGTCGCTGGTGACGCGCGTTACGAGGGAGCCGGTCGGCCGCTTGTCGAACCACGCCAGCTCGAGTTTCTGGATATGTCGGAAGACCTTGGCGCGCAGGTCGGCGATCACGGTCTGGCCGGTGCGACCGAGGTGCGCGACCTCGAGATAGCGGAATCCAGCCATGAGCGCCGCACAGCCCAGATAGGCCGCCGCCCACAGCCACAGCTCGTTCATGCGCTCGCGCGAGACCGGCGCATCGGGCGTGACCGAGCGCTCGGCGATCGCGCCCATCACCGGACCGTCGATGGCGCGGCCGAGGATCCAAGGTCCGGCGAGCTCGAGGGCGAACAGCGCCGAGAGCACGAAGAATGTGCCGGCGAAGAGCTTCCAGTGTGGGCGAGCCTCGCGCGCGAGACGCAGCGCGAGCCGCGCATCCCACACTTTTCCGGCGACGAACTCCTCCGGAGATTCGTCGTCCTCGTCCGACCGCGGCCGCTTGGCCTTGACGCTTTCCTTCGTCACAGGCCTGCGAGCTCCTGCTGCGCCTGTTGGCGCTTCCAGGTGTCCGCGTACCAGCCCGGGAGCGCGAGCAGCTCGGCGTGGGTGCCGCGCTGGACGATGCGCCCCTCTTCGAGCACGACGATCTGGTTCGCGTGACGCACGGTAGAGAGCCGATGCGCGGCGAGGATCACCGTACGGCCATGGCTCGCGGACTTGAGGTTGTGGACGAGCTGCGCCTCGGTCTCGGTGTCGACGGCGCTGAGCGAATCGTCTAGTACGAGGACGCGTGGATCGCGAGCGAGCGCGCGCGCGATGCACGTGCGCTGGCGCTGGCC
>SXKQ01000126.1 GCA_005778045.1 Planctomycetia bacterium
CCACCAGATCCTCGGCATCGTGCTCGGCGCGAAGACGCACAAGATGCCCTTCGGCCACCACGGCGCGAACCACCCGGTGCGTGACCTCTTGACCGGACGCGTGGAGATCACGTCGCAGAACCACTCGTTCGCGGTCGATCCGAATACGCTGCCGAAGGAGCTCGAGCTCACGCACATCAATCTGAACGACATGACTGTCGAGGGCATCCGCCATCGCACGGCCAAGGTGATGAGCGTGCAGTATCACCCCGAGGCCGCGCCCGGCCCGCTCGACAGCGCGCACCTGTTCTCACGCTTCCGTGAGCTCGTGACGAACTAGCGCAGGCGCAGGAGCGCTATCTTGGCGCTCATGTTCCAGCTCGTCGCAGCGCTCGTCCTCGGATCGCTCGCTTCGGCGCAGGAAGAGCGGCCGCGCCCGGTACCGCTCGTCGTCCACGACCCGTTCTTCAGCTTGTGGTCGACTCCCGGACGGCCCACCGACGGCACGCCGAGCCACGCGAGCGGACGCTCGGTGCCGATGTGTGTGCTCGCGCGCATCGATGGCGACAAGGTCGTGCGCCTGCTCGGCACCGAGCCGCCGGAAGTTCCGGCTCCTGACCAGAGTGTCACGATCGTCGACTTCACGACTACGCGCTTCGTCTCGCTCGCGGCCGGCGTCGAACTCGAACTCGCGTTCGTGACGCCCGCCCTGCCCGACGATCTCGACGTACTCGCGAGACCGGTGACCTATGTCCAGCTCCGAGCGTGGTCGCGCGACGGCAACGAGCACTCGATCGACCTCTATCTCGACGTCGCGGCCTTGGCCGCCGTCGAGGGGCCCTCGGAGCGGGTGCAAGGCAGGCTGGTCGAGATCGAGGGACTCGAGACCGCCTGCGTGGAGGCCCTCGATCCGCCGTGGCGAGCGCCCGAGTCGGGCCGCGAGCGACTGGAACGCGGCACGCTGCTCGCGAGCGCGCGCAAGGGCCCTGGAGTGCGCGCCAACTTCGGACCGGCCGAAGAGCTGCGGCGCGCGTTCGTCGAGCGACGTGGCGCGAGCGTGCCTCCGAGCTTCCTCGAGCCGCGACCGGCGGCAGACGGAGTGGCTTCGGTGAGACTCGAAGGCCGCGGCGGCGCGGGCTTCGTGACGGCGAAGGCCGGCGATGCGCCGGTCACGGCACGCGCCATGCTCGCCTACGACGAGCCTTGGTCGGTGCGCTACTTCGAGCAACGCTTGCGGCCCTACTGGCGGGGCGCAGGAATAGACGCGGCCAAGCTGCTGCAAGTCGCAGACGCGGCCGGCGAGCAGGTCGTCGCGCGCTGCGGCGAGTTCGACCGCGAGCTCTCGCTGGACCTCGCGACCGCAGGCGATTCGCAGTGGATACGAGAGTGCCAGCGCGCGTACCGGTCCGTTCTCGGCGCCAGCAAGCTGTGCGCCGACGCGCATGGACGTCCCCTGCTGTTCGTGCGCGGTGCCGCTGGGACGCACGGGCTGTCGCAGACCATGGATGTCGCCGCATCCGCGCCCCAGCACCTGCTGCTCTCGAGCGATCTTGCGAAGGCCTCGCTCCTGCCGCTCCTTGATCGGGCCACTTGGAGTGCGTGGACGGCTCCCTTCGCGCCGTGCGAGCTCGGCACGTACCCGCATGCGACGGGAACCGCGCAGGAGAGTGTCGCGACAAGCGCAACGGCCGTGGCTGACTCTTCCGACCTGATCCTGCTCGTGGCTGCGATTTGCCAACGCGAAGGACGCGTCGAGCTCGCGGCGCGTTACTGGAAGCAGCTGTCGTCATGGTCGCGCTTCCTGATCGAGCAGGCGAGTGCGCCGCAGGACTCCGCGCTCGCCGCGGATTCGCGCACGAAGTCCATCGTTGCTCTCGGCGCGTTCGCTCGGCTCGCGCGACAGATGGGAAGCGCGCAGCGAGCCGAGGAGCTGGAGCTCCTCGCGCGAACGGAGGCGGCGGACTGGGAACGCAGCGCGCGAACGCAGGACGAAGACTCCGTGGAGCCGTCCGTCGCGCTGGCATGGGACAAGGCGCTCCAACTCAGGCTCTTCGGGACCGACTGGAAGCCACGCAAACTCGAGCCCGTCTTCTTGACGGTTCTGGCGGGCGAGCCGCTGTGGAACAAGTGGTTCGCGCGCGGTGCCAAGGGCCCGCTGACGTGGGCGCCCGCGCGGCTCTCGATCGGAGAGCCGCTCGTACCCGATGCTCGCGGCGGCGAAAGCCGCTGGAGCTGGACGACGAGTGAGCCCGCCGCGAGTTGGACGACGCTCGAGTTCGACGTCGGCAGCTGGTCGACCGGCTCGGGCGCGTTCGGCGCCCCGCTCGCTCGCCCGAGCCTGATTCGCACGCGGTGGACGGCAACGGCGCTGTGGCTGCGGCGGACCTTCGAGCTCGCGAGCATTCCGAGCGCGGAAGTCCGGCTCGCCGTCGAACTCGTCGGAGACGCGGAGGTCTGGCTCAACGGAGCGCTCGCGGCGCGCCTGTCGAGCGGGACACCCGGGTACTTTGTCGAGGCGCTGCCCGAGGAAGCGCGCGCGGCCCTGAGGGTGGGCGCCAACGTGCTGGCCATCCGCTGCACGGGCCAGACCGAAGCCGCCTGCGTCGATGCGGGACTTGTCACCGTCCCACGAGCCACGAACCGCTGAGGGATCAGAACAGCGAAACGGGATCCACGTCGATCATCGGTCGCAGCTTTACACCACTCTCGCCGAGCATACGCGTGGTGGCGAGTACGAGTCCGAGTTGCAGGGGGTCGTCAGGTAGCTTGATGAGCAGGTGGCGGCGGTGGCGCTCGCGCACCATCGCGATCGGAGCTGGCGCGGGACCGAGCACGACCGCGTCGCTGTCGACGAGCTTCTCGCGCAGTAACTCGCCAGCGGCATCCGAAGCGTCGATCACGAGCTTCTCGCTCATGTCCTCGTAGAGCAGGCGCACGAGCCGACCGTGCGGCGGGTACGCGAGCTCCGCCCGCAGCGCGCTCTCGTTCGTCGCGAAGCCCTCAAAGTCATTGGCGGCCGCACGCACGATCGCCGGGTGCTGCGGCGACATGGTCTGCACCACGATGCGACCCGGCAACGTTCCGCGACCTGCACGGCCCGCGACTTGGCTGATCAGCTGGAAGGTGCGCTCGGCCGCACGAAAATCCGGCAAGTGCAGCGCTCCGTCCGCCGAGATGATCCCGACCAGCGTCACGCGCGGAAAGTCGAGCCCCTTGGCGATCATCTGCGTGCCGACGAGCACGTCGATCTCCTGCCGTCCGAAGGCGGAGAGCGTGTCCTCGTAGTCCTCGCGGCGTCGCATCGTGTCCGAATCCATGCGCCGCACGCGCGCCTCGGGCGCGACCTTCTGGATCTCGATCTCGACGCGCTCGGAGCCCGCGCCGACGAAACGCATGCCGGGCCGTGTACACACCGGACACGCCTGCGGCGAGCGCCGTTCCTCGCAGCAGCTATGGCAGACCATTCGCCCGATGCGCTGGTGCCACGCGAGCGCGACGTCGCAACGCTTGCAGCGCAGCGTTTCCTTGCATCCCGGACACCATAAGACGGGCGCGAAGCCTCGGCGATTCTGAAACAGGATCGCCTGCTCGCCGCGCGCGAGCGCCTCTTGGAGCAGAAGCAGCAGGCGTCGCGAGAAGAGCTTGTGGCCCTGTGGTCCAGCGGGCTCGGAGCGGATATCCACCACCTCGATCGGCGGAAATCCGTGGCCGCTGATGCGCTGAGGCATGAGGAGCCGCTTCAGCGTCCCGCGCCGTGCCGCTTCCCAGCTTTCGAGCGACGGGGTAGCGGAACCGAGAACGCACACCGCCCCCGTCGCGCGCGCGCGCTCGATCGCCACGTCGCGGGCGTGGTAGCGCGGCGTCGAGCCCTGCTTGAACGAAGGCTCGTGCTCCTCGTCGACCACGATGACGCCGAGACGTTCCATCGGAGCGAACAGCGCGGAGCGAGCACCGACCACCACGCGCGCCTCGCCGCGCTGCACGCGCTGCCACATGCGCAGTCGCTGCGCGTCGGTCATGCGCGAGTGCAGCACGGCCACGTTCTCGAAGCGCGCCCGGAACCAACCGACCGTCTGGGGAGTCAGCGCGATTTCCGGCACCAGCACGATCGCCCCGCGGCCGAGAGCCAGTGCGCGCTCGATCAGCGCAAGGTAGACCTCGGTCTTGCCGCTGCCCGTGACACCCTGCAGCAGGAAGGCTCCCGAACGTCCTGCTTCGAGCGGCTCGAGCAGCGCCGTGAGCGCGGCCTGCTGGGTCGAGTGCAGGCTCTCCGGTCGCGGGCGAGCGGCTCGCGAGGTCTCGAGCTCGTCGGCATCCGCCTCGACCTTCTCGAGCCGGATCCAGCCACGCCGGTGCAACGTACGCGCGGCGGAATCGGACAGGTTGAGCTTGCGACACACCTCACGCAGCTCGATGCGTCCACCGATCTCGAGCAGTGTGCGCAGCATGCGATGCTGCTTGGGTTGGCTCTCCTCGATCTCGGCGAGTTCCTTGGCGCCTATGCCGGGTGCAGGCGACGCCACGATGACCTTGGCGCTCTCGCGCTCTCGCTTGAGCGCCGCGGGCAGCACGGCGTGCAAGGCCTCGCCCCACGAGCACGCGTAGCGCTCGCCTATCCAGCGCGTCAGCGCGAGCAAGTCGGCGCTCACGAGGGGCTCCTCGTCGAGCAAGGTCGCGATCGGACGCACCTTGTCGAGCGCGCACTCGCGGGCAATGGCCGTCACGACTCCGATCTCGCGCTCGGCCCCGAACGGCACCGCCACGCGCACGCCGGGCACGACGCGCGCCACGAGCTCGTCGGGCACGGAGTAGGTGAACTGCACCGCCACCGGGCGATTGAGCGCGACCTCGGCGTACAGCCCCGCCCGGGGGGCGGGCGCGGGTCCGACCTCGAAGAGCGTCAGCTCCCGCGCGTCAGACTTCGACGCGCGTGCCACGGGACTCGCCTCACGGACACGCGCAAGGCGCAGCCTTGCAGCGCGGGCAGCCCTGCTCGTACTTCTTGCGCGCGGCGGCCTCGAGGTCGATGCCCGACATCGAGGCCAGCGTGGAGAGCCACGCGAGTACGTCGGCGAACTCGCCCTCGAGTTCCTCCTTGCGATTGCGGCGCAGCGCGCGCGTCAGCTCCCCCACTTCCTCGCAGAACCACATATGGGTGCCGTGGAGGCCACGCGCAGAGTCGCGCTCGAAGTAGATGCGCTCGATGAGCGACTGGAATTCGCGTACTTGCATGATTCAAGTCCGGCTGACGGTGACGATCGAGATGTCGCGCTCGCGCGGGGCATCGCCCGCGTGGGCGAGCAGCGCCTCGCGCAGCTTGGAGAGGAACTGGTCCGTCGGAAGCGCGCCGTACTTCATGACGAGCGCGTACAGGCCCTTCTCGCCGAGCTCGGCACCTTCGGCATTCGCCACCGTCACGGCTCCGGAGTTGACGAGCACGAGCCGATCGCCCCGCTCCACGGGAACCAGCGCAAGCTCGAGCTTGCTGTCGAATACGGGCCCCTTGTCGAAGCCGAGGGCGATGCCTTCGGGGTGGACCACACGCACCTTGCGGTCTTCGCCGGAGAAGCGAACCAGCGGCACCTTGTGACCGCTGCACGCGACCGTCGCGATGCCCTGCGTCGCGTCCAACGAGGCGAACAGCGCGGTCACGGCCATGCCGCGGCGCACGTCGCGCGCCAGCGCACGGTTCGCGCTCGAGAGCGCGGCCTTCAGCTCCCCGCCGTCGGCGAGTCGCGAGCGCAAGTACGAGCGCGCCGTCGCCCCGACGATCGCGCCGGGCATGCCCTTGCCGGACACCTCGCACACGAGGAGACCGATCGAGCCGGCGGCACCACCATCGATGTAGTCGAGAAAGTCGCCGCACAGCCCCGCCGAAGCGAGGTGCAGGTGCCCGATCTCGTAGCCGGGGCACTTCGGAGTGGACTGCGGCAGGAGTTGGTCGCGCACTTCGCTCGCGACCTGCAGCTCGCGTTGGCGCACCTCGAGCTCGACCTCGTTGTCGCGGGCCTCCGCGAGACTCTTCGTCATGCGGTCGATCGCGCGAGCGAGCGTGCCGACCTCGCCGCCCGCGTCCGCCACCACGCGGTGCTGTAGGTCGCCGCCCGCGATGGCGCGCACGTCCTCGGCGATGCGCGTGATCGGCCCGGAGACTTGGTTGGCGACCCACACCGAGACCATCGCGCCGACCAGAATGATCACGAAGGTCACCCCGATCACGAGGCCGAGCAGGCTGCGGTCGGCGACTTGGGCGGTGTCCGGCAGGAGCAGGAACACCGGCGCGCCCTCGCGCCCCTGATGCTTGAAGATCACGCCGCTCGAGCCGTCCGCGTAGGTCACCGACGCCTCGAGAACCGCGCCGGAGGCATGCTCCGTCGCCTTTCCGACCTGCTTCCAGGACTCGACGGCACCGAGTTCCTTGTAGCGCTGCTCGCGCTGCTCGCGCTGGGCGCGGTACGCGTCGCGGAGGCCATGCTGGTAGTTCTGAAACGCGCGTCGCAGGCTCTCGTAGCGCGAGTCGCCGCCCTCCGGGAACTCCTTGGCCGTGGCCGCCGCGTCCTTCGCGGCCTGCTGCTCGAGCACGAAGTACAGCTCGCGCTCCGCCACCGCTCGCTGGCGCTCGACCGTCGCCTGCACCACGGGCGCCGTGAGCTCGGTGGCACCGACCATCGTCGCCTGCTGCACGTTGGCGCTCACCTGCCGCGCGCTCTTGTAGAGCAGGAATCCGGCCGCGGAGGAGACGACGGTCAGCGCGACCGTCATCGACAGCGTGAAGCGCATCCAGATCGGCAGGCCGCTCGATCCGCGCTCCTCCGCAGCGCCTTTCCTGCGCGCCACCATCTCAGTTCGCCCCCGCGAGCCAGGGCAGGTTGGGGAGCAGGAGCCGCACCGGCACCATCACCAGCACGAGCCCGTACACGCCGGCCACCACGTCGTCGAGCAGGATGCCGTCGCCACCGCCGAGCTTTTCCATGCGTCGCGCGAGCTTGGGCTTGAAGATGTCGAAGAAGCGGAAGACGAAGAACGCCACCGCGAGCGACAGGTAGCCCGGGCCACCCATCCACGCGATCGTGATCAGGTAGCCGATCACCTCGTCGAGCACGAAGATCCCGGGGTCCTTCTCGCCCGCGTAGGACTCCGCCCAGTCGCCGAGCGAGCGGCCGATCAGGTAGAGAATCGCCGCCACTCCAAGGCTGAGCGCGAGGTAGTGCTCCTGTCCCGAGAGCGCCCATGCGATCGCCACGCCACCGAGCGTGCCGACGGTGCCGGGCGCGAAGGGCGAGCATCCGAGGTAGCCGCAGGACACGAGACCGAGCTTGAGCCAGTTCATCGCGACTCTCCCGAGAGCAACTTGCGGGCCTTGAATACGTACGAGAGACCCGAGCCCACCGAGGTTACGAGCGTGAGCCACACGAGCGCGTGCCCCGCGAGCTCCCAGCGTCCGCGGGCGGCGTCCGACAGCTCGAAGGCGTGCATCCCCATCGGAATCCCGATCGCCCAGCACTGCACGAGCATCTTCACCTTGCCGAACCAGTCAGCCGGGAATGCATGGCCGAGGCTCTCGACGTAGCCGCGAATACCCGTGACGAGAAACTCGCGTGCGAGCACGACGACCACCACCCACGCGGGGAAGAACTCCCGCGACCACGGCAGCACCGCGAGGTAGATCATCGCGCCCATCACGAGCACCTTGTCGACGAATGGATCGGCGATGCGCCCGAAGGCGGTGATGTGGTTGCCGCGCCGCGCGAGCCAGCCGTCGAGAATGTCCGAGAGCGCGATCGCCACGAACAGCCACAGGCACGCGTGCATCTCGGTCCGCCGCGTCATGAGCTGGTCCGCCGTCGCGTCCCCGATGCGCGCGAGCAGCACGAACAGCGCCGCCGCGCCGGCGAAGCGCATCGCCGTGATGCGATTGGGCCAGTGCGCGAAGACGCCGGCGGCCATCAGCCCCGCACCGCTTTCGCGACGAGGTTCGACTCTGCGTCGAGGCCCTCGACCTTGACGCGCAGTCGCTTGCCGACGCCGAGCTTGCGTCCGGTGACGAGCGTGACGAGGTCGACCTCGGGGGCGTCCATGTCGCCGCGCGCCACGTTCGGCACTCCGCGCGCCGGCGAGCTCTCGTCGATCACGACGTCGAACTCCGTGCCGACGAGCGCCTGCTGCTCGGCGCGCAGGACCTCGTCGCGCGCCGCGAGCACCGCGCGCTGGCGCGCCTTGGCTTCCTTGTCGCTCACGCGCCCGGGCAGGTCGAAGCCCGACGTACCCTCCTCGGGCGAGTACGTGAACGCTCCGAGACGCGCGAGGCGGTACTCGCGGATGAACGCGCACAGCTCCTCGACGTCCTTCTCGGTCTCGCCCGGAAAGCCGACCAGCACGGTCGTACGCAGGGTGATGCCGGGGATCTCGCTGCGCAGTCGGTCGAGCAGTTTACGCACCTGCTCGCCAGAGCCCGCGCGCCGCATCGCGCGCAGCATCGGCGTCGCGATGTGCTGCACAGGAATGTCGAGGTAGCGCGCCACGCGCGGATGGTTCGCGAGCAGATCGGCGAGTCCCCAGGGGAAGCGGTTGGGGTACGCGTACATCACGCGTACCTTGTGCTCGCCGTCGAGGTCCGCGAGCGAGCGCACGAGCGCGTCGAGCTCGAGCCCCATGTCGCGCCCCCACGCCGTCGAGTCCTCGGCGACGATCACGAGCTCCTTCACGCCCGCGCCGATCAGCTCGCGCGCCTCCGAGAGCACGTCGTCGGGGCGCTTGGAGCGGTGCGGGCCGCGGATAGCTGGGATGGCGCAGAACGAGCAGGTGTGGTCGCAGCCGTGGCTGATGCGCAGGTACGCGTAGGAGCCCGGAGTCGAGAGCAGACGCGACTCGTCGCGCGTCGCCTCGCGCAGGCCGCCGTTGTCGAGGTAGCGCGGAGCCGTCCGGCCCTGGGACAGGTCGGAAATGGCTTTGGCGAGCGCCTTGCCGTCGGAGATTTCGGCGAAGATGTCGACCAAAGGAAAGCGCTTCTGCAAGTCGCGCTGGAAGCGCTGCACGAGACAGCCCGCGACGACCACGCGCTCGAGCTCGCCGCGCTTCTTCTTCGCGCACAGGCGGCGGATCTGGCTCTCGGACTCCTCGCGGGCCGGACCGATGAACGAGCAAGTGTTGAGCACGACGGTGTCTGCCTGCTCGGGATCGCCCGAGATGATCAGACCTTCGTCGACGAGACGACCGAGGATCAGTTCGGAATCGATTTGGTTGCGGGCGCACCCGAGGTGCACCAGCGAGACGACGGCGGGGTTGGGCACGGGGCGTGGCTCGTTCAGGGTCCGCGGCCGAAAGCGCTCGCGGGGGGGCAGGATACCGCAGCCCGACGCAGGCCCGAAAGCGAGCCGGGAATCCTCTCCGGAAGCGCGCGGGGCGCCCCTCATCAGGGACGCCCCGCGTTCCGCTCCACCGTGGTTGGCCGGAATTCACTCGGCGATGCCGACCTTCTCTTGCCACTCGTCCGCGCTCATCAGGATGTCGCGGCGCTGGCCACCGAGGTACGGCCCGATCAGGCCGACGTCCTGCAGCTGGTCGAGCACCGTGGTCGCGACCTTGAAGTCCATCTGGAACTCGCGCTGGAGCATCGAGACCGCCACGCGGTTGCGCTCGAGGAACAGGCAGCCGGCCTTGTAGGTCGGCTCGGGCAGGAAGACGCGCGAGATCGAGCGGGCCGGAGCGGGCGTCAGCACAAAGTCGGACATCGTGGGCGCCGCCTCGGCTTCCACTTCGGCCTCGGCGACCTGCTGGGGCTGCACGCTCGCGACCGGGGTCGGGGCGATGCTGGCGGTCGAGGGGGCCGTGCGCGGCTCGGTGGCGAACGCGACAGCCTTCGCGCCGCGGCCCTTGGACGGACGGATCGGCTCGGGTTCGAGGTCGGCGAACAGCGACGGCTGCACGGACTCGACCTCCGCGACCGGCGACTCCTCCTGAGCCCGCGCCTGATCGGAGTTCGCTTCGCAGCGCACCTCGACCATCGGCTCGACGTGCTCGGCCGCAACCACGGGGGCCTCCTCGTCGACCTCGCAGGCCTCGCACTCTTCCTCGTCCTCGAACTCGTCGGCGGCGGCCTCCGCGACCGGCTGCTCTGCCTCGTCCTGCTCGTCGAGTTCCTCCTCGTCGAGTTCCTCCTC
>SXKQ01000014.1 GCA_005778045.1 Planctomycetia bacterium
GCGGCATCACGCTCGGCGCCATGAGCGGCATGGCGATCGCGGACGCGGGCGAGCGCTACTCGCTGCTCACGATCGGCGACGGCCTCGTCAGCCAGATTCCCGCGCTGCTCATCTCGACCGCCTCGGGTGTGCTCGTCACGAAGGCCTCCGATGACTCGAGCCTCGGCTCGCAGGTGCTAGGCCAGAGCCTCGGCCGCCCGCGCGCGACGCTGATCGCCGCCGGCATGATCTTCGCGATCGGACTGCTGCCGGGCATGCCCAAGCTGCCGTTCTTCATCCTCGCCTCGGTGCTGCTCGTCATCTGGCGCGCGACCCGCGGCCAAGAAGCCGCCGAAGCCGCCGCCGAGGCTGCAGCCAGCGCTTCGGGCGCCCCCAAGGCCGCGCCCGAAGCCACGC
Organism: Planctomycetia bacterium; assembly: GCA_005778045.1. Next base: position 397 of record SXKQ01000014.1, read on the forward strand.
CCGCCGAGAAGGAGAACGAGGCAGCGCTCGAGCTGCTGAAGGTCGACCGTGTGGCCCTCGAGATCGGCTACCGCCTGATCCCGCTGGTGCAGGACCCGCGCGGTCAGGGCATTCTCGACCACATCTCGCAGCTGCGCCGCCGCTTCGCCTCGCGCGAGGGCATTGTGCTGCCGCCGGTGCGCATCAAGGACAACATCAAGCTCGCGCCGAATGCCTACCGCATCCTCGTCGGCGGCCAGGAAGTGGCGCGCGGCGAGATCGAGCCGGGCCAGCACATGGCGATGGACTCCGGCGCTGTCGCCGGCAAGATCGCGGGCGCCCCGACCAAGGATCCGGCCTTCGGCCTGCCGGCGCTGTGGATCGCCGACGCCGCGAAGGACGAGGCCGAGCTGCTCGGCTACACGGTCATCGATCCGGTCAGCGTGCTCGTCACGCACCTCTCGGAGGTCCTGCGCACGTCGCTCGGCGACATCCTCACGCGCGACGACGTCAAGGAGCTCGTCGAGAACGCCAAGAAGGTCACGCCGGCCGTGGTCGAGGAGCTCATCCCCGCCAAGATCGGCTACGGCGAGGTCCAGGCGGTGCTGCGCAACCTGCTGCGCGAGTCGGTGTCGGTGCGCAACGTGCCGCTGATCCTCGAGGTGATCGCCGACAACGTCAGCCGCAGCAAGGACCCCGACACGCTCGCCGAGCTTGCGCGTCAACGTCTCGGCCGCGCGCTGTGCGAGGCCCATGCCGATCGCGCGGGCACCGTGCATGCCGTCACGCTCGATCCGCGCATCGAGTCGCGCCTCGCCTCGGCCGTTGGCACGGGCGCGGCGGATCCCGAGTCGCCGGGCGTCAACCCCGCCTACCTGCAGCGGCTCGTCGAGAAGATCGGCGAGCAGATCGCGAGCGCCACCCGCGGCGGCTCCGACGTCGTGCTGCTCGCTCGCTCGAACGTGCGCCGTTTCCTCGGCGAGCTCGTGCGCGCCTCGCTGCCCAAGGTGTCGGTGTTGAGCTACCAGGAAGTCGTCCCTGCCCGCAGCGTGCAGACCGTCGCGGTCGTGCGCCTCGAGGAGTGAGCCATGCAGATCCACCGAGTCCGTGGCCGTGACCTGAAGGACGCGCTCGAGCGCGCACAGCGCCAGTACGGCGCCGACGCGCTGGTCCTCTCGCGCGAGACCATGTCCGATGGCGGCGTGACCGTCGCCGTGGCCGACCCGAAGCGCGCCCTCGCGGCCGCGAAGCTGGCGCCGGCCACGGCGCCGCTCGTCCCCGCACGCGAGCGCGGCCTCGACGACGTCGAGCGCGTGCTGCGCCGCAGCGGCGCCTCCGATGGCCTTGTCGCGCGCACGCTCGACGCCGTCTCGCGCTCGGGTGCGCGCGGACCGTTCGCGCTCGACGCCGCCGCGGAGTCGCTCGCCCGCACCGTCGAGATCGCCCCGAGCCCGCGCATCCAGCGCCGCGCCCCGGGCGTGCAGGTGCAGCCTTGCGTGATCGCCTTCGTCGGTCCGACGGGCGTCGGCAAGACCACCACGCTCGCCAAGCTCGCGGCGCGCCTCGTGCGCTCGGGACGCCGCGTCGGGATCGCGTCGATGGACACGCATCGCCCGGGCGCCGTCGAGCAGCTGCGCGCGCTCGCGTCCGCGATCGGCACCGAGGTCGCGGTCGCGCGCGATGGCGAGGAACTGCAGCTTGCCGTCGCGAGCTTTGGCGCCCCGGAATGCGTGCTGGTCGACACCGCCGGCGCCTCGCCGCGCGACACGGCCGCGCTTGCGGTGCTCGGAGAGAGCCTCGCCTCCGTCGGCGGCTCGCTCGAGACCTACCTCGTGCTGCAGGCCACCTCGAGCCGCGAGGCGATCGAGGCCGCGCGCACGTCGTTCGCTGCCGCGAATCCGAGCGCGTGGGTGCTGACCAAGCTCGACGAGACGCGTGCTCCGGCGCCTGCCCTCGAGTCTGCCATGGCCTCGGGAGCTCGTCTCGCGTTCCTGTGCGATGGGCAGGAAGTCGCCGCGCACTTCCACCGCGCCGAGCCGATGCAGGTCGCGGACCTGCTCCTGCGCGGGAGGATCGCGTGAGCGCGGACCCCCGCTTCCACGCGCCATTCGTGCTCGTCACCGGCGGCAAGGGCGGCGTCGGCAAGACCACGCTGGCCGCGAGCCTCGCCGTGCAGCTGCGCGCGCAGGGCCTGCGCACGCTCCTGTGCGATCTCGACCTCGGTCTCGCCGACCTGCACGTGCTGCTCGGGCTCGAGCCGCGCCACACGATCGAGCAGGCGCTCGCTGGCGAGTGCGCGCTCGCGGACTGCGTCGTTGCCGGGCCTGGCGGCATCGACGTACTCGTCGGCAGCAATGGCAGTGGGGCGATGGCGAACCTCGCTCCCGAGCCGCGCACGCGGCTACTGGCCGCGCTCGGCGAGCTCTCCGCGGGCTACGACATCGTGGTGGGAGACAGCGCCGCCGGCATCGGCCCGGACGTGCTCACCCTCGGCGCGCTCGCGCGCATGACGCTCGTGGTCACGACTCCCGACCCCAGTGCGGCGGCCGACGCCTATGGGCTCGTGAAGGCGCTGGTCACCGAGAGCACTGTGCGCGGCTTCGACCTGCCCACGCCAGAGCTCGTTCTCAATCAGGTCTCCGGCGCGCGCGAGGCCGAGCTCGCGGCCGCCAAGCTCGCCGACGTCTGCCGTCGATTCCTGTCGCGCTCCCCGCGCCTCGCGGGCTGGATCCCGCGCGCCCCGCGCATCGTCGAGGCGGCGCGCCGTCGGGTTCCGTTCGCCCTCTCGGGCGGCCCTGCCGGAGCTGGCAGCGGCGAACGTGAGTGCCTCGAGCGCCTCGCCCGGCGGGTCATTCTTGGCCTTGGGATGGAAAACGCTTCCGCGGGGCGCGGCGGAAATCCGGCTCAAGACTGGAGCTCTTCATGACCGAAAAACCCATCACGGCGCACGCTCTCGCCGCCGCGTGGATCGCCCTCGGGCGACGCCTTGCGGTCGCCGGAGCGGCCCTCGCCGCCCTGCTCTCGCTCTTCACCGACACGCCCGTGTGGGTCGCCTCCCTGCGAGGCGCGCTCGCATGGCTCGCGATCACTGCTCTCGTGCGCCTGTGCGCCCACCTGCAGCTCGCGTCGATCGGCACCGAGCCCGAGCGGACCGCACGCAAGTCCTGACCATGAAACGAGCGCCTGAGGAAGCCCGACGATGAGCGATACCGCGACAAATCCGTATGCGGCGGTCGCGTGGGATCGCGACAAGCTGATCCTCGATCACGTGCCGCTCGTCAAGCACATCGCGGGTCGCATGGCCCTCGAGTTGCCCGGCGGCATCGAGCGTGACGACCTCTACGGCTGGGGCATGATCGGCCTCGTTCACGCCGCCGACTCGTTCGAGCCTGGCCGCGGCCTGAAGTTCTCCACCTACGCGTACACCAAGATCCGCGGCGCGATCCTCGACGAGCTGCGCCGCAGCGACTTCCTGCCGCGCGGCCGTCGCGAGAAGGTTCGCGAGCTCGACCGCGCCGTGAGCGCGCTGGCCCATCGCACTGGCGTCGCGCCGACGCCTGAGGAGATCGCGCGCGAGCTCGGCGTCACGCCCCAGGAAGTCGACGAGATCCTGCTCGCTGCCAAGTCGGCCGGGCACGCGTCGCTCGACGCCGACGTCTCCGACGCGCTCTTCGCGCGCCTCTCCGATCCCGACAGCGAAGACCCGCAGGGCAGCGTCGAGTGGGAAGAGACTAGGGCGCTGCTCGTGCGCGCCATCGGCGAGCTCTCCGATCAGGAGCGCACCGTGATCACGCTGTATTACGCCGAGGAACTGCGCTTGCGCGAGATCGCGGACGTACTCGGCGTGACCGAGTCGCGCGTCAGCCAGATCCACACGCGGGCCCTCTATCGCCTCAACCGCGAACTCGCGCCGCGACTGGGACTTCAGGAAAAGGACTAGCGGAAGCACGTATGCACTCGATCATCAAGAAGCACTTCGTGGAGCTCGATGGCGCGCTGGCGCCGCTCGCCGCGGGCCCCACGGCGAATCCCGCTCCGACCGCACCGCCGAGCGCGCTTCCGAGCGCGTCGTCCCGTCCGTCCGCATCCGGCCGTCGCTGCGAGAAGAGTGCCCGACCGATCACGATCGAGGGCGCGATCCGCGCCGTCGAGGTTACCTGTTCCTGCGGCGAGAACACCGTCATCGAACTCGAGTATCCCCATGCGTGAATCCATGAATCTCCGCAACGCGAGCCTCTCCCTCGCCCTGCTCGCCACGGCCTGCGCCAGCTCGGGCACGACCCAGCTTCCGCCGCCGGGCACGCCCGATGCCGGCGCGGCCGCGTCGGCCGAGACTCCGGCCCGGCCGGGCTCGAACCAGCTCTACGCGCGCGACGGCAGCATGATCGGCGCGGAAGCCAGCGCTGCGCAGGAGACTCCGGCCGCGCCCCAAGGCGGGGTCGCCGATCGCCAGCTGGGCCCGAGCGAGGGCGGACGCATGTACATCCTCGAGCTGTACCAGAAGGCCATCGACGAGCGCGACGCGCTCGAACTCGAAGTGCGCTCGGTCCAGTCGGAGCTCGAGCGCGCGCGCGCCGCGGCGACCAAGGCCGAGAGCGAGCAGTCCGGCAGCGCCGGCCGCATCGCCGCGCTCGAGGAAGAGAACCGCCGCCTCGTCGCGGAGAATGTCGAGCTCGCCGCGCGACTCGCGACCGCCCAGATCCGTCGGCTGCAGGCCGAGAAGCTCCTGCTCGAGGCCCGTATTGCCGAGCTCAGCGTGGGTTCCACGGCCGCCGAGACGGCAGTCACCACCGCCGCGACGCAGGGCAAGCCTTGAAGCTCACTCTCGCTCTCTCGTTCGCCGCGCTGGTCGCAGGCTGCCAGTCGAGCGGATCGACGACCATGCTCCTGCCGACGCTCGCGCGCTCGCGCGCGTCCGAGGACCTTGGAAGCTACTCGCTGCGCCGCGTGGGCCTTCTGCCACCCATGGGCGCGCAGAGCGAGGAAGCCGCGGCCCTCCAAGCCGCGCTCGGGTTCGAGCTCACGCGCCACGCTCCCTTCGAGGTGGTGATGCTCGACGCCGCCGACCTCGCCGAGGTCCAGCTCGACCAGCCGCACGCGCGCGGACGCTACACGCCGCAGACGATCCTCGCGGTCGCGCACCGCTTCCGGCTCGACGGTCTGCTCGTCGGCACGGTCACCCACCTCGAACCCTACGCACCGCAGTCGCTCGGCCTCGGCCTCGAGCTTGTCGCGGTCGACACGGGCCTCGTGGTCTGGTCCTCGACGATCGACGTCGACACCTCGGAGCTGCGCGTACGCGACTCGCTCGAGGCTTACCAGGCCACTCGACTTGGCGGCGGCGATTCGGCGGACGACCTGTCCGTGCTGATGCTCTCGCCGTCGAGCCTGATGCGCTTCGCCGCGGGCGAGATGGCGCGCACGTTCGAGTCCAACTGAGGCTGCTGCCGCGGCCCGAAGCGGCCGTGAGCCGCGCTCGCGTCGTGGCTTGGACCTCGACCATGCGGATGGAGGCCGAGCCCTCCAGCGCAGGAACGTGAGCTTGATTTCGGCACCTCTTGTCGGCCGAACTTGGCACGCCAAGAAACTGGCACGCCCACGCCCAAGCTGCTGCTCCGCAAAGCGCGAGAGCCCGCGACCATCGCTGGCCCCGGGCTCTCGTCGTCGCGGACTCGCCCCTCGCGAGCCCGTGGTTTTTGGCTGGTTGCCGTTGAGAGCTAGCTGCCGCCGAGCATGCGGCGCGCGGCGCGCTCGATCCGCTCCGAGTCGTTGAGCTTTCCCTCGAAGTACAGGGCACGCAGCTCGGCGACGCGAGCGGCACGGACCTCTTCGCTCTGGGCGAGGCGCACCTCGACGGCGCGCGCGAGCGTCTCGCTCTTCGAGGAGATCTCGATGCGATCGTTGCCGATCGGACCTTGGGTGCTCTCCCGACGCGCATCGAGCTTGGCACGGTATTCCTCGCGGGCCTCGAACACGGCCGACTGGCCGGCCAACTCGGGGTTGTTCGCGGTGTGGTTCTTGCGCAGGTTGCCGAGCCGCTCCTGCCGGCGCTCGCGGAACGCGTCGCGCGCATCCTTGACGCTGGCGGCGTCGGGCTTGGGGTCGGCGCTGGACTCTGGGGTGCCGTTCGGGCGCGGCTCGGCGACCTCGCGGGCCTTGCGCGTCGGATCGAAGCGCAGCGCCGGGTTCGGACCGTCGGGCGAGTTGGGTTGGATGTTCATGGTGGATCTCCGATGTAGGGCACCGGACAGGCGTCGCACGTCCGTATCGACAGGCGGAGCGGCTCCTGTGAGTTTTTTTCCGGGTGGCGGGGCGCGTTCTTGCCCTTGGGCCAAGGCCGGCCGAAGGTTCAGGAGGGTTGTCGGACGTTCCAGCGGCCTCATGAGCCCTTCCACGAGACTTCTTGAATATCTATAAGTCGCTTCCATGAAACAACTTGTGACTTTATAGCCTTGCCCGATCCGGTCCGGGGAGCGCAACATGGGCCGCATGCTCGCCTTGGCGCTCTCGGGGCTGGTCGCACTCGTCTCCGCCGGGGCGGCGAGCGCTCCGTCGCCGCAAGCCTCGCGCGGGGCGGGTCTCGAGCTCGCCGGCAACCGCGTCGATTACGCGATCGAGGCGCGGGTCGACACCGGCGCGATGACGCTCGAGGGTCGCGAGCGCGTGCGCTTCACCAACCGCACCGCGGTGGCTACCGACGAGCTCTGGTTTCACCTCTACTGGAACGCGTTCGCGAGCAATCGCTCCACGCACCTCGTCGAGTCCAACGGCAAACTGCGCGGCGTCGAGATCGACTCGGACTGGGGCTGGCAGCGCATCACCGGCCTGCGCGCTCTCGAGGCGGACCTGTTGGGCACGCTGACCGTCGAGACGCCGGACGACGACAACGCCGACGACCGCACGGTGGTGCGCTGCAAGCTGCCGCGTGCGGTCGCCCCGGGCGAGACGCTCGAAGTCGATGTGGAGTGGAGCGCGAAGATCCCGCGCGTGCGCCGCCGCACCGGCTACAAGGGCGACTTCCTCTTCATCGCCCAGTGGTTCCCGAAACTCGGCGTGTTCGAGGGTGAGCGCGGCTGGAACTGTCACCAGTTCCACGCGCCGACGGAGTTCTTCAGCGACTGGGGCACCTACGACGTCACGCTCGACCTGCCGGCCGAATACGAGGGCAAGATTGCCGCGACGGGCGTGCTCGCCGAGCCAGCATCGCGCGCGGAGGGCCGTGTGCGCGCGCGTTTCGTCGCTCCTTCGCTCACCGATCGCGAGCGCATCGACGCCACCGGACGCTTGCCGTGGGTCCACGACTTCGCCTGGACCGCGGATCCCGACTACAAGCCGCGCACGCGCACGTTCCACTTCGACGAGTGGGCCCAGCGCTTCGACACCGAGGTCGCGTTCGTGCAGAAGGCGCTCGGCGCGGACAAGAACCTGCGCCTGCGCGATGTCGAGGTAACGGTCCTCAGCCAGCCGGAGCGCGAGCGGCAGTGGGAGCGCCACTACGAGGCCACTTGCGCGGCGCTCTTCTTCTACGGCCTGTGGTTCGGCGAGTATCCGCTGAGTCACATCACGGTCGTCGATCCGGCGTGGGGCGCGAGCGCGGCCGGTGGCATGGAGTACCCGGCGCTCTTCACCGCGGGAACGCGCCTGCTCGCGAGCCCGGCGATGCATACGCCAGAGGGCGTGGTGGTGCACGAGGCCGGACATCAGTTCTGGTACGGGCTCGTCGGCAACAACGAGTTCGAGTCGGGTTGGCTCGACGAGGGCTTCAACTCGTTCTCCGACTCCGAGACGATGGCGCGGGCCTTCGGCCGTTCGATCTCGACTACGTGGTATTCGATCCTGCCCGTGGAGCGCGTGGCCCCTGTGACCGGAGTCGCGGACGCGGGCGTGGCGGGAGCTCTGGCGGCGCGGCGCATCCCGCTACCGTGGATCGAGTGGGAGCTCCAGCCGCTCGCCACGGGTGGAGGCGCGGAGTGGTGGCGCGACCAGCCGCTCTCGGCGTTCGTGCGCGAGTCGAGCGACCCGCGAGCGAGCGATCGCACGCGTGCGCTGACCGATCCCGCGCGCGATCCGCTCGACACGCTGGGCTTCCGGCACCTCGATCAGCGCTCGTACGCGCAGAACAGCTATCCGCGCACCGCGGTCGCGCTGCGCTCGCTCTCCGGCCTCGTGGGGCGCGAGCGCTTCGTGCTCGGCATGCGGCACTACGCGGACAAGTGGCGCTACCGCCATCCGACACCGCAGGACTTCTTCGAGACGTTCTCGGCCGGCGCGGGTGTCGACGTGCAGTGGTACTTCGAGGAGGTCTTCCGCGGCACGGGCACGCTCGACTGGAGTGTGGCGGTCGAGCAACAGCGCGAAAAAGACGCGCTCGGGTATGCGCAGGTCGATGCGCTCGGCGAGTGGAGCGAGCGGCCCAAGGTCGAGCGCGCGAAGGATGAAGAGGCACCGTGGAGTGCGACCGTGACGCTGCTGAGGCGCGGCGAGCTGCGGCTCCCCGTGGACGTCGAGCTTGCGTTCGACGACGGCACGCGCGTGCTGCACGAGTGGACGCGCGAGGCTCAAGGCGAGCGGCGCTGGTGGAAGCTGGAGCTCACGGGCCCGCGCAAGCTCGTATCCGCGCGCATCGATCCGGAGCGTCGCTACCAGCTCGACCTCGATCGCTCCAACGACGCGTGGCACCACGAGGAAGACGAGCTCGCGCCGCTGCGCTGGAGCGAGCGCGCCTTCGCGCACTGGCTCTCGCTGCTCTTCTGGCAGTCGGGGATCGGCGGATGAGCGGCTTCCAAGATCCCCGCGACCAGGACCCGCGCGAGCCCGAGCTGCCGCGCTGGATCTTCCTGCACGCGCTTCGCGTCACGATCGGGCGCACGCCGGTATGGCTGGTGGCGGCCTCGTTCGTCGCGTTCCTTGCGCTGGCGCAGGCCTTGCCGTGGTTCGCGTGGTTTGACCGGGCGATCGGGTCCGGCTACGCGCCCGGCGAGCTGCTTGTCGAGCTGCACGAGGACTTCCGCTTCGACCAGCGCGTCTCGAAGGCAGCGCTCGACGCGTCGACACAGGGGTCGGGCGGCGCGCTCGCGCTGCTGGCGATGCTGATCGGCGCCTTCAGCGCCGGCGGCTGGCTGCAGGTGTTCCTCGAGCGCACTGAAGGCGAGAGCGTGCGCAAATTCTTCTACGGCGGCGCGCGCTTCTTCCTGTGCTTCGTGCGCGTACTCGTCGTCACGCTGCTCGTGCTGTCGCTGTTGCGCTGGGTGCTCCACGGCCGTCCGTGGGAGTGGCTCGTGCTCGAGACGCTCTGCGGGCTCGAGAAGCCGGACCTCGAGCTGTTCGAGAGCGAGCGGCACGCGCGCGCCGTCGAGCTCGTGCAGGTGGCGTTGCACGCGCTCGGCTTCGCGCTCGCGATGGCCTGGGCGGACTTCACGCGCACGCGACTCGCGGTCCATGGCACGCGCTCGGCGGTGTGGGCCGGGCTGTGCACCGCCTGGGCCATGCTGCGTCACCCGATCCGCATGCTGCGCCCGCTGGCGATCCTGCTCGCGATCGAGACGGCGGTGCTCGGCACGGGCTGGGTGCTCGTGGCGCAGCTCGAAGCCTCGCTCGGCCCCGATTCGGCGCGCTGGAGCGTGCTCGCGCTGCTGGTCGTCACGCTCGGCATGCACCTCGGCCGCACGATCGTGCGCGGTGCGCGCTACTCGGCCTGCGTGCTCGCGACGCGCGACGTCATTCGCCCCCTGAGCCGCCCCGACCCATGGAAGCGCTCCATCGGCGGCCCCGGCGGCCCGCGCTACCCCATCGACGGGGACGAGTACACCGTCTCGATGTGACGGTGAGCGCCGGGCCTCGTTCAGGCGAGGTCGATCGGCAGCCGGCGCGCGATCTCGAGTGAGTTCGGGGTCACGCTGTGCGCGTAGGCGAGCAGCTCGACGCCGGCCTTGGCGGCGACGCGCAGCGCCGAGGCGTAGTTGGGGTCGATCTCCTGCGCCGGCCGGAAGCGCGTGACGTCGTCGCGGCTCACGAAAAAGAACTGCACGGCGCGATCGCCCAGCCGGACTTGCGCGGCCAGCTCCTCGAGGTGCTTGCGCCCGCGCTCGGTCACGGCGTCCGGAAACGCGGCCACGCCGTCGAGCGCGTAGGTCGTGTTCTTCACCTCTACCCAGCAGCGCTCGCCTTTCGCGCCCGTGAGCAGCAGGTCGATCCGGCTGTTCACGCCGTACTTCACCTCGCGCTTCGCCTCGACGTAGCCCTTGAGCTCGGGGATCTGGCCCGCGACGACGTGCTCGTAGGTGGCCTGGTTGGGGAGGCTCGTGTCGACGTTGACCCACGTCTTGCCGACGCGGATCGACTGGAACACGTGGCGCAGCTTGCGCTCGGGGTCCTGCGTGTCGCGCAGGATCGCGGGGCGGCCTTCCTCGAGACAGGTCTTCAGGCTGCCGGTGTTAGGGCAATGCGCGACGACGACCGAGCCGTCGGGCAGCGCCACGTCGGTGAAGAAGCGCTTGTAGCGGCGGAGGAACTTGCCTTCGAGGACGGGGAGTTCGATGCGCATTTTGGGGAGCCGGCGTGGGGCCGTGCGCGCACGTTAGCAGGAACGCGCAGGTCAGCGCGCGGGCGTGGGAGTCGAGTCCTCGATGCGCTGCAGCAGGACGGTCGAGTGTCGCAGGACACGCCGGTAGATCGCGCTCTCGGAGCCGAGCGCCACGCGGAGCTGGGCCGCGCGGCGCTCGAGCCGTGCGCGCGCGTCGGCGGTGGGGGGCGAGGCTCTGGGCGGCGACCTCGCGCTGGAACGCGAGCAGGACGCCGCGCCAGACCTCGTACATGCGCGAGTCCGGGCGCGAGAGTGCCAGCGCCACGAGGTCGAGCGCGCGCTGGTACTCGCCCTCGTCGAGCTCGATCGCGACGAACACGCCGAAGTCGGCCCCGGGATCGAACAGCTCGGGGCCGATACGCTCGAGCTCGCGCCGCGCTCCTGCGACATCCCCGCGCTCGTGAGCCAGACGAGCACGGGTCGCAGGTGCTCGTCGCCCAGTCGCGCGCGCACCCCGTCGGCCGGGCGATCGAGCCGCTCGCACGCCTGCTCGCCGTGTCCCATGCGCAGCTCCACATCCGGGGCCGTGCGCGCGCAGCACAGGGACATCGGGTACTCGGGCCCGAGCGAGCTGGTGAGGATCGCGCCCGCGGTGTCGAGGTCCGTGAGGGCCGCGTCGAGCTCGCCAAGCGCTCCGCGCAGGCTTCCCAGCATGGCGAGTTGCTCCGCATAGCGGGGGCTCCGCTCGCCCCACGCGCGACGAGCCAGCTCGGTGGCCTCCTCCTGCAGCCAACGGCGTGAGCGCCAGTCGGACATCGGCATCGCAGAACGAAGCGGTTCGACGGTGCGCTCGCGCTCGAGTTGCCAGTCGCCGCTCTCGGCGCGGACGTGCGCGAGCTCGAACGCAGCCCACGCATGCACGGCGGAGGAACGCTGCATCTTGTTGAGGAAGGCGAGCGAGTCGAGCACCGCGACGCGCAGCTCGCGACCCTCCGGCTGCTCGAGCTCGCGCGCCGCCCACGCATCGTGAATCAGCGTGAGCTCCGACTCATGCGCATTGAAGTTGGCAATGGCGTTGGCGATCTGCAGCCGCGCGCGGAGCTCGGGCTGGTCGGCGAGCTCGCGTTCGATGCGCGTGACCCCGCGCCGCAGGAGCTCAGCGGCCGTGGGAGGACGACCTTGCTCGCGCTGCGGGTCGGCCGAGGCGAAGATGTCGGCGAGGAAACCAGCGACGGTCTCCGAGTCGCGCGCCTCGAGCTGGGCGCGCTCGCGTTCGCGATCCGCGAACTCACGGGCCTGCGTCGCGGCGTCGCACGCGAGCATCTCCGCGTTGAGGGCGCGCTCGAGCTCGTTGTCGTAGCTCAACTGCTGCACGTGCTGGAGCGTGGGAACGCCCAAGAGCAGCACCGCCACGAGCAGCGAGGCCAACGTGATGGCCGGGTTGCGCGCGATCCAGCGCAGCGTGCGTACCGCGGCGCTGCGGGGGCGCGCCGCGATCGGCTCGCGCGCGAGCACGCGCTTGAGGTCGGCCGCGAATTCCTGCATCGAGGCGGAGCGCCGTCCGCGCTCGCCCTCGATGGCCTTCAGGCAGACCGTCTCGAGGTCGCTTGACACGCGGTGGTTGCGCACCCGAAGTGAGGGCACCTTGCCGTCGCGGATCGCCGTGCGCAGCTCGTCGGAAGTCCGACCGGAGCACGGCAACTGCAAGGTCAGCAGCTCGTACAGCGTCACGCCGAGCGCGTAGATGTCCGTGCGCCCATCGATCTCGTCGATGCGGCCCTCGATCTGCTCGGGAGCCATGCAGAGCACGGAACCGACGGCGGTTCCGTAGGTCGTCATGCGCACGTCGACGCTCGCCGTGGCGAGGCCGAAGTCGAGCGGCACGACGCGACCGGCTGGCGTGACGGCGACGTTCGAGGGCTTGATGTCGCGGTGCAGCACGCCGCGCGAGTGCGCGTGGGCGAGCGCGTCAGCGATGCGGGACACGACGCGTGCGCACGCGTCCGTCCAGCTCGAGTCGAACAGGCGCCGCGTCGCCTCGTTGTCCTCGATGGTCTCGAAGCCCGAGCCTCCGAGCACCGCCTCGCGCAGGTCCTTGCCGCGCAGGCTCTCGGGCGCGCGCGACTCGACCATCGTGAGGATGTCGGCGAGCGTCGCACCCCGCACGCGCTCCATCGCGAAGTACGGGATGCCGCGCTCCTCTCCGACCGTGTAGATCGAGACGATCGCGGGGTGCTGCAGCTTCGCCACCGCTTCCGTCTCGCGCCGGAAGCGCTCGCGCGCGCGCGGGAAGTACGGGCCGGACCAGCTTGAGCGCGACGGTGCGACCGAGTCGCTACTGCAGCGCCTCGTACACCACGCCCATGCCGCCGCCACCGAGTCGCCGCACAAGCTGGAAATCGCCGATTCGCTCGGGAAAGTCGTCATCGTCCGCCGCGACGCCCTGCACAAGGCCCATCTGCAGCAGGATCCCCATGCGCTCGCGGATCTCCGCCACATGCTCGGGGTGCGCGCGGCACAGCTCCTCGATGGCCCCGTGATCGCCCCTACAAAGCTCCTCCATGCGCTCCACGAGCATCGCCCCGACAGGGTCGGACGCATCGGAGCGGCGGGAAAGCGGGTCGCGGTCCATGGCGACGACCCTGTCACGATCGCGCGGCCCAGACGTCTTGGCGGGCCGCCCCCCGGAAATTGGCGCAGCGGCGTAGCAGGGTGCGTTGGGAATCAGCAGGGCAAACCCTGACGAGGCGCCGCCGATCGAGCACCTGCTCGAGCGTAACCTGCCGACGCTGCGGGCCTACGTGCACCGCAACCTCGACGCGGGACTCGCGGCTCGCGTGTCGACGGCTGACCTCGTGCAGTCCGTGTGCCGCGAGGTGCTGCAGAGTCGCGGCAAGTTCGAGTTCCGGGGCGATGCGGCCTTCCAGCGCTGGCTGCTGCAAGTCGCGCTGCACAAGCTGATGGACCGTCGACGCTTCTGGCGCACGGGCGAGCGCGAGGGCCTGCGGGTCAACGGGCAGCGCGGGGCACCGTCGTGGTCCCAGGACGAGTTCGGCCGCCTCGCGGTCGCGCTCGGCAGCCCGAGCGCGGAGGCAATCTTACGCGAGGACGTCGACCGCCTCGAGCTGGCGCTCGCGGAGCTGTCTGAGTTCGATCGCGAGGTGATCAGACGGGTGCGTCTCGAGGGGCTCTCGCACGCGGAGTTCGCCGGACGCATGGGCTGCACCGAGCCCCAGTCGCGCAAGCGGCTGTTCGAGGCGCTGGCGCGCCTCTCGCTGCTCTTGCGACGCGGACAGACAGGTTCCTGACATTCCGTGCGCGCGGCGCGAGAGTATTCTCGCGGCCATGAAGATCGCGTCGCTGTCGCTCGCCCTGCTCGCCGCACTCGCTCCGCACGTTTCCGCCCAGGCCCCGACGGCCCCGACGCTCTCTGTCGAGCGTCCGGGCGACGGCAAGCCGCGCTGCGGGCTCGGCATGGAGTTTCACGCGGGGCGTCGCGCTGCCCTGCGCTCCGCGCTGAAGAGTGGCGTGGTGGTCGTGCGCGGGCTGCCCGCGACGCGCGAATATGCGGCCTTCCGACAGGACAAGGTGTTCTGGTACCTCACCGGCATCGAGAGCCCCGGTGCGTGGCTGCTCATGGATTGCGAGAGCGGGCGCGAGGTGCTGCTTCTGCCGGACCCCAACCGCATGGAGGAGATGTGGGAGGGCGAGTGCTGGGACGCGGGCGATACGTGGGTGAAGGAGCTCACGGGACTGGCGGAGGTGCGCTCGACGCGCGCTGCGCGCGAGCTCATCGGCCAGCTGCTCGGTAAGTCGAAGGAGCTGTGGATTTCAATGCACCCCAACCTCGCGCTCGCGGGCGCCGCGGATCGCGCGGGACCCTACGACCGTGCGCGTAAGAAGGACCCGTTCGACGGGCGCCTAGGGCGCGAGGAGGCGTTCAAGCTCAAGCTCGAGGAGCTGTTCGGGGTCGAGCCCAAGGACATGAGTGCGATGCTCAACGAGCTGCGACGCGTGAAGCAGCCGGTCGAGCTCGATGCCGCGCGGCGCGCAGGTCGCGCGGGCGCGCTGGCGATGGCCGAGGCCATGCGCTCGACGAGGCCGGGCGTCGGCGAGTGGGAGATCGAGGGCCTGATGAGCTGGTTCCAGCTCAAGGAGGGCGCGGCCGGACCGGGCTACATGGCGATCGTCGGCTCGGGCTCGAACTCGCTGATCCTGCACTACGGCAACAACAACCGCCGCGCGCAGGACGGCGAGGTCGTGCTCGTCGACTACGCGCCGGAGCTCGACCACGCGGTGTGCGACATCACGCGTACGTGGCCGGTGAACGGCAAGTTCTCGCCGCGCCAGGCCGAGCTCTACGACGCGGTGCTCGCGGCGCAGGCGGCCGGCATCGCGGCGGTGAAGCCGGGCCGAACGCTCGGCGACATCGAGCAGGCTTGCAGCGCGGTCATCAAGCAGCGCGGCTTCGAGAGGTTCGTGCGCCACGGCGCGTGCCACTTCGTGGGCCTCGAGGTGCACGATGTGGGCGACCAGCGCAAGCCGCTCGTCGAGGGCGCCTGCTTCACGATCGAGCCGGGGCTGTACGAGCCCGAGACTGGCATCGGCATCCGCATCGAGGATGTCGTGATCGTCACCGCGGACAGCTGCGAGGTCGTGTCGGCCGCCGTGCCCAAGGAACGGGCCGCGATCGAGGCCCTGATCGCCGAGGAAGGCGTGCTCGACCGCCTGCGTTGAGCTTCCGCGCCCGAGCACCTACACTCGTTGCCCTCATGGCCTCCCTCAAGGAATATCACGATCGCGTCCCCGCCTTGCAGCGCCACCTCGAGCAGCTCAAGGTGAGTCTTTGACTACGGCAAGCACGAGACGCGCCTGAAAGAAATCGAGGAGCAGGAGCTCCAGCCCGGCTTCTGGGACAACGTCGAGCGCAGCCAAAAGCTGATCGGCGAGAAGAAGCTCGCGCGCGGCGTGGTCGATCCCGTCGGCCGTGTGGAGAAGGCGTTCCGCGATATCGACGATTTCTGCAAGCTCGGTGAGGAGCTCGGCGCCGACGAGGTCACCGCCGATCTCGAGCGCGTGTTCGGCGAGATTGACGCCGAGCTCGCCAAGCTCGACTTCCGCGTGATGCTCGGCGGGCCGCAGGACGCCTCGAGCGCGTTCTTGCAGATCAGCCCGGGCGCCGGCGGTGTCGACGCCTGCGACTGGGCCGGCATCCTGCTGCGCATGTACACGCGTTGGGCCGAGGGAAAGGGCTACAAGGTCGAGGAGGTCGAGCTGCAGGAAGAGCCGGAGGGCGGCATCCGCGGCGCGACGATCCGCATCGTCGGTGACTACGCCTTCGGCTACCTCAAGGCCGAGCGCGGCGTGCACCGCCTGATCCGCATCAGCCCGTTCGACGCGGCCGCGCGGCGCCAGACGGCGTTCGCGGGCGTCGACGTGACGCCGGAGCTCGGCGACGACATCAAGGTCGAGGTCAAGGAAGCCGACCTCGAGATCGAGACCATGCGCTCGGGCGGCGCCGGTGGTCAGAACGTCAACAAGGTCGAGACCGCGGTGCGCATGCGGCACGTGCCGACGGGCATCGTCGTGCGCTGCCAGAGCCAGCGCAGCCAGCTCAAGAACCGCGAGCTCGCGCTGCAGATGGTCAAGGCCAAGATCCTCGCCATGCGCGAGGCCGAGCGCGACAAGGAGCTCGCGTCGCTCTACGGCAACAAGGGCGAGATCGCCTTCGGCAGCCAGATCCGCAGCTACACCATGCATCCCTATCAGCTCGTCAAGGACGAGCGCACGGGCGTGCAGACGGGCAGCATCCAGGCCGTGCTCGACGGCGAGCTCGACAAATTCATCGAGGAGTACCTGCGCCAGAAGGGCGCGGCGAGGTAGCGCACGCGGCGCTGCGCGGACGCCGGGACAAGGGCGACACCCGCGGGAGGGCCTGCCAGGGCGCGCCTCCCGCGGGGTCGCTTGGTCTTCAGGGGCCCGAGCGCGCGGTCAGGCTCTCGACCAGCAGCGAGCCGGACTTCACGTACACGCCGGCGTAGTTGGGGTCGGGCAGGTCGATGCCGAGCCGCATCGGGAACGGGCCTTCCTTGCCGACGCTGACGTCGACGCCGCCGTCGGAGCTCACGGTCACGACCAGCTCGAAGGGCGTGCCGAAGGCCGGCGGGTTCTCGAGCGCGATCGTCGCGCCGTCCTTCTCGATACGGCCGGAGCCCGTCGGCTCCGCGAAGCGCCTGAGCGCGAGCTGGCCTTCGCTGTCGATCACGATCGCCACGCACTCGCCCTCCGGCGTGCCCGCGACCAGCAGACCATGCTGGGAGCCATCCTTGGCCTCACCCTGGCGCACGAGCTTCGCGCGCAGCTCGTAGTCGCCGCCGAGCGGTGCGTCCGAGCACAGCCGACCGCAGCCTTTCCCGGCCTCGATCAGGATGCGGCCGGCCTTGACGTCGAACTGCGTCTCGAAGCTCTTCGAGATCGGCTTCCACGCAGCCATCGCGCCACCGAGCTTCACGGTCGGTCCCTGCACGCCCGCCGCGCGCGCTGACTCCTTCAGCTCGTCGAGCGCCTCCTGCAGGCCGTTCGTGCCGCCGAAGGCCTTGGTGGCGACCTCGGCCAGCGTGTAGGCGCGCAGCGGCATCGGCACCGGCTGGGCGCGGTACTCGTTGACGAGGTCGAGCGCCTTACGGGCATGCTTGCGGAGCGCCGTGCGCGCGTCGCGCCAGACCGCGTTGGCCTTATCGAGCTTGTTGAGCCGGTCGGAGACCGCCTTGACCTCGGCCTCCGTCGCGAGCCACGTGCCCTGCTCGTGGAGCGCGAGCAGGTCCTCGAGGATCGGGGCCGCGACGCGCGCCTCGCCGATCTTCTCGAACAGGTCGGCCTGCAGCGCGAGCACCTTCGGATCGGGTGCATCGGTCTTGTCGAGGCGCGAGCGCACGAAGTCGAGGTGACCGAGCGCGCGCAGCAGGAGCTCCTTCTCGGAGATCGTCGGCGTCTTGCTGGCCGCGGCCGCGGCTGCCGCCTTGCGATAGCGCTCGACCTCGGCGAGGCGCCGCTCGCGCGCGGAGGAGCCGAAGTGCAGCGGGTAGATCGTCTCCTTGATCCACTTGCGCCAGAACAGCTCGAACTCCTCTAGGCTCGCGTGGCCAAGCGGCGAGACCGAGCCCGTGAACTGTCGCGCGAAGGTGCCCTTCGAGTCGGTGATCGCCTCGCCCTTGAGCTCCTTCAGCGCCGCCTCGTACAGCGGGCGATAGGGATACTGCAGCGTGGTCAGGTCCTCGTACTGCAGGAAGAAGTACACGAGGCCCCAGCCCCACTGGTAGTAGTCGCCGGGGTACGAGGGCTCGCGTGGGTTGTTGTAGGAGAGGACGTTCAGGAAGTTGGCCGGGCCGGCCTCCTTGGCGTCGCGCGGCGTCGCCGGCGCGCCGGGCTGGCTGGCGCTCAGCGCGCGGTACAGCCCTTCGAGGCGTTCGCGCGCGGCGTCGGGCCAAAGCACGCTGCCGTCGGCCATCGCGCTCGCGCCCTCGAAGAAGCTGGACGTGCCCTCGTTGATCCACGCCGGCGTGCGGCCGTCGCGCGTGAGCATCGCCATGAAGTGGTGGCTCGCCTCGTGGAACAGCGTGCCGATCATCGGCTCGAGCGAGCCCGCGGTGGTGGTCGTGTCGTAGACGTGCACCTCGCGCGGCATATTGCGGAAGAAGCCCTCGACCGTGCCGCGCATCGGGTCGCCGTCGGGGCGCCCCTCGTTCCACGGCCGCATCATCTCCGCGCGCGTGGGGTGCACGAAGATCGTGGCCTTGCCCGCCTCGAGGTAGGCCGGATTCCCCGCGAAATAGACCTTGAGGTAGTACTGGTAGATCGAGTCCATCATGCGGCCGAGCCGATCGGCGTCGGCGGGCTTGAGGTGGGCCTCGATGCGGTAGTGCGCGGTCTCGAACTTGTAGAGCGGCCAGCCCTCCGGCGGGCGCGAGCGACGGCCGGAGTCGAGCTGCAGCTGCTGGCCGCTGGCACGGATCTTCGCCACGAGCTCCGCCACGCCCGCGAGCTCCGCCCCGCGCGCCACGGCCTGCGCGGTCTCCAGCACTTCCAGCGCGCGTTCCTTTTGTCCGCTCGCCTCGAGCGCCTTGGCCTTCTCGAGCAGGTCCTTGCCCGCGTCCTTGAACCACTTGTCGCGCTTGGCGACGAGCGGATCGGCAGTCTTGAGCAGCTTGGCGAGCTCCTTGTCCGGGGTCGGCAGCGCCGCGAGCGCGCGCTCGAGGTGGCCGGACGCCTCGTCGTTCTTGCCCTGCTGCGCGAGCGCCTGACCGAGCAGCCCTTCGGCCGCGGGATTGGCCGCGCCCGCGGCGAGGTACGCCCTGAGCGTGCTCTCGACCTCCGCCCACTTGCCGGCCTTCGCCAACTCGCGCGCATCCCCGAGCGCATCCGCCCCGCCCCACGCCACGACCCCGAGCGCCACGAGCGTCAGAAGCGCTGCGACTGCCTTGCCATGCCATCTCGCCATCGTGTTCATCTTGTGTTCATCGAATCGCCCGCCCGCGCCCGGACGCCGTCATCGGAGCGTCTACGCCGTGTCGATCGGAGCGTGAGGATACCAACGCTCCGCCGCGCCGCACCGCGCCCGTGAATCCACGGCCACGCCGGAAGTCACGTACTATGTCCCGATGGGAAGCATGTGGAAAGTGGTGGCCGGACTGGCGGGCGCGGCGGGGCTGCTTGCAGGCGTGACGGCCTGTGCGGGGCTCGAGAAGCAGGTGATCGGAGAGCGATTGTTCGCACTCGGAAAGAACGCGCCGCTGCGCGAGGCCGGAGTCAGCGTGCGCGCGGGCCGGGCCCGGATCGGCGGTCGCGAGCTCGAGGCCGAGTTCCGCTTCGTGCATCTCGCGGCGCGCGCGGGCGCGAGTGGCGCTCCGATCGTGTTCCTCCACGGCACCCCGTCGACCATGACGAACTGGGCGGCGCTCGTGAGCGGGCCGGGCGCAGAGCCCGCGCTCGCGGGTGACTGCGACATCTACCTGCTCGAGATCGTGGGCCACGGCCAGTGCCGGACCCAGCTCGAGAGCTACTCGTTTCAGGCGTGCGCGGACTGGGTGACCAGCTTCCTTGCGGCGCTCGACCTGCGAGGCGTGACGCTCGTGGGGCAGAGCTATGGTGGTGAGTTCGCGTGGCGTGCGGCGCTCGACGCGCCCGAGCGCGTGTCGAAGCTCGTCCTGCTCGACTCGTCCGGCTACCGGCGCGGCGAAGGCGAGTGGCTCCCCGAGGAGCACAAGCTGCGCGAGTGGCCGGGAGCGCAGTACGCCTACGTGCTCAATGATCGCGAGCGCATCCGCCCTGCGCTGCAGCTGCACTTCGGAGAGCCCATCGCCGAGGACCAGCTCGACGAGATGTTCCTGTGCTGCGACAACTCGGACAACTGGCGCGCGATGACCGAGCTGTGCCGCGACGAGAATGGCACGCGCGAGGCCGAGATCGCGAAGATCGCGCAGCCGACTCTGCTCGTGTGGGGCGCGAAGGACATCGCCTACACCGTCGACAAGGTCGCACGCCGCTTCGAGCGTGACATCGCGGGCTCGCGACTCGTGCTCGTCGAGAACGCCGGCCACTATCCGCACGAGGAGCGCGTCGACGACGTGCGTCGCGCCCTGCGCAAGTTCCACTTCGGAGACGCGAAGTGAACATCGCCCTGCTCGCGCTCGCGCTCGGCGCGAACGACGAGGTCAAGGCGCGCGCGGCGACGGGACAGGAGCTGCGCGCGGAGGTCTTCGAGCTCGCGTGGCGCCTGCCCGACGCGCTCTGGATGCCCGCCAAGGACGCGGGCAGGCTCGCGCTTCCCGTGAGCGTGCCCGCGCTGCTCGCGGAACGCTTCGAGGGGAGCGAGCCGTGGATGCGCAGCGTGGGGGACATCATCGCGGAGCACCGTCGCCGCGGCGGCGATCACCGTGCGCTCGATCTCGTGCTGCGCGAGCTGGCGACCGGCGCGCCGGCGGCGCATGCGCGCGCGGGTGGGCTCCTGTCCGAGGTTCTCGATGCACGCGAGCTGGCGAACCCCGGCTGGAATCCCGATCTGGACCAGCACGACGACGGCTTGTACTTCGGCCCGATCCTCGCGCGCAACAAGTCGAGCGACCCGCCGTGGAGCTCGCAGTCGGGCGCGCGCACCTTCCATCAGGCGGTCACGTTCGTGCACGCCGACCTCGACGCGATTCTCGGCACGATCCACGACTATGCGAGCTCGGTCCGCGACCCCGGCACGAGCTACGAGCGGCTCGAGCCGCTCACGGGCTCCTTGCTCGTCGGAAAGTCCGACGCGCTCGGCGACTTCGCGGCGCTGCGCGTGCGCGTGCGCTCGGACCTTCCATTTCCCTTCACGCACTACGACTGCGACCTGCGCGTGCTGCACGTGGTCGAGCGAGGCACGCTCGTCACCGACATCTACTCGCCGAGCCGCGATTTCCATTGGTTCGCGGGCAAGGACTGGTACCTGCCGGTGCGCGCGAGCGACGGCGCGTGGCTCGGAACGATGATCTTGCGCCTGTCTGGCTTTGACCTCTCGGGAGTTCCCGACGGCGACGACGATCGCAAGTCGGGCACGCGCACGGCGCTCGGGAGCGTACGGCGGCGCGCGGAGGCGAGCTTCGTGGCCGCGGGTTCGGTCCCGCGCACGATCGAGAGTGCGATTCCCGCCTTCGTCGCGACGGTGCCCGCCAAGGCGCGTTGAGGCTGGAATGGCCGCGGGGTGCTGCGTACCCTTTGCGCCGCAAGTCTTCGCTCTCCGCAGTCCTTTCATGCCCGGGTGGGCAGGAAGTGTCCGATGAACAACAAGGTTTCCCGTGCTCTCCTGAGCGTTTCCGACAAGACCGGTCTCGAGGGCTTCGCGCGCCAGCTGGCGCAGCAGGGTGTCGAGCTGCTCTCCACCGGCGGCACCTACAAGGCGCTCGCGGCGGCGGGCATCCCGGTGCGCGAGGTGTCCGAGTACACCGGCTTCCCCGAGATGATGCATGGGCGCGTGAAGACGCTGCACCCCAAGGTGCACGGCGGGATCCTCGCGCTGCGTGATGAGCCGAGCCACGTGAGCGCGATGAAGGAGCACGGCATCTCCGGTATCGACCTCGTGGTGATCAACCTCTACCCGTTCGAGGCGACGGTCGCGAAGAAGGGTGTCTCGCGCGAGGAGGCCATCGAGCAGATCGACATCGGTGGGCCGTCGATGGTGCGCTCGGCGGCGAAGAACCACCGCTTTGTCGGCATCGTCACCGATCCGGCGGACTACGGCCGCGTGCTCGACGAGCTGCAGCGCCAGGGCGGTTCGCTCGGCGAGGGCCTGCGCCGCGAGCTTGCGCTCAAGGCCTTCCAGACCACGTCGCGCTACGACGCGGCCATCGCGGCGTGGCTGTTCGAGCAGGAGCGCAACGACGGGCGCGCGCAGGATCCGTACCCGGAGGTCGCCGCGCTCGTGGGCCGCAAGGTGATGAGCCTGCGCTATGGCGAGAACCCGCACCCGACCGCCGCGTGCTACGCCCAGTCCGGCGTGCGCGAGCCCTCGATCGCCACGGCCGAGATCCAGAACGGCAAGCAGCTTTCCTACAACAACCTCGTCGACCTCGACTCGGCGCTCGCGCTGGCCAAGGAGTTTGACGAGCCCTTCGTCGCGGTTCTCAAGCACAACAATCCCTGCGGGGCCGCGGCGGCCGCGACCCTCGCGGAGGCGCTCGAGAAGGCTTGGGCCGGCGATCCGGTCTCGGCTTTTGGCTCGGTGCTCGCGTTCACGCGCCCGCTCGACCTCGCGGCGGCGGAGTTCCTCGTCTCGGGGAATCGCTTCGTCGAGGCGATCGTCGCGCCGTCCTTCGACCCGGACGCGTTCGCGCTGCTCACCCAGAAGCCCAAGTGGGGCAAGAGCGTGCGACTGCTCGCCTGCGGCCCCTTCGGCACCCGCTCCCGCGACTCGCGCGAGCTCGAGTGGAAGAAGATGGTCGGCGGCTTCTTGCTCCAGCAGCGCGACCTCGCGGCGGAGATGGAGCCCGAGTGCAAGGTCGTGACCAAGTCGGCTCCGAGCGCGGAGCGGATGCGCTCGATGCTGTTCGCGGCGCGCGTGTGCAAGCACGTGAAGTCCAACGCGATCGTCGTCGCCAGCGGCACGGAGGTGCTCGGTGTGGGCGCGGGCCAGATGAGCCGCGTCGACAGCGTGCGCCTCGCGATCCACAAGGCCGGCCCGCGCGCGCCGGGTTCGGTGCTCGCTTCGGACGCTTTCTTCCCGTTCCCTGACGGCGTGCAGACGGCCATCGACGGGGGAGTGATGGCCTTCCTCCAGCCCGGCGGTTCAGTGCGCGACGCGGAGGTCATCGCCGCCTGCGATGCGGCCGACGCAAGCATGGTCTTCACGGGCCTGCGCCACTTCCGCCATTGATATCGGGAGGCCGGCCGGTCAGCTTTCCTTAGCGCCGCCGATCGACTATCCTCCCAATCGCTTGAAGACGACGCTTCAGAAGGTAGCGGCCGGCGACGCTGCGGCGGTGCAGGAGTGCATCGACCGCTATGGGGGGCTGATCTACACCTTGGCCCGGCGCATGTGCCCTTCCGGCGCGGAGGTCGAAGATGCCGTGCAGGAGGTCTTCATCGAGCTCTGGCGCAAGGCCGAGCGCTACGACCCCGGCATCGCCGAGGAGTCGGTGTTCGTGGCCATGATCGCCCGCCGCCGGCTGATCGACATGCAGCGCCGCCTCGCCCGCCACGGCGGGCAGGAAGAGCTCCCGGAGTCCCTCGACTCCGGCCTCGAAGGTGCCGAGGCGGCCGCCGAGCTCCGCGACAGTGCCGAGGTGGCCGAACGCGCCTTCCGAGAGCTGCGGCCCGAGCAGCAGAAGGTGCTGCGGCTCGCGGTCTGGGACGGCCTCTCCCACCAGCGCATCTCGGAGGTCACCGGCCTGCCGCTCGGCACCGTCAAGACCCACGCCCGCCGCGGCCTTCACCGGCTGCGGGAGTTGCTCCAGCCCAGTCAGACCCCTGCCGGCGGCGGTGCGTCGTGAGCGATCGAATCCAAATCCACAGTAGACTCGTAGACCTCTACTCGGATCGTGCTGTGTTTGGACTCGACCCAGAGGAGGAGCGGGAGCTCGCGCGGCTGCAAGGCGGCGATGGTGCGGACGCGTGGGACGAGGCCGCCGAGCTCGAGGAGGCTGCGGCTACCATCGCGGTCCTGCATGCCTCGCGACAGATCCTGCCGCTCCCGCCGGCCCTGCGGGCTCGGCTTGAGGGTGGCGCACGCGCCTACTTCACTGTTCGCACCGAGACGGAACGTGCGAGCCGGCGCCGACCTGCCCCCGTCGTCTCCAAGCCGGCCGCGGTGCCGCAGTCCGCATCGCGCTGGCCGCTCGCGCTGGTCGCAGCGGCAGCGAGCGTGATGGCCATTCTCGGCTGGTGGCCCCAAGCGGCCGAGCTGCCCGCTCCGCAGCTCGTGATCGCACCCGCGGCCGCGGAGCTGCGTCAGAGTCTGCTCGGCGAGTCCGACACGCTGCTCGTCGCCGCACAGGGCACCGACTTCGCGAAGGGCGCTTCGGGTGACGTCGTGTGGCAGTCGCGCGCACAATCGGGCTGGATGCGGCTCGTGGGCCTGCCGGTCAACGACCCTTCGGTCGAGCAGTACCAGCTGTGGATCTTCGACGAGGCGCAGAAGCACCCCGTCGATGGCGGCGTCTTCAACGTGAGCGCCAGCGGCGAGCTGCTCGTCCCGATCGACGCGAAGCTGCGCGTCACGAAGCCCACGCTGTTCGCGATCACGGTCGAGACACCCGGCGGCGTCGTGGTCAGCGACCGCGAACGCATCGCTTGGGTCGCCAAGCCGATCTGACGCACGCGCTTCAGCCGGCGAGTCGCTGCGAGCGCCGCACGACGAGCCCGCAGGCGACGAACAGCGCCAGCCCGCCGAAGAACCACGCGCCCCACGCCTCGGCGTAGTCGCCGCCGCGCTCCCCGAGCTTCCACAGCAGGCAGGTCGTCGGGATGCACAGCGTGACGCAGTGCTGCTTCCAGCTGCGCTCGCAGAGGAACAGCATCAGAAGCACCACGAGCGCTAGCTCCCCGAGCGTGTCCGCGCTGTCCCGTCGAGCTCGCGGCACGCACGCGCACAGCGCCGCGAATGCGAGCAACGGGAGGGCGCAAGTGCGGAAAGCGAGCTGCAGAGTCTCCGGAGCAAGCGCTAGCACGTGAATCGACACGTCCGTATCGAACACGTCCGGCCGCGCTCGAATCGCGGTCACGTCGCTCGTCACGCGCGCGAGCACGCCGAGCAGCGACTGGTTGGTCTGCTCGGTCTGCACGATCCTCAGCGGAGCGCCCGCCGCGTAGGGTTCGACCATCTGCCGCCACCAGCCGCCGAGCGCTCCTTGCCGAGCTGCCACGCGCGTCCCGCGGCGACCACCAGCGCAGCCACGAGCATGTTCACGTTCCCGTGCGCCATGTGCGAGAGCAGCACACGCCCGCAGAGCAGCAGCAACGCCGCGAGCGCCCATGGGGGAAACGTCCGGCCCTGCCCGGCCGCCATGCGACAGCAGGTGGCGAGCATCCACCATGCCAGCGCGAACTTGAGGCCCGCCCAGCGGACTCCCGCGGGCACATCGTCAAGCTGGAGGAAGGGCCACAGCGCGAGCGCGGTCGTCGGCAGCGTCGGGAAGGCCTCGGCCACGCCCGCCTCCTCGCGCGCGTAGAGCATCTCGCCCTGCACCAGCCGCTCGACCTGCGGTCGCCACTTGAGCAGCGCGCACTAGCCCTTGCGCGCCTTGTGCACGGCCTGCAGGAGCGCGAAGAGCGTCAGCAAGAGCGCGAGGCCCCACGCGGTGCGTCGGACGGCGCGCGAAGATCCCGTCGAGGCCAGTGTGATCGTTGCGATGCCGCGTAGGTCGTTGCGCCCTGCGCGATGAGGGCAAGCGCACGCTGCGCTGCGCGCCCTTAGCGCGACGCCGAAGCCGTGCGCGCGGAGGCTTGCGGGTCGACGAGGCTCGCGTGACCGGTGCGGTCCAGCCACTCGTAGATCACGGGCAGCGGCGTGGCGAGTCCCATGTGCGGAACGACCGTCGAGCGCGCGGAACCGTGCGTGTAGATCTTCGAGAAGATGCCGACGAGCCGGCGCGTGCGCGCGTCGAAGATGCCGCCGCCGGAGTTCCCGATGTAGGTCGGCGCGCTGATCATCCAGTAGTGCACTCCGTCGACGAAGTGCGTGGTCGAAGCCACTTCGCCGGAGGTCGGGATCGGGTCGTTGCCCAGCGGGCAGCCGACCGCGTAGACGGCATCGAAGGTGTCGATGTGCTCGAGCTCCTCGTGGTTCGCGAGCCGCGCGCCGTGGGGGACCTGGCGGTCGAAGTCCATCTCGAGCAGCGCGATGTCGAGGCCCACGTCGTAGGCCACCATGTGCGCGGTCTCGTCGGTCGTCGAGCCATCGGGCTCGTACAGGCGCACGGACACGGGAGACTCGATGCGGTCGAGCGAGCCGTAGATGTCCCGCACCACGTGCCACGAGGTCAGCAGATGCGTGACGTAGCCTTCGCTGCTGGTACGGCGCTGGGACTCGAGCAGCACCCCGCTGCCGACCGTGGTGTCGCCGGTGAGCTGTACCACGGGGCCGACGAGCTCGTGCCACAGCGTGGCCGTGTCGACCTTCGCGAACAGCGGCTCCACGCGCTGGGACAGGGCGCGCAGGCGCTCCTCGCCCTGCTGGGACGCGCGGCTGGCGAGAGCGCGCAGCTCGTCGAGGTCGCGCTGCCGGCGGCCAAGGTCCGCAGACAGTTCGTCGAGCTTGCCCTCGATGGCCGCCGGCTCGCGGCTGCCCCAGAGCTCTTCCCAGCCCGAGAGACGCTCATCTTGCGCGGCGATGGCGCAGCGTTCGCGCTCGAGTGCCTTGGACACGACCGCCAACTCCGCCGCGAGCGCGTCGGCGCGGTCATCGCTCTCGAAGTTCACGCGGGCCTCCTCGATGGAACGCCGGAGGTTGTCGAGGCGTCGAGCGAACTCGCGGGTGTGCTCGACCTCCACGCGCGGTACTTGCTCGAGCTCCGCGAGGCGCGACTCGAGGGCCTGCACCCGGTCGAAGGCCAGAGCGGCGGCGGAGACGAGACCGGCGGTGAGGAGGAAACGCTGCATGGCTGGGTCCTTGCGCAGGGAGAGAGCCGCGCGGGGAGTCGCAGCGGTCGCTCCAAGCCGTATCGGGGCCCGGCGGCCCCTGAAGGAAGTTGCATTATGATCCGCAACGCCATTACGGAAACTCCTTCCAGACCCCCGCGGCCCCACCCTGAAGGCGCACCGCCCGGCCCCGGCGCGTGCCGGAGCCGGGCGGTGCGGGAGCCCGACGGCGGGTTTAGCGCAGTCGCAGCCGAACCCGCTCGGACTCGTCGACGCGCTGGGCGAACTCGACGAACGCCGGATAGTCGGCCGGCGCGATCACTTGCGCGGGCAGGGCAAACTCCCGCACCACCGTGAAGCCGCGCGCGTCGACTTCCTCGACCGCGAGCCGGTAACTGCCGCCACCGAACTTGAGCAGCACCTCGGGGTGCACGCTCGCGAGCGAGCGGCCCTCGGGCAGCTCGAAGCGCGCCCGCACCGTGCCGACGCTCGCGCGCTGCAGCAGGAACGGTAGCTTGCGCGCGCCCTCGCCAGCCGCGATGCGACCGAGATCGAGCGCCGGGAACGGCAGCGTGCAGCTCGACTCGCCACCACGAACGTCGAGGAACGTCTTATGACTGCCTTTGGCGCGAAACGCGACCGGAGCGTCCTCGCCCTCGAGGCCATCGAGCGCGTACTCGCCGAGCGAGATGCCGGGCACGATGCGCGAGACGATACCCGTGACGGTGCGCTTCATCTGCGCCTTGGGCACCTCGCGCAGCTGCTCCTTGACGGCAAAGCCCATGTTGCCGGTGAACTCGAGCGAAACATCGATCTCCGCCGTGCGCTCGGCGCCGATGCGCACCGTGACGCTCGTGCGCTCGCCGGGTCGATCGCTCCAGCTCGCATCCGGAAGCGCCATCCACTCTCCGCGCGTCACCGAGAACGCCTCGGCCTTCGGTGCTGAGGCGATCATGCGGCCGTAGGGCAGCGTCTTGTGCGAGAGGTCGCACCACGCCGGCGTCGCGTCGCGCGGCTTCACCAGCACGAGCAGCTGGTTTGTCCAGCGTGAGGCATCCGCGAGCTCCCGCTCGGGAGCGGGATCTGCGGCGGGCTCGACCGCACGTGACCAGACGAGCTCGTGATCGACGTCCACGGCGTGCAGCAGAGCCGCATAGAGCAAGGCGGGGTTGCCGCTGCGCGTGAGCAGCGCGGAGAGCGCCGAGACGCGCGAGAGCGGTTCGCGCTTGTCGAGCGACTCCGTGACGAGGCCGTGGAGCGCCCGCGCGCGCTGCTCCTCGGTCTCTGTGCCCTCGCAAGCAAGGTTCGCGGCCTCGATGAGAGCCGGAGCGAGGCGCATTGGCACGACCAGCTCGCTCTCGAGCTCGCGTTCCAACAGCGCGAGGTCCTGGGGCCCGACGAAGGTCACCCAAGGCAAGTACCACGACTGCGGAGGCGCACCGGGCTCGGCCACCACGCGTTCGACGTTGCGCAGCGTGAAGACGTGCACCACGCGCTCACCCTCGTCGAAGACCTCGTGCTCGCCGCTGAAGTTGCGTTGCACCAGCTCGAGCCCGAGCGACTTCGGGATGGAGACCGCATAGCGCGACAGATGGTAGGGCGTCGCTGTCGAAGCGAAGTACCACTGCGTCGTGCGCACGCGCGAGCCGGCGCCAGCGGAGCCGAATCCGCGCGCGACGATCTGCACGGCATCCCCTGGCTCGAGCGCAGGCATCACGTACTCGCCGTTGACGAGCACCGGCTCGTAGGCTTTTTCGTCGGAGCTCTTGATGGTCGCGATCGACAGCATGTCGCCCGACGGCTGCTGCTTGCCGAGCACCTCGCAGCCCTCAAGATCGCGCGCGACCTCGTGCGAGAGCGTCCATTGCTCGAAGGACCCATCCTCGAAGACGTGCACGACCGCGACGTCGAGCGCGCGTACGACGTGATCGTTCCAGCGTGTCGCGTCGAAGCCGGCGAGCTCGCGCTCCGCATCCACGCCGAAGCGGCGGAACGTGGCAGCAGCGGGATCGTCCTCGCCGAGGGCGGCGAGCCGCGAACGGGCCTCGCGATCCGACGGCGCGCGCTCGAGCGCGAGCCGCAGTTGGGCGATCTCGCCTTCGCGGTCCCCGAGCCGGTGTGCGAGATCCGCCCTGCGCAGCGCGAAGTAGGTCTCCTGAGGGAAGCGCTCGGAGAGACGCATCCACGTGGTGTCGGCCTCGGCCGCCATGCCGATGGTTGCCAGCGCCTGCGCGAAGCCAGCCGCGGCGCCGGCGTCGCCAGTGATGCGAGCGAGGATGCGACGCGTCTCGACACTCTCCTCGCGCAGCCCGAGGCGCAGCTCGATGTCCGCGAGCTCACCCAGCGCGCCGAGGTCGAGACGGCCCAGCAACTGCGCGAGGCGCGCGCCACGGGCGCGATCGAGGAACCCACGCTGCATCCAGTGGTCGGAGGCCGCCGAGAGAACTCGTGCGCTCTGCGGTTCGCGGGCGAAGGCGCTGCGGAGCGCAGCTTCCGCCCGCACTTCGAGCTCGAGCCCGTCATAGAGGTCGACGAGCGCCATGCCCGTCGCAGTTCCTGCGAGCTGCGTGTCGAGGGACTCGAGCGAGCGGATGGCCTCCTCCTGGCGGTCTTCCGGCGCGAGGATGCGCGCCATCGCGACTTGCAGGCGCACATGGCCGGGTGCCGCGACGAGGCCCGCCTCGACGAGCTCGCGCGTGCGCGTCCTGCGCCATGTCTCCGGCAGTGGAGAGCGTGCGCCGTACAGGTCGGCGGCGAGCGCCGCGATACCGACCGAATCGGGGTCCATGGCGAGCGCCGTCTCCACGTGCGACAGGCCCTCGACCATGCGTCCATCGCGGAACTTGGCGAGACCCAGCAGGGCCTCCGCGTGCGGACTGCGCGACTCGAGCGATTCGAGAAACTCCAGCGCCCCGACGAGCGGCTCCGCCGAGGCCGGGCCGCTCGTGCCCTCGCCGAGCGGTGCGCGTGGATCGGCCGCGACACGCCACGGCAACGCACGACCCGAGGCGTCCCGCAGGCGGGCAGAGAA
Source organism: Planctomycetia bacterium (assembly GCA_005778045.1). The sequence goes on from SXKQ01000014.1 coordinate 30,027, forward strand.
ATCGAACGCTGCGCCCAGCGGCACCGAGACGAGCACTCGATTGTGTCCCCTGCGCCACGCGCGCGCCTCGCGCCACACGAGGCTGCGTTCCGCGGCGAGGAAGTCGAGCTCGCGCACGCTGCCATCGTCGAACGCGACGCGGAAGCCCACGAACCCGCTCGCGCCCTCCAGCCCCGAGCCCTCGGCCGCGTTCAACGCGATCCACGTCGGTCCGGAGGCATCGGAAAAATCCAGCTCGAACCAGCCGCTGCGCTCGTCGCAGTCGAAGTCCAGCGCCACGACGGCCCAGCCCGCGCTGGCAGAGCAGGCCGTCTCGACGTCGAGGGAGTCGGCCGTGCCGGAGCGCACGACACGGATCCAGGTCGCAGGGCCCGAACCGGGCAAGCGGGACAGCGCAAGCGCACGTTCCGGATCGAGGCACAGTGCGCCAAGGGCGGCGTCGAGCGCGCTGCCCGCGAGCGGCCCCGTGGCATATGCCAGCGGCGCCATGTCGGGATGGAGGTCCGGCAGCTCCGCGTTCGCCAGCTCCGCGAACGGCCGGCTCGAGAGCGCCCGCTCGCGCTGCAGCGCGACGAGGTCTTCATGCGCGAGGACATGGATCGCGTTGGCGTCGAGGCGCGCGATCGCATCCGCGGCCTCGCGCGGCCGGTCGGCCGCCGTACGCGCGATCATGCCGAGCGCGAGCTCGGCCAGAGGGTGGCCGGGCTCGCGCGCGACGAGCTCGCACCACTCCTGGATGCGGAGGTCGCCGTCATCGCTCGCGTAGTGGGGACTGGAGACGAGGCTGCTGGCCCACTCCTCCGCGCTGCGCGCGCGTTCCGCGGGAGCTCCGGACTGCAGGACGATGAGTGCGCTCGCAAAGAACATCACTTCCCCTCCTTCGGGCTGGCTTCGGACGGCGCGAGATCTTCAAGCACGACCGTCCGAGCCTCGGCGCTCCGTACCTCGTTGAGCGCATTGCGGAAGTCCGTGTAGCGCTCGCGTGGAATGCGTCGATCGCGCAGCGTGAACACTCGCTCGACCTCGATGCCATCTGGCGTCGCGCGAACACGCAGCGAGTAGTCGAGCAGGCCCTCGGCGTGTACATCGGCATCCGCCGGCAGCTCCAGCGCCTTCGCCCCCTCGGGCAGACGGTAAAGCACCTTACTGCGCAACTGGAATGGACGGTCGAGCACCAAGTCGTGCTGCCGCTCGCCGGGCGCCTCCGCGGCGACGCCGAGGATGGGCACCTCGTCGAAGCCGGTCCGGAGCTGTGCACCGGACGACTCGCGCGTCCACAGGCCGCTGGCCGCGAAGCGCGCATCGACGCTCGCCGACGCGCCGATGTCCTCGAGCTTCGAGGTGCGCGCATCCAGCACGTCGACTTTTCCGAACGCATCCGCGAGCGCCTGCGCCAGCCGTTGCCGCAGGTCGCCCTGCTCGCCTCCGTATTGGTAGCGATTCTGCACGCCGAACATGCCGACGCTCTCGTCGGAGAGACGCACCTCGCCGCTGCCGTCGCGCGCGAGCTGCACCTCGTACTCGCGCACCGCGGCGTTGTCCTCCGGCTTCGCGTAGGGGATCTGCACGATCTCGCCCTTGCCGTCGCGCACGTGCAGGACCCGTGCGCCTTGGTCGTCCGCACGCAGGTATTCGATCGGGTTGCGATCTGCTGTCGCGTCGAGGTAGTAGCCCGCACGCTCGGCCGTCGCCGGCACGAACGCGATGCAGTGGTTGAAGTGCCCGACCATGGCGATGTCGAGCTTCTCGTCCGACTTGCGGTACTCCGCGTTGATCAGGACCGGGTGCGCCTCGACGCCGATCTCCGCGAGCATCTGGCGCAGCAGGATCGACTTGTCCTTGCAGTCGCCAAAGCGCCGCTCGAAAATCGTCGCCGCGCTGAACGGCTGGTAGTTGTGCGTGCCAAAAGCCCACGCGTTGTAGCGGATTTCTTGGCCCACGAAGCGCGCGATGGCGCGCACCTTGTCGGCCTCGTTCGTGAGCCCCGCGACGAGCTCGGCCACCTTGTCCTTCATGGGCTGCGTGGTGACGAACTCCTTCTCGATGAAGTTCCACCACCAGCTTGCGAAGGCCTGCCAGCTCTCGAAAGTCGAGATGTCGACGAGCGGGACGAGCTCGCTGCGGGCCGGCATGAAGCCCTCCATCGCAGGTCGCGCCAAGTCGCGCGCCACCCAGCGTCGGATCACCTCGCCGTCCTTCGTCTCGCGCGAGATCTCGAGGCCTGCGCCGTTGTGTTCCTTGACGTGCAGTTGCACGCCTTCCGGGGCGATCACCACGAGCTCGGCGCGCGCGACCGGCGCGAGCGCGTCGGGGAAGTCGACCTGAAACGAGTGCCGTTCGCCGAAGTACTGGCCGAAGACATCGGGCTGCGTCGGGTCGATGCGGTACTCGACGTCGACCATGTCGCCCGCCACCAGCGGCGGAAGGTCGAAGCCGCGCACGAGCATGCCGTTCCACGGCTGATCGCCCCCGCGCGGGGCGGGAGCGCGCTCAAACGTCCCGTCGGCGTGCACCACGCGCACGTTGTAGACCTGTAGCGTCGCGTCGGCCGGAAAAGGGATCCAGTAGGCATCGAGCGCCTTGATGGCGGCTGAGTTCTCGACTTGCAGCAGGACGTGCTCGTACTGCCGCTCGGTGCCGTCCGGCTCGACCTTCCAGATCGTCGTGCGATCGACCACCTGCACCGGGTCGTTCGCGTTGCCGCTGCGCGCGAGCTTGCCGACGCGCTCGACCGCGTCCCAGCGCCACGCGTCCTCGAAGCGCGCGGGCTGCGCGGCGCTCTCCTCCAGCAAGGCGCGCTGGCGCCGCGCGATGTCGTAGCCCGGATCGAGACGCACGACCTCGTCGAGAGCCGCACATGCGCCCTCCACATCCCCCTCGCGCTCGGAAATCCGGGCGAGCAAGCGGAACACGCGCGAGTCCTCGGAGCAGATCAGGCGCGCGCGCTCGAGCTGCTGACGAGCGCGCGGAAGATCTCCGGCGCGCTCGAGCGCCTCGGAGGTCTCGAGCAGGCGTGAGACGTCGAATGGGGCGCGGACCATCCAGCCCTCGTGCACATCGAGGAGTGCTGGCAGCTCTTCCTTCTCCAGGTGCAGCGCGCAGAGAAGGGAGACGAGGGCGCGGTCGGCGCGACCGTTGGCGATCGAAGTCTCGAGCAACGAGATCGCTCCGCGGCGGTCGCCCTTTTCAAGCATGACGTTCGCGTCGAGCAGGATCAGGCGCGAGTCCATCTTGCCCAAGCCGCTCGCCCGCGCCTGCTCAGCGTACTCGCGAGCGAGTGCGTTGCGACCAAGCCCGTCGTGCGCCCGGGAGAGGGCCAACAGGGCGCGCGGGCTCTGCGGTGCGGCCGCGACCGCCTTTTGCGCGGCGGCTTCGGCGGAATAGGGCAGCGGGTTGAGCTCGCTCCAGAACTCGGCGAGGTCGAGCCATGCGCCCGCGTGGGCCGGCTCGAGCTCGACGACGCGCTTGAGCGGCATCACGCGCTCGTTGTGCCGAATCTCCGCCGCATCCTCGCCCGGTGCAGGTTCGTTGGCGCGCGCGACGAGGTACAGCGTGTCGACGTCGTCCGGCGCGAGCGCGAGCGCCTGCTCCGCTGCCTTCTTCGCGCTGCGTGCGGCGAAGTCGTCAGGGTGCACAGTCATGTGAAGCTCGGCGAGCAGGCGCAGTGCGCTGGTTTCTTCGCCTCGAGTCTCGAGCCACTCGCGCGCGCTGCGCGCGGGCGAAGCGACGGGCTCCATGGCGCCAGCGAAGGCCTCTCCCGCGCGAAGCGCATCGATCACGACGTCGCGCAGCGGACCGCCGTCGAGTGCGGTGAGCCGCGCGCTTGCGGCCCACGTGGCGCCATCCCCGTGGCCGAGCTTGACGAGGATTTGGTTCCAGCCGGGCTGCAGCGCGAGCACGACGCGATCCTGGTCGCGGTGGTACGCACGCTCGACCTTGCGGGCGAGCGCGAGGCGCTTGCCGTGCCAGACCTTGAACTCGCCACTCGTGCCGAGCGACAGGCAGACGTCACGCGCGGTCTCCACCTTCACCGCTGTGGCGAGGTAGGCGACGACCTGATCGTTCGGCCGCATCAGCTCGTCGAGGACGATCACGCCGAGGGGCGATTGCGGGCAGGGTTGTGCACGCCATGCGACGTCGCGCTCCTTACCTCGCACGCTCGCGCCGAGGTCGATCGACTCTTCCGGAGCGTAGGTCGCGTCGAACCCGCTGCCGCGTTCGTTCGCGAAGGGCCCGATGACCTGCCAGTCGCGGATCGTGCCGTGCTGGTCGATCCACTCGCGCGCAGGCCCGATGCGGCCGATCCGCACCGAGCTGCGCGCGAGGAGGAGCTCGAGTTGCGAGCGCAGCTCGTGCGGCACCTGCGACGGGATGGGGAGGGCGCGTTGGAGCACCGCCGAGGTCTCTCGCCACGCGTTGGAGCCCTCGACCAGCTGCTCGAGCACGAGCGCGGCGACCACCGAGTCGGCCACGATGGCCTCGTCCTTCCAGTCCTCGCCGGCGCAGCGCTCGACGAGCTCGCGGGCTCCGAGCTGAATCGCCTCGAGCGTGCGCTGGCGATCCGCGAGAGCGCGCATGCGACGCGTGAGTTCGGGCGTAAAAGCCACGCGCGGTCGCTGGGGCACGCTCGCGGTCGGCGTGGGCGCCGGTACCGGTGCCGGTGTCTCCGCAGCGGGCGCGGGCGTCGGCTGCCCGGGCGCGGAGGACGAGGGCTGCGGGGCCGAGCCGCGGCAGGCGACGAGCAGGAACAGCGATAGCACAACGGCGCGAGTGGGGCGCTTCATGGCGGATCTCCAGCCCCCACAGAATACCTGCACGCGACGCGACAGCCGCGGCCAAAGCCCAGCTCCAGCGGGTGGGGCAGACGCCCCTGCGAGCCTTGGTCAGCGCACGCGCACGACGTCGAGGATCCGGTCGCCGACCTCGATCGCGTCGAGCACTTCGAAGCCCTCTCGAAGCTCGCCGAAGATCGTGTAGCGGCCATCGAGGTGCGGGGTCGCGCGATGGGTGACGAAGAGCTGGCTGCCGCCCGAATCGGGATCCTCGTTACGCGGCATGCCCAGCGATCCGCGGACGTACTTGCGGGGGCCGAACTCGTGTCGCAGCGAGTCGGCGGCGTCGCGCCAGGTGCCGCCGCCGTTGCCGTCGCCGCGATAGTCGCCGCCCTGGATCACGAAGTCGGGGACGACGCGATGCCACGGCGTGCCGTCGTAGTGCTCTTCCGCTGCCTGCGCGAGAAAGTTGTGCACATGCAGAGGTGCCTCCGCGGGGAACAGCTCGAAGCGCAGCGTGCCCTTGCTCGTCACGATGTCGACCCAAGAGTTCGCGTCCAGCGGCGACGTCGACCTGAGCGATGCGGTCGCATCGAGAGCGTGCCCGGCACCCGGCGCGAGAGCTGCGAGCGCATCGGGAGCAACGCGGACAAGCTCCTCGCGCGCGACGCGCCGCACGAACGCGCTGCGATCCGTCGCGCCTTCGACGAGCAGTGTCGCCGCGTCGCGTCCAGCGCCCTTCGCCGCGGCGCGCAGCGCGTTGAAGCGAATCTCGCTCGCGCCGTCGCCCTCCGACGTGCGGAAGCAGCGCGCGAGCGGCTCGAGGTCGACGGGATCGGGCAGCTCAAGCAGCGCTGTCACCGCCGCGAGGCGCAGGCCGTTGTCGCCGAAATCGAGGACTGCGTGCAGCGCCGGGCGCACGTCCTCGGGCTTGAACTTGGCGAGCATCTCCACGGCCACGCCCCCTACGGCGACATCGGGGTCCGCGATGCACTCGAGCACGATGGGCAGGCCGCGCTGCGCGGCGAGTTCGGCGCAGCCACGGACGATCCCGACACGTTCCTCCCGCGACAGCGTGCGGTAGCTCGCGCCGATCTGCGCCAGAGTGGCGTCGACCAGCGTCGCGTCCGCGCGCGCTAGCGAGCGCAGGGCCGTCTCCAGCATCGCCCCGCGCACCCAGGGGGACTTTTCGTTCGCGCTCTCGCCGTCGAGCGGTGCCCGCACATCGACCGCGATTCGCTGCAGCTCCTCGGTCACTCCAGCGCGCTTCCCGATCGCTGCACCGATCGCTTCCCATGCCGTGCGCCGCACGCTGGCAGAGCCATGCCGCACCGCTACGGCGAGGTACGGCACCGAAACTCGGTCCGCGAGCTGGCCGAGACCGATCAAGGCCTCGCACGCCACTCGCGCGTCGACGTCTTGGCTCGCCCGCTGCAGGAACAGCGCAACGTCGCGAGCGCCGACGAGCGCGCGCAGCCCGCGCACGCTGGCGATGCGCTGCTCGGGAAGGGTCGACGTGCAGTGCTGGACGAACAAGTTGCCCGCCGCGTCCGTCTTTCGGCGCTCGAGCGAGAAGAGCGCTGCGGTGACGACCTCGGGCGCGGTTTCGTCCACGACATGCGCGGCGAGTCGCTCGTCGAGCGCGAGCGAGCCTTGCTCCTTCGTGCTCCAGCGGCCGAGTGCCGCGGCTGCCTCGACGCGCACGCGCGCATCACCATCGCGCAGGCCCTCCAGAACGCGCTCCTGCAGCTCGGACCGGTCGAGCTTGCCGACGGCCTCGATGGCGCGAGCCCGGACCAGCGGATCCGCGTCGCGCTCGTGCTCGTCGAGTGCCACGAACAGGAGCGTGTCGGCCGCGCTCGCGTCGCCGCGCACGCCGAGCGCGAAGGCCGCGCTCGCCCGCACGGCAGGCTCGCCGTCGCGCAGTGCTTCGAGCAGCGCGCGAGTCACCCCCGCTCCCTGCTCGGGAAACGTCAGGCGTCCCAGCGCCGTGACCGCGCGCTCGCGAACCTCGGCATCGGCGCTGCGCGCGAGGGCGACGAGCTGTCCGTCCTCATCCGCCCGCGCATCTTCGAGCGCCGCGATGCGCGCGAGCGGGCTCTGCTCATTGAGGGTCGACGCGACGCCGGCGCAAGCGGTACCGAGCAACAGGCAGGCGAGACTCGCGAGCTTCATGGGCCCAGCGTAGCCAGCGGGCAGCGCGCACGGAGCATGCGCTGGCGCCCGGAATGCAAGCGCGCCCGCACCGGGCGGTCCCGGCGCGGGCGCGTGCTGTCGCGAGCGTGCGCGGCTACTGGCCGATGGTGAAGCGCAGACCGTTCGTGAAGCCGAAGTTGTTCGGCGCCGCGAAGCCCGTGTCGCGCGACCACCACTGCATCCAGACGGTCGCGCCCTGCACCATGGCCGGGTTCGCGCCGCTGGAGATGTACGCGTTGAAGTCGAGCACGAAGCCGCCGCTGCAGTCGAGCGCCGGCTGGGCGTTACCGCCCGAGCCCTGCTTGGCGAGGCGCGTGGACGGCGACATCACGCAGTTGATGCCGCCGCGGAAGGGCGACGCCGAGGGACCCGCGAGCGACGCGCGCAGGAGTCCTTGGCGGTTGTTCAGCACCTTCGAGGCCGTGACGTAGAAGCCCGAACCCGCGCTCGCGCTCGGCACACCCGTGTAGCCGATCTCCGGCACGCAGCCCTGACTGTTGGTCTTGGCCGTGCAGTAGGCGACCGGGGCGTCGGTGCCCCAGCGCGCCTCGGTCATGACCACCGGAGCGGCCATGCCCGTGTTGAGCCAAGCCTCGAACAAGTCGTTGCCGCGGCCCGCGTGAGCGGTGATCGAGCCGTTGTTGGCGAGCACGAGGAACTGCACGTACTCCCAGCTCGTAGGCTGGTACATCAGGCGGATATCCGCCCGCACCGCGCCGAGCGGCGGGTTGAGCGTGACGTCGTCCCAGTGGTCGTAGAAAGCGCCGGGAGCCGGGTTGCCGAACTGCGTGTCCGGGATGGGCTGCGCGTTGCGCTCGAAGGCCTCATCGCGACTCATCTGGTAGGGCGGGATGCGGTTGTCGAGGATCGTCGCGTCGTTCAGCACGAAGTGGAACGACGGCGCTGCGCTGCCCGGGGCGCCTGCGGCAGCGGCGCCGAGGGTGCTCGCCGGAGCGCCGGTCACGCGGTCGTACTTGAGCGGCAGGTTCGCGCCATAGCCCATGGTGAGCATCTTGGCGGCCCATGCCTGCGACACGCCCATGTTGGCCTCGTAGACCTTCGTGTTCGGGTCGTTGATGTCGAGGATCGTCTCGACCGTGTAGGGCGCACCGTTGACGGTCACCGCGAGCGGGCCGTACTCGCCGTCCTCGCGCACGAGCGCGCCGTTCGCGCCGTACCACTTCACGTTGAGCCACATGCGGCGACCCTCGGCGTAGCCCGAGATCAGCTTGTGGCCCGTGAGGTTGGTGATGCGCAGCGTGTTGCTGCTGACGGTCATCGCCGCGGAGTTCTTCAGGTTCGACACGGCGCGCTGCTTGCCCGCGTGCATGCTCGAGATCTGGTACGGGGTGAGCCCGTTGCCGCCGTAGAGGCGGCCTTGCGCCTCGAGGTAGAGGATCGCGTCCGGAGCCCAGTAGTTGCCGCCCGTGAGGTCGTGCTTGGGGATGTCTGTGCGCAGCGGAGTGCTGAACATGCTGCAGCCGTAGCCCTCGACGGGCGACATGTGGCAGGTCTGGCAGGTGAAGCTGCGCGGCGTGCCGTCCTCGTAGTCCCCCGTGGGCGTCGACTGCAGCGCGAGCCGGTAGGCCCGCGCGATCGAGCCCTTGCGCAGGTCGATCGGCAGCGCGTCGAAGTCGGCCACGCGCAGGGTCTCGAAAGCGCTGGCGACGTGCTCGCTGTACGTGCGCTCGACGATGCCCCATTTGTGCGGGGCGTTCTGCATGGCGGCCTTCTGCTGCAGCGGACCACCGAGGGTGCCGTCGAACATGCCCGCGGCGAGCGGGGCGAAGGCGCCGTTGCCCGGAGCGAGATCGCCCGTGACCGGGTTCGAGACGTCGTGGCACGTGCCGCACAGCTCCGACTTGCGGTGGAACTGTGACTGCGACCAGGCGTGGAACGCGGCCGGGTCGCTGTAGGGACCGAGGCGCTCGAAGCCTCCGTAGAGCACGGCCTGTCCGCTGCCGCGATACCCCTCGGCCGGGTTGCCGCCGTCGTTCGCCTTGAAGGGCGGATAGTGCTCGCCGAGGATCTCGCTGTCGTCGGGGTTGGTGAGCTTGTGGCAGAACTCGCAGCTCACGCCGTCGAAGTCGTCGGCCGAGAGGGCCGAGCCGTCGGTGGGCTGGGAGCGACCGTCGTACCAGCCCGACGGGGTGTGGCAACGCAGGCACAGGTCGCCCGAGCCACCGAAGTCCTGCTCGGCGATCGGCAGCGCGGCCCAGAACATCGGGTCACGGCTGGCGTGGGCCATCATGCTGCCCGACCACGTCTCGTACGGGCTGACCTCGGGGTCGTACTGCCCGTGGCACATCTCGCAGTTGGAGCTCGGGTCGAAGGTCGACACCTGCAGCTCCTGGGTGCCGGGCATGAGCACCTCGTTGGGGACCGTGGTCGCCAACGAGGCGCTGAGCAGAGTGGCCGAGCCGAGCGCCAGCACGGGCGTGGCGACGCGGAGCAATCGGGAGGACCGCCAGAGGTGTGTGAGGCTCATGAAGCGCGAGTTTTCCAAGAGTCGAGAAGGCGAGCCTCTGAATCGTAATCTGCGACCCGGAAACTCGTCACGAGTCTCAGGGGTTAGCGCGAAGGACTTTCGCGGACTCCTGAGCTCTTTCAGAACGATCGGGCGTCTCCGCGAGTTCCGGGAGCCGGATCTGGTGCTCGCGGCGAAGCCAGAGCGTAGAAAACGGGCCGCTTTCCGACCCAAACGCCGGAAACGGCTGCGCGGGGCGCCAACGGAGGCGCAGCGGACCCTGATCGACCCGCCAGCGGTGCTCCACGGGGGGCAGCTCATCGCCCACCACACGTGCGGCGTCCGCGCTGTCCTACAATGAGCGCTTCGCGCACTCCCGCCGAGGGGCTGCCGAACGCTCCCGCCCAAAAGCCGCTGCCATGACGATCAGCCCCATCCCGGAAATTCTCGACGAGCTCCGCCGCGGTCGCATGGTGATCCTCGTCGATGACCCCGGCCGCGAGAACGAGGGCGACATCGCCTGCCTCGCCGAGTTCGTCACGCCGGAGATGGTCAACTTCATGGCGCGCGAGGCCCGCGGGCTCGTCTGCATGCCGATGTCGGGCGAGCTGTGCGACCAGCTTGGGCTCGAGATGCAGGTGCAGGACAACAAGAGCCGCATGGGCACGGGCTTCACGGTCTCGATCGAGGCCGCGAGCGGCGTGACCACGGGCATCAGCGCCGCCGACCGCGCGCACACGAGCCGTACCGCAGCCGCGAACGGCGCGAAGGCGAGCGACCTCGTCAGCCCCGTTCACATCTTCCCGCGGCGCGCGCGCGACGGCGGCGTGCTCGTGCGCGGCGGCCAGACCGAGGGCATGGTCGACCTCGCGCGGCTGTGCGGGGCGCGGCCCGCCGGCGTGATCTGCGAGATCATGAACGAC